>JAYSFC010000011.1:0-42026 GCA_041913505.1 Acidovorax sp.
TCTTGATGTTGATGGTCTTGCTCACGTCGCGGCCGCTCTGGATCTCGTCGTTCATGGTCACGAGCACTCCCTTGCCGCCGGCATCCTTGCTCGCAGCCACGCTCACGGCGTCATAGAGGTTGAGCGCGCCGTCGGCCGACAGGGCCGTACCCGGGCGCATCGAACCCACCACCACGATGGGCTTGGCGGTATGCACCACGAGGTTCAGGAAGTACGCCGTTTCCTCCAGCGTGTCGGTGCCATGCGTGACCACGATGCCGTCCACGTCGGGCTGCTTGACCAGGGCCGAGACGCGCTGGCCGAGCTTGAGCAAATGCTCGTTGGTAAAGCTCTCGGAAGCGATCTGAAACACCTGCTCGCCCGACACGCGGGCGACGTTGGACAGCTCGGGCAAGCCCGCAAGCAGCTTGTCCACAGGCACCTTGGCGGCAGCATAGGTAGCGCTGTTGGCGGCCGAGGCGCCCGCGCCCGCGATGGTGCCGCCCGTGGCGAGCACGACGACATGGGGCTTGGCTGCCTGGGCCAGGGCCACGGCGGACGCTGCGGACAGCAGCAGGCCCGCAAGCCAGCGGGCGGGGGCGGCAAAAGTGGTCGACATGGAATCAGTCTCCGAAAGGATGTTGTCTTTGGTGATGGCGGAGCAGCCCGTCGGGCCGGCCGCCCACCGCCCCATCAAGTGGGCGGTGCCGCATGCTATGAGACATTGATGCACACCTCTGCGGAATAATTGGCCGCACCTTGTGAATTCAACTCACACCCATCGTCATGAACCTGCGGCAACTCGAAGTGTTCCAGGCCGTCCTGCAGACCGGCAACATGAGCGCGGCCGCGCGGCTGCTGTGCGTGACGCCCTCAGCCGTGAGCAAGGCCATCGCCCATACCGAGCTGCAGCTCGGCTACCGCCTGTTCCTGCGCGGCCCCTCTGGCCTTACGCCCACGCCCGAAGCCCAGGTGCTCGCCACGGAATCGGGCAGCATCCACCGCCAGCTCGAATCACTGCAGCGCACCGCGCGCAACCTCGGCGCCCGCGACGGCGGCGAGGTGCGGCTCGCAGCGATTCCCGCCGTCTCCCACGAGTTCCTGCCGCGCCTGCTGCAGCGCCATGCGCAGCAGCATCCGCAGGTCGGCGTAGAGGTGCGCACCATCCACCAGGACCAGATGACGCAGGCCCTGCTCACACGCAGTGTGGACTTCGGCCTCGGGTTCTACAAGCATCCCCACCCGATGGTCGCAAGCGACCTGCTCGTGAGCGGGCGCATGTACCTTGCCGTAGCGCAGTCGGTGTGGTCGCGCGCGCCGCGCGCGGGCACGCCCGCTGCGCGCCTGGCGCGGGTGCCTGTGATCCGCCTTGTGGGGGACGACCCCATGCGACACTCCATCGACGAGCTGGCCCAGCGCCTGCATGCGCCCGAGGGGCCCGGCATCCAGGTGCAGACCTCGCGCCTGGCGCTGGAGCTCGTGCGCCTGGGTATGGGCTGGACCGTGGTGGACTTCCTCACAGCCACGCGGCTGGACCCCGCGCAGATGGTGGCGCAGGAACTGCACGAGCTGCCGCCCATGTCGCTCTACAGCTACCACGCGCGCACCTTCCCGCCCGGGCTGCACGCCACGCGCATGCTCGCCATGCTGCCGGCGCTGCTGCGCGAGGTGCTCTCCTGAAACGCCCCCTGCGGCGAGGGGGCGTCAGCTCACTCCCAACGGCGCAGCACCAGGGATGCGTTGGTACCGCCGAAGCCGAAGCTGTTGGACAGCGCCTGGCGCAGGGGCGCGTCGCGCGTGGTGGTGACGAGCGGCATGCCCTCGGCCGCAGGGTCGGGCGTTTCGACGTTGGCCGAGCCCGCGATGAAACCCTTTTGCAGCATCAGCAGGCAGTAGATCGCTTCCTGCACGCCCGTGGCGCCCAGCGAGTGGCCCGTGAGCGACTTGGTGGACGAGAACGGCGGGATGGCGCTGCCGAACACTTCGCGGATAGCGCGCAGCTCGGGCACGTCGCCCACGGGCGTGGAAGTGCCATGGGTGTTGATGTAGTCGATGGGGCCGTCCAGGCCCTCGATGGCCTGGCGCATGCAGGCGATGGCGCCGTCGCCCGAGGGGGCGACCATGTCCTCGCCGTCGCTCGTTGCACCAAAGCCCACGACTTCGCCGAGGATGGTGGCGCCACGCGCCTGCGCATGCTCGAGGCTCTCGAGCACCACGGCGCCGCCGCCCCCCGCGATCACGAAGCCGTCGCGGTTCGCGTCGTAAGCGCGCGAGGCCTTCTCGGGCGTTTCGTTGTACTTGCTCGACATAGCGCCCATGCCGTCGAACAGCAGCGCCATGCCCCAGGACAGCTCCTCGCCACCGCCCGCGAACATCACGTCCTGCATGCCCCAGGCGATCTGCTGCGCAGCCGCGCCGATGCAGTGCGCCGACGTGCTGCAGGCCGAGGTGATCGAGTAGTTGATGCCCTTGATGCCGAAATTGGTCGACAGGCAGGCCGACACCGTAGAGCTCATGCAGCGCGTGACCTGGTACGGCCCCACGCGGCGGATGCCTTTGCTGCGCAGCGTGTCGGCAGCCTCGATCTGGTTAGCTGGCGAGCCGCCACCCGAGCCCATGATGAGGCCCGTGCGCGGGTGGCTCACCTGCTCGGGCGCGAGGCCTGCCTGCGCGATCGCGTCGGTGAGCGCGATGTGCGCGTAGGCTGCCGCATCGCCCATGAAGCGCAGCTGCTTGCGGTCGATGCGCTCCTCGAGGTTGATGTCCGGAATGCCCGCCACCTGGCTGCGCAGGCCCAGTTCGATGAACGCGGGCATGGCGCGGATGCCTGAGCGGCTTGCGCGCAGCGACGCCTCCACCGTGGCCAGGTCATTGCCAATGCACGAGACGATGCCCGTGCCCGTGATCACCACCCGCTTCTTGGTCATGCCGCTTCCTTGCCTTCGCCCTCGCGCAGGAACAGGCCCACGCGCAGGTCATTGGCCACGTAGATTTCCTTGCCATCGGCCAGCAGGCGTGCATCGCCGATGGCCATATTGAGCTTGCGCTTGATCACGCGCTTGATATCAATCTCGTATGTCACGAGTTTGACGTCCGGGCCTACCTCGCCCGTGAATTTGACTTCGCCCGCGCCCAGCGCGCGGCCGCGGCCCGGCAGGCGCAGCCAGGTCAGGTAGAAGCCGATGAGCTGCCACATGGCGTCGAGCCCCAGGCAGCCCGGCATGACCGGATCGCCCTGAAAGTGGCAGGCGAAAAACCACAGATCGGGCTTGACGTCGAGTTCGGCCACGATCTTTCCGAGCCCATGCGCACCGCCGTCGCTGTCAATGTGGGTGATGCGGTCGAACATCAGCATGGGGGGCAGGGGCAGGCGCCCACTGTCCGGGGTGAACAACCGGCCCTCGCCCGAGGCGATCAGTTGTTCGTACGAAAAGGATTCAGCCATTGTCAGTCGTGCTCCAGATGGGCGGGCCCAGCCGCCTCGTTATCGCTGGGCTCGGCGCGCGGATTCCCGCCACCTCACCCCGTTGCAGGCGTACATTATCGAAGCAAGGCGTGGCGCGCGCGCGACAATGCCGCCAAAAGACCCGCCGAGCCACTCGGCCAGGCTGAGATGGATCAAATTCCGGCGCGGCCTAAACGCCGGCGCCACAGGGCCGTCACGACGACCAGCGCCCCCAGACCCCACAGCGGCGCGAGCCCCAGGCGCGATACCCAGCGCGCGAACGGCGTGAGCGCCGTGCGCCCCTCGACCTCTCCGAGCAGCACGCCGCGCGTCACCGCCGGCATGCGGTGCGTGACCACGCCGCGATGGTCGATCACCACCGTGGCGCCCGTGTTGGTGGCGCGCACCATGGGGCGCTCGAACTCCAGCGCCCGCATGCGGCTGATCGCCAGGTGCTGATCGATCGCCAGCGTGTCGCCGAACCAGCCGATGTTGCTGAAGTTCACGAAGATGGTTGGTGCCTGCGCAGGGTCAACGAACCGCGCGCCCAGTTCCTCGCCGAACAGGTCCTCGTAGCAGATGTTGGGCGCGATGCGCTGGCCCGCCCACACCATGGACGGCTGGCCCACGGCGCCGCGGTTGAAGTCGCCCAGTGGAATGTTCATCATCTCGGTGAACCACTTGAAGAAGGGCGGAATGAACTCCCCGAACGGCACAAGGTGGTGCTTGTCGTACTGGTAGGGCTCGATCTGCCGGGGCGACCAGCCGACCACCGAGTTGGTATAGCCCCGCTCTTGGTCGCCCAGCGGAATGCCCACGAGCGCGGCCTGCCGCCCATCGGCCCGCGTGTAGCGCGCCTGCAGCCCTTCGAGGTAGCCCGGCACGAGCTGCTGGGGCAGCAGCGGCACGGCCGTCTCGGGCGCCACCACGAGCTGCGCCTGCGCGGCGCGCAACTCGCTGCCATACCAGGCCAGCGCGATCGGAATGCCCGAGCCGGGCTGGAACTTCTCGTCCTGCGGGATATTGCCCTGCAGCAGCGCCAGGCTCAGGCGTTCGGGCCGCTGCACCGGCGCCTGGCACAGCCCGACGGCACAATGCCGGTCGAGCGCCGCACCAGCGAGCACCAGCGCCACCGCGCCCGCTCCCAGCCACGCACGCCTGCTGCGCAGATCGCTGGCGCGCACCTGGGCCAGCAGCATCGCCAAGCCCGCAGCCACGAAACCGATGCTATACACGCCACCCCAGCGCGCGAGCGCGGCCAGGGGCCCGTCGACATGGGCATAGCCACCCGCCCCCCACGGAAAGCCCGTCAGCAGCACCCCGCGGGCCAGTTCCGCCAGCAGCCACACTGCTGCAAAAAGCAGAGCATTAAATGCCCGCCACGTGTGCACCATCCGCCAAAAAAACCAGGAAGCGAGGGCGTAATACCCCGCCAGGAACGCCGCAAGCGCAAGCACGGCCAGCGCGGCCAGCGGCGCCGCGAGTCCGCCGTAGGTGTGCATGGAGATGAACAGCCACCAGAACGTGCCCACGAGCCAGGTCGTGGCGAAGCCCCAGCCGCGCAGCGCCGCCCCGCGCGCGCTGGTACTGCCCAGCAGCAACCGCGCGAACACGGCCAGGGAGAGCATCTGCAGCCACCACAGCGGCTGCCCGGAGCCGGGCCAGGCCAGTGCAAGCGCCTGGGCGATGCCCGCCGCACCGATCGCCAGGGCCTGAGGGCCCGCGCGCAGCCAGGACCGCATCAGGCCGCGCTAGCCTCGGCTTCGCCCGCAGGCGACACCTTGAACCAGCGCACGGCGCCGCCCTTGGTGTGCAGCACGACGAAGTGCAGGCCCGCAATCTCGACCTGCTCGCCGCGCTTGGGTACATGGCCCATCTCATGCGCGATGAGGCCGCCGATGGTGTCGAACGCCTCGTCGGGGTCGCTGCTGCGGATCTGCGCGCCGAAAGCTTCGGACACCCGCTCCACGGGCGTGTCGCCCGAGACGCGGTAGGTGTGGTCGGCCAGGCCGAAGATGTCGCCCTCGTCCTCAGGGATGTCGAACTCATCCTCGATCTCGCCCACGATCTGCTCGAGCACGTCCTCGATCGTGATGAGGCCCGCCACGCGGCCAAACTCATCGATCACGATGGCCAGATGGTTGCGGTTGCCGCGGAACTCTCGCAGCAAGTCGTTCAGGCCCTTGCTCTCGGGCACGAAGGTGGCCGGTCGCAGCAGCGCGCGGATGTTCAGGCCCGGCGCCCGCTGCAGCTTGAGCAGGTCCTTGGCCATGAGGATACCGATGATGTTCTCCCGCTCGCCCTGGTACACCGGGAACCGCGAATGCGCGGTGTTGATCACCAGGTTCAGCAGCTCTTCGAACGGCGCGTCGATATTCACCAGGTCCATGCGCGGCGCCGCCACCATTGCGTCGCCGGCCGTCATGTCGGCCATGCGGATCACACCCTCGAGCATCACGCGCGACTCCGTGCCGATGACCTCGTTGTCCTCGGCCTCGGCCAGGGTCTCGATCAGCTCATCCTTGGAATCGGGCCCGGGATGGATGAACTCGACGACTTTCTGCAGGAAGGTACGCTTGTCCTCCCTTTCGGAGGAGCGCGCAGGGTGGGGGTCTGACACTGTCGTGGAACGCAGGACGTGCGGTAGTGAAACAGGCTCCTAGGATAGCGGATTGGCATGACAAACCCGCACCGCTATCCGCAAGGCGCCCGCACCGGCGCCGCCTTTTTTATTCGGCCGACTGGTGGCGCGCGTTGCGCACGCCCTGGCGGATCTCCTGCACGCCGGCCAGGAAATCCCAGAACTGCTTGGCCTGCTTCTTGAGCGTGTAGTCCACCTCGGCGAAGTGCTGCTCGACGATCTCGGTCATGCGCGAGTCGAGGTTCGCGGGCGGCAGCTGGAGGTAGGCCTCCGATTCGGAGCCGTCGCGCTGCACCGTGGCACCGGCGTTGCGCGCGATACGCAGCATGGCGGTGTTCTCCGACAGGGCGTGGATGAACACCATGTTCACGCCCTGGTTGCGGGCATGCATGATCGCGCGGTCGAACAGGCGCGCGCCGAAGCCGCGGCCGCGGGCCTTCTTGAGCACGGACACACCGAACTCGGCGCAGTTCTTGTGGTCGGGATGACCCGAGAACGCGAGGTGCGCCATCGCGATGAGTTCAAGACGGCGGTTGTAGATGCCGAAAATGTCGTCGCGCTCGAAGTCGAGCTGGTCCACATAGCGGCGCACCTGCTCGTCGTTGGCGGCGTAGCCAAAACGCAGATAGCGATCCGCGGGCTCAAGCTGCAACAGGTGCGCGGCAATGCGCTCGCGGTAGGAAGGTCCCAGGGAACGGATAGGCACCATCAGCGGCATAAGCGGCTTGTTTTCATGGTGGTGAGAATGGCCACCCACTGTCGGGCGCAACCAGTCGCGCCCGGCATCCCAGGAGGCCCTGAACCAGTCTTTGGTGGCGATCATCATGGGCAAGAATTTAAGGGTTTTCCCTGATTTCTCCAAGCACTTTTGCTGCAATGCAACAAAATTAGTGAGCCCCATCAAAAACCAGGCGAAAAACGGCCCGCACTCCGCCGGGGCCAGGGCCGCCGGAAACGGGTGCGAAGACAAGCGTGACAGGGGCGGGCGCACCCCGCCATGGGATTTACACGGGGACTGCCGTGGTGGCCTTGACCCGGTCGAGCACAAAGCTGGTCTTGCAGTCCTGCACGCTCGGGTGCTTGAGCAGCGTGTCCATGATGAAGCGGCTGTAGTGCGCCATGTCGGCCACCACCACGCGCAGCAGGTAGTCCATCTCACCCGTGAGGGCCGCACACTCCACGACCTCGGGCCAGGTCTGCACGCTCGCGCGGAACAGGTCCATGGGATTGCGCTTGTGGCTCTCGGTGTGCTTTTCCAGACGCACGTTCAGGTAGGCCGTGAGCCCCAGCCCCACGGCCTCGGGTTGCACCAGGGCCACATACCGGCCGATGACCCCGCTTTCCTCGAGCCGCTTGACCCGGCGTAGCACCGCACTCGGCGACAGGCCAACCTGCTCGCCGATCACGTCGTAGGTTTCACGCCCGTTGTCCTGCAGCCGGCGCAGGATGGCCCGGTCGAGCTTGTCGAGTGCATTGATACCGCTCATGGCGCGTGATTCTACGGACATGCAGGCATTCGCGACCACCACCACTCCAAGCGCCATATCTCTGCAGATCGCATTGATGCGTCGCAATTTTTTTGCAAATGCAATCCCACTCCTGCGGAATTCGCCGGAAACATGAGGGGCGCCGCCCCTACAGTGCATGACACACCTCAATTTTTGGCTGGAGACACCATGAACGCTGCATTACCCACGTCCGTTGCGCAGGAAACCGGCGCCTGGGACAACCCCATGGGCACGGACGGTTTCGAATTCATCGAATATGCGGCCCCCGATCCGCAGGCCATGGGCAAGGTGTTCGAAAGCATGGGGTTCAAGGCCGTGGCCCGCCACCGCCACAAGAACGTGCTGCTCTACCGCCAGGGCGAGATCAACTTCATCATTAATGCCGAGCCCGACTCGTTCGCACAGCGCTTCGCGCGCCTGCATGGCCCCAGCGTCTGCGCCATCGCCTTCCGCGTGCACGACGCCAAGGCCGCCTACGAGCGCGCCGTATCGCTGGGCGCCTGGGGCTATGCCGGCAAGGCGGGCCCTGGCGAACTGAACATCCCGGCCATCAAGGGCATTGGCGACAGCCTGATCTATTTTGTGGACCGCTGGCGCGGCAAGGGCGGCGCACAGCCCGGCGACATCGGCAACATCGGCTTTTACGACGTGGACTTCGAGCCCCTGCCGGGCGTGAGCGCGCAAGAAGCGCTCAACCCCGTGGGCCATGGCCTGACCTACATCGACCACCTCACGCACAACGTGCACCGCGGCCGCATGGCCGAGTGGGCCGACTTCTACGAGCGCCTGTTCAACTTCCGCGAGATCAGGTACTTCGACATCGAGGGCCAGGTCACGGGCGTCAAGAGCAAGGCCATGACCAGCCCCTGCGGCAAGATCCGCATCCCGATCAACGAGGAAGGCAAGGAGAAGCCCGGCCAGATCCAGGAATACCTCGACATGTACAAGGGCGAGGGCATCCAGCACATCGCCATGGGCTCTAACGACCTCTACGCCACCGTGGACAGCCTGCGCGCCAACGGCGTGCGCCTGCTCGACACCATCGACACGTACTACGAGCTCATCGACAAGCGCATTCCCGGCCATGGCGAGAGCGTGGAGGCGCTGCACCAGCGCAAGATCCTCATCGATGGCAAGAAAGATGCCATCCTGCTGCAGATCTTCAGCGAGAACCAGCTGGGCCCGATCTTCTTCGAGTTCATCCAGCGCAAGGGCGACGACGGTTTCGGCAACGGCAACTTCAAGGCACTGTTCGAGAGCATCGAACTGGACCAGATGCGCCGCGGCGTGCTTTGACGCTGCCCTTGCTGCAACGCACAAGACACCCCACCACGATCTCTATACTGCGCCGGTTTTGAACTCCTCGAGGAACCCATAGTGCGAACCGTGCGCCGCCGCGACTACCTGCTCAGTGCCTTGCTCTCCTGCGTGACCCTGGCAGCCCAGGCCCAGAACTCCCTGGCCCCGATGGCCCTGGTCGTGCCCTACCCGGCCGGCGGCCCGCTCGACACCTCGGCGCGCATCCTGGCGGCGGGCGCCAGCGCCCAGCTGGGCCCGATCGCCGTGGAGAACAAGCCGGGCGCGGGCGGCGGCACGGGTGCGGACCTGGTGGCCAAGGCGGCCAAGACCGCCAACATGGTGTTGATGGGCGCCGTGGCCACGCACGCGGTGAACCCCTGGCTGTACAAGCGCTTTCCGTACGACCCGATCAAGGACTTCAAACCCCTGGTCCTCGTGGCGCGCACGCCCAACGTGCTCGTGATGAATGCCGAGCAGGCCACGCGCCTGAACATCGGCACCACAACGGACCTGGTGAAGTACCTCAAGGCGCACCCCGATCAGCTCCAGTACGGCTCGGGCGGCAACGGCAGCATCGGCCACATCGCGGCCGAGATGTTCAAGTCGCTGACCAATACGCGCATGGCCCATCATCCCTTCCAGGGGTCGAGCCCCGCGCTCAAGGCGCTGCAGGCACAGCAGGTGGATCTGGTGTTCGACAACCTCGCTTCGTCGCTGCCGCTGATCCAGGCCGGCAAGCTCAAGGCGCTGGGCGTCACCTCGTTGGGCCGCGACGAATCGCTGCCCAACGTGCCCAGCATCAACGACGAAATCCAGGGCTTCAACGTGGTGACCTGGTTCGGCCTGTTTGCACCCGCGTCGCTGCCCGACGCGGATGCGCAGCGCTACGCCGGCGCTTTCAGCGCCGCGATGCAGTCTCCAGCGGGCAAGGAGAAATTCAAGAAGATGGGCATCACGCCCGAGGAACTGAGCCTCGACGGGTTCTCGCGCTTCGTGCGCGCGGAACACAGCAAGTACGGCTTTCTTATCAAGGCCGCGAAGATCAAAATCGAATAAGCCGCCAGCCAGGGTGCTTGGCAGGCCCTGGATTGCCGCGGTGCGAAAAGGAGCACAACATGGGACAGACACCCGTGGTCTATGGACAATCCAGCCGCCCGCCGCGCGGCGACTACAGCCGCGCCGCCGACGACTACACCTGCGCGCAGAACTACGCGGCCTACACGGCCGCCGACCACGATACCTACCGGCGCCTCTACGAGCGCCAGTCGGCCCTGCTGCCGGGCCTGGCGAGCGATGCGTTCATCGCGGCCCTGCCCTCGCTGGGCGTGAAGGACCACATCCCGCGCTTTGAGGAAATCAACGAGCGCCTGTACCGCGCCACGCGCTGGGAGATCGTGGCCGTGCCGGGGCTCATCCCCGAAGTGCCGTTCTTCACGCTGCTGGCGAACCGCAAGTTCCCGGTGACGGACTGGATCCGCACGCCCGAGGAGTTCGACTACATCGTCGAGCCCGACATCTTCCACGACCTGTTCGGCCACGTGCCGCTGCTGTTCAACCCCGTGTTCGCGGACTACGTGCAGCGCTACGGCGAGGGCGGGCTCAAGGCCCAGCAGCTGGGCGCCTGCGAGCTGCTCTCGCGCCTGTACTGGTACACGATCGAGTTCGGGCTGATTCAGCAAAGAGACGGCCTGCGGGCCTATGGCGCGGGCATCCTGAGCTCCTCGGGCGAGCTCGAGTACGCAGTCCACAGCCCCGAGCCCCAGCGCCTGCCACTCTCGCTCGAGCGCACCATGCGCACGCGCTACAAGATCGACACTTACCAGCAGACCTACTTCGTGATCAACAGCTTCGAGCAGCTGTTCCACCTCACGGCAGAGGACTTCGCGCCGCTCTACACGCGCCTGCGCGGCCAGCCCGAATACGCGGCCAACGAACGCACGCCGGCCTGAACGCCGGGCCCCGGGCGCGCGGGGCCCGTCAGTCCCGGGCGATCTCGTCCAGGCAGGCTTGCACCACGCCGGGGGCGAACGCCATCTCCACATGGGCCATGCCCGCGATGAAGCGGTTGTCGGCCCCCGCGAGCCGCGCCACCCCGGCGGGAAAGACGATGTTGTCGCAATTCGAATACCAGCAGGTGAAGCGGGCTGCGCGCTGCGGCGGCTCCTCGGCCGCGAGCCGGCGCAGCCAGTCGCTGCCCAGGCGCATCTGCCGGCCGTTGGGCGTGCTGCTCCAGCGCGCGAGCCAGGTGCCGCCGTGCGGCGTGCCCAGCGTGAGGACGCGGTGCACGCGCGTATCGGCATCCGGCGCGGCGCGCAACCAGGCGCGCGCCGCCAGCCCGCCCATGCTGTGGCACACCAGCACGGGCGCGCGTCCCGTGGCAGCGGCCACGCGGCGCACGGCGGCGTCGATGCCGGCGACATAGGCATCGATGGAGCCGAACGCGGGCTCCAGCGTCACGGCGGCGAAGGCATGGCCGCGCCCGCGCAGCACCGCCATCCAGGGGTTCCAGAACCCCCGGTTGCACAGGTAGCCATGCACCAGCACCACGCCACGCGGCGCCACTGCGCCATCCTGCGCAGGGCCGGGCAGCCAGTCGCGCACGGCCGTGGCGCGAAACGGCTGGCGCCAGCCGAACACCACGGTGGCGAGACAGGCCTCGGCCCACCAGGCGCGCAGCACCTGCGCAGCCCGGGCCCGGGGCGCCGGATCGCCACGGTTGACGCGGTGCATGAGCGCAAACGGCAGCCCCAGCCACACGAGCCCCCACAGCCCCAGAACGCACGGCCCCGCCACGGCGAGGAGCGGCGAGCGCGGCCACTGCCAGGCCATCCACGCCACGGAACAAAGCAGGAGCGACAGGGACAGGGCTTGTTGCCAGCGGGCGTTCATGGGGGTGCTGTGTAATCGGGGTGGTTCCGCATTGTGCGGTCCCTGAAAGAATGCCATGGACGCGGCCCAACACATCCGCCACTGCATCGCCGAAGTGACCACGCTGCGCCAGCTGCGCGCGGCCCAGCCCGCATGGCGCCAGGCCGTGCATGCCGTGAAAGAGCTGCAGTCGCAGCGCTTTCGCGGCACCTATGCCGACCTGCTGTCCACACCGCCCCATGCCGGCGCGGCGCGCTTCTTTCTGCAGGAGCTGTACGGCAGCACCGACTACCAGGCGCGCGACGCGCAGTTCGGCCGCATCGCGGGCACGCTGCAGACCCTGTTCCCCCAGCCCGTGGTCGACACGGCCGTGGCGCTGGCCCGGCTGCATGCGCAGACCGAGCACCTCGACCACGCCATGGGCCAGGCCTGGGCCGCGGCCCCGGGCGACGAGGCCGCGCGCTACGTGGCGGCCTGGCGCGCCGTGGGCCAGCCCGCGGCGCGGCGCGAACAGCTTGCGCGCGTGCTGGCCATGGGCCGCGACCTCACCACACTCACGCGCAAGCCTGGGCTGCGCACGATGCTGCGCATGATGCGCAGCCCGGCGCACGCGGCCGGCATGGGCGAGCTGCAGCGCTTTCTGGAGGCGGGCTTCGACACCTTCGGCCAGCTCGCGCGCGAGCGCGGCGCCATAGAGCACTTCCTGGCCACCATCGACGCACGGGAGGGCGCCCTCATGCGCCAGTTGTTCGAGGAGCCCCCTGTCACCTGCGAGACCGCACTGCGCCAGACCCTAGGACAAGCCCGATAGCCGCTGGCGGGAGGGGCTCCCACAATCGTGGCCCATCTCCGCTACCGCGCTTTTCGAGGAACCCGCATGGAAAAAGTCTGGCTCAAGAGCTACCCCCCCGGCGTGCCGCACGAGATCGCTCCCGAGCAGTACCGCTCGGTGGCGCATCTGCTCGAGGAATCGTTCCGCAAGCACGCCGCCAGCCCCTTCTCGGTCTGCATGGACCGCTGGATGAGCTATGGCGAGCTCGACCGCCTTTCAGCCGCGCTGGGAGCCTGGCTGCAGAGCCTGGGCCTGGAGCCGGGTGCGCGCGTGGCCATCATGCTGCCCAATGTGCCGCAGTTCGGAGTGACCATGGCCGGCGTACTGCGCGCGGGCTACACCTGCGTGAACGTGAACCCGCTGTACACGGCGCGCGAGCTGGAACACCAGCTCAAGGACTCGGGCGCCACGGCCATCGTGATCCTCGAGAACTTCGCCCACACGCTGGCGGAGGTGGTCGAACACACGCAAATCAAGCACGTTTGCATCGCCTCCATGGGCGACCTGCTGGGCCTCTGGTACGGCCAGTGGATCAGTTTTGCCGTGCGCCACCTCGCCAAGATGGTGCCCGCTTACGAGCTGCCGCTGTCGAACGGACGCCAGGTGGTCACGTTCAAGAAGGCGCTGGCGCTGGGCGGCCAGCGCTCGCTCGCGCCCAGCCAGGCCACGCTCGACTCCACCGCCTTCCTGCAGTACACGGGCGGCACCACGGGCCTGTCGAAAGGCGCGGTGCTGACCCACCGCAACATCGTGGCCGCCACGCTGCAGGCCGAGGCCTGGTTCACGCCCGCGCTCGCCAAGGTGGGTGACCTCTCGCGCGCCAACAGCATCGCGGCGCTGCCGCTGTACCACATCTTCGCGCTCACGCTGTGCCTGCTCGCGATCCGCCAGGGCTCGAGCCTCACGCTGATCCCGAACCCGCGCGACATCCCGAAGTTCGTCGAGGTGCTCAAAAAGCGCCCCTTCCACATGCTGCCCGCCGTGAACACGCTGTTCAACGCGCTCCTGCAGAACCCGCAGTTCAGGGCGCTCGACTTCTCGCAGCTGTGCGTATCGCAGGCCGGCGGCATGGCGGCCTCCGAGGGCACGGCACGCCAGTGGCAGCAGGTCACGGGCAGCACCATGATCGAGGGCTGGGGCATGAGCGAGACCTGCGCCATCGGCACCAACAACCCCGTGGGCAACACCACGTTCTCGGGCACCATCGGCCTGCCGCTGCCGGGCATCGAGATCGCAATCAAGGACGACGAGGGCCGCAGCCTGCCGCTGGGCGAGAGCGGCGAAATCTGCATCAAGGGCCCCAACGTGATGGTGGGCTACTACAACCAGCCCGAGGAGAACGCCCGCGCTTTCACGGCCGACGGTTTCATGCGCACGGGCGATATCGGCATCATGGACGCCGAGGGCTACACCCGCATCATCGACCGCAAGAAGGACATGATCCTCGTGTCGGGCTTCAACGTGTTCCCCAACGAGCTCGAACAGGTCATCTCGATGTGCCCCGGCGTGGTGGAGTGCGCGGCTATTGGCATCCCCGACGAGAAACAAGGCGAGGCCATCAAGGTCTTCGTGATCAAGAACGATCCCGCGCTGACCGAGGACGACCTCGCGCGCTACTGCCACGACAACCTCACGGGCTACAAGCGGCCCAAGTACATCGAGTTCCGCGACGATCTGCCCAAGACCAACGTGGGCAAGATCCTGCGGCGAGAATTGAGGGCGACCTCCTGAGCGGCGGCGCCCGCCGGCATGGCGGCGCGCCCGCTCTACACTCTCTTTTTCATAGCTGATGAAGCCCAACCTGCTTGCACTGCCGGCTGAAATCACCGTATTCGAGCGCGGATGGCTGTCGGCCAACAACATCCTCTTCATGGGGCGCGAGTCCACGGCCGTGGTCGACACAGGCTACTGCAGCCACGCCCCGCAAACCGTGGCGCTGCTGGAGAGCGCCCTGGCGGGCCGCCCGCTCGCGCACGTGCTCAACACCCACCTGCACAGCGACCACTGCGGCGGCAACGCGGCGTTGCAGCAAGCCTGGCCGGGCGTGCACACCCTCGTGCCGCCCGGGCAAGCCGCCGCCGTGCGCGACTGGGACCCGTACGCGCTGAGCTACACGCCCACCGGCCAGGCATGCCCGCGCTTTCGCATGGACGGCCTGCTCGAGCCCGGCAGCACCATCGAACTGGGCGACCGCGCCTGGCAGGTGCACGCGGCGCCAGGGCACGACCCCCATGCCGTCGTGCTGTTCGAGCCGCGCGACGCGCTGCTGATCTCGGCCGACGCGCTGTGGGAGAACGGCTTCGGCGTGGTCTTTCCCGAACTCGAGGGCGAGGACGCCTTCGACGCCGTGGGCGCCACGCTGGACCTGATCGAGCGGCTCGCGCCGCGCGTGGTGATCCCGGGCCACGGCCCTGTGTTCGCCGACGCGCCCCGTGCCCTCGCCGCCGCGCGCAGGCGGCTGATCGGCTACCAGCAGGAGCCGCGCAAGCATGCGCTCTACGCGGCCAAGGTGCTGCTCAAGTACAAGCTGCTCGAGTGGCAGCGGATCGCCTGGCCCGAGCTCCAGGCCTGGGCCGAGGCCACGCCCTACTTCGGCATGCTGCACGCGCGCCATTTCGACAGCCAGCCGCGCGTGGACTGGCTGCGCGGACTGGCCGACGACCTCGTGCGCTCAGGGGCCGCGCTGCGCGAGGGTGCGGGCGAGCACGAGGTGCTGCACAACGCCTGAGCGCCGCTCAGGGCAGCTCCCGGCTCGGATCGGGCAGCGCGGCGTCGCGCGGCCCCACCTTTCCCAGGCGGCTCTTGATCGACTGGGGCAGCCCCGTGAGCAGCGCGGCGTAGTTGGTGGTGTTGGCCAGCACCTTCTTCACGTAGTCGCGCGTCTCGGTGAACGGCACGTTCTCGGCCCAGACTGCGGCGTCGAGCACGGGCCCGTTGCGCCAGTTGCGCGGGCGGCCCGGCCCCGCGTTGTAGGCGGCCGCGGCCAGCGGCATCGAGCCGTCGAAGTCGTCGAGCGCGAGCTTGAGGTAGGCCGTGCCGATCGTGATATTGGTGTCGCGGTCGTGGATCTGGTCGGGCGTGAAGCCCGCCAGGCCGATCTTGCGGGCCGTCCAGCGCGCGGTGGCGGGCATGACCTGCATGAGGCCCGCGGCGCCCACCCCCGAGCGGGCATCCATGACGAAGCGGCTCTCCTGCCGGATCAGGCCGTACACGTAGGCGGGATCGAGCCCGATGCCCTGGGCGCGCTCCACCACGCTGCTGCGAAACGGCGTCGGGAAACGCTGCGCCATGTCCACGACGCCCTTGGTGCGCTCGCTGGTGTTGATGCAGCGGTCCCACACCTCGCGCTGGCACGCGAAGTCAGCGGCCGCCAGCAGCTCGCGGTCGCTCATGCCGCCCGGCGTGTGCAGGTTGGTCGTGTAGTTCCACTCGCGCACGCCTTCGCTGCGCAGGCCCATGAAGATGGCGTAGAGCGCCCGGTTGAGCCCCGGGTTGGCGCGCGCGGCAGCCTTTTCCTCGGCCGTGAGCGGCGCGGGCGCAGCGGGCACCGTGACGCGCTGGCCCAGTTCCTCGAGCGCGAGCTGCTCATAGAAGCCGCGCTGGCCCGCGATGCCTTCGAACAGCTGGCGCGCCTGGGCGCGCTCGGCGTCCGTCTGCGCCAGCGCCAGCTCGGCCTTGGCGCGCCAGTACACCCAGGTGCTGTCCGCGCGCGCCTCGTCGCCCATGGCGCGGATGGCGCCCAGCACGGTCTTCCAGCGCCCCGCGCGCAGGGCGGCACGCACCTTCCAGGCCAGCAGGTCGTCGTTGAGGTCCCCGTCGCGGTTCACGCGCTCGAACACCTGGATGGCCGTGGGCTGCAGCCTCAGCGCCATCTGCTTGCCGATCACACCCAGCACCCAGTGCTGCGCCTCGGGCAGCAGGTAGGCGCCCCAGCGGGCGTCGAACTGGTCCAAGGCCACATCGGGGTCCGCCAGGGCCATGCGGATCAGCGCCAGCGTGGCAAGCTCCTGGCGCGTACGGGCCGGGTTGGCTGAACGCTTGGCGAGAAATCTAGCCGCGTTGCCGGTGAGTTCGGTGAACTCGCCCAGGGCCTCGGGCGCCACCACCTGCACAGCGTTGCGCGCCGCGCGGGGGCGGTTGGCCTCCAAGGCCAGGCGCGCCTTGCGCCACACATCCAAAGGCTTGAACTGGCGCGCGCCGTACAGCCGGTCGGCCGCATAGGTGCAGCCGTCGTCGGCATCGCGCAGGCTGTACCAGGCGCGGCGCACCTCGTCGGCCAACGTGGGCGCGGCCGTGCCGTCCAGCAGGCTCACCACCGCCGCATAGCAGCGCACCTCGCGGTCGTCCGACATGCGGTAGTGCGCGTGGTGCTCGGCAAACTGCGCCCAGTTGCGGCGCTGGCCCTGCAGCAGCAGCCAGTCGTTGCGCAGGCGGTCCTCCTGGTAGGTGCCCGCATAGCGGTCAAAGAAGGCCTGCACATCCTGCGGCGTGGCCTCGTCCAGCCGCGCACGCAGTTCCCAGTAGGCCGCCCAGGGTTCGAGCGCGTGGCCGCGCGCGGCCGGCAGCAGCTGTGCGAGCTTTTTGCGGTCGCCCTTGCGGAAGGCCTGCTGCATCTCGAGCAGGGCGTCATCGCCCTGGTTCTGCGCCCGCGCAAGGGGCGCAGCCGCTGCCAGCACCGACGCAGCCAGAAGCGGTGTCAGAATCTTCAACCAATGCATCATGGGGGAATTATGTGATGGACAAAGCAGCCCTGCGGCGCGCCCTGGTGGAACAACGCCTGAATCTCACCAACCGCCTACAGCGCGCAGACCAGTTGCAGCGCGTGATGCGCATCTGGCTCGTGAACCGGCCCGACACCGTGATCGGCGCCTACTGGCCCATCAAGGGCGAGTTCGACCCCCTGCCCGCCCTGCACCGCTGGAAGGAAGACGGCGAGCTGCTCGACGAACCGCAGTTGCGCCGCATCGGCCTGCCCGTGGTGAACAAGCAGCACAAGACCCTCACCTTCCACGCCTGGTACCCCGGCTGCCCCATGGAGGAAGACGCCTACGGCATCCCCAAGCCCAAGGACACCGAGGTCATCGTGCCCACGCTGCTGTTCGTGCCCTGCGTGGGCTACGGGCCCGGCGGCTACCGCCTGGGCTACGGCGGCGGCTTCTACGACCGCACGCTCGCCACGCTGCAGCCGCGCCCCGCCACGGTGGGCCTGGGCTACACGGTGGGCTACCTCGACGACTTCGAGCCCGAGGCGCACGACATGCCGCTGGACGCCATCCTCAACGACAACGGCGTGGTCTGGCCGGTGTAGCCCGCGGCAATGCGCGGCCCGCATCAATGGCGGACCGCATTTTCATCAACGGCCCGGCCGCGCGGACGCTAGCATTTCCGGCTCTGCACCGCCCCACGCCCACAGGAGACCTACCATGCCCCAGCTCTACATCGGCAACAAGAACTATTCGTCGTGGTCCATGCGCCCCTGGGTGCTGATGCGCCAGGCCGGCATCGCGTTCGACGAAGTCAAGGTGCGCTTCGACAGCTTCGACGCCGGCTCGCAGTTCAAGGCCGCCCTGGGCGCCGTCACGCCTACGGGCAAGGTGCCCGTGCTCGTGGATGGCGGCCTCGCCATCTGGGACACGCTGGCCATCGCCGAATACCTGGCCGAACAACATCCCGACAAGCACCTATGGCCCCAGGATCGCGCCGCGCGGGCCCGCGCGCGCAGCATCGTGGCCGAGATGCACAGCGGCTTCACGGCGCTGCGCAGCGCCTGCGGCATGAACATCGAGGCCCGCCTGCCCGAAGTCGGTGCACTCATCTGGCGCGACAAAGCGGGCGTGCGCGCCGACGTGCAGCGCCTCGTGGACATGTGGAGCGCGCTGCTGCAAGATCATGGCGGCCCGATGCTGTTCGGCGCCTTCACCATCGCCGACGCCTTCTACGCCCCCGTATGCATGCGCCTGGCCACCTACGGCCTGCCCGTGCCGCCGCACATCGCGGCCTATGTGGAGCGCGTGCGGCAACTGCCCGGCGTGAAGGCCTGGATCGACGACGCGCTGGCCGAGCGCGATTTCCTCGATTTCGAGGAGCCCTACCGCCTGGCGCCCTCCGCGCCCGCGCGGTAGCCCTCCCAGCCGCGCGCGCGCAGCGCGCAGGCCGGGCAGGTGCCGCAGCCGTAGCCCCAGTCATGGCGCTGGCCTCGCACTCCTTCGTAGCAGGTGTGCGTTTCCTCCACGATCAGATCGACGAGCGCCTGGCCGCCGAGCGTTTCGGCCAGGCGCCAGGTAGCGGCCTTGTCGATCCACATGAGCGGCGTCTCGATGCGCAGGCGCTGCGCAAGCCCCAGGTTCAGCGCGAGCTGCATGGCCTTCATGGTGTCGTCGCGGCAGTCGGGGTAGCCCGAGAAGTCGGTCTCGCACACGCCCGCCACGATCACCTGCAGCCCGCGCCGATAGGCCAGCGCGCCCGCGAGCGTGAGGAACACGAGGTTGCGCCCCGGCACGAAGGTGTTGGGCAGGCCGTCGGCCTGCATGGCGAAGGCCCGGTCCTCGGTGAGCGAGGAGCCGCCGATCTGGCGCAGCACGTCGAGCGTGAGCACATGGTCCTCGCCCAGGCGCGGCGCCCAGGCGGGAAAGCGCTCGGCGAGGCGTGCGAGCACGGCAGTGCGCGCCTGCAGCTCCACGCTGTGGCGCTGGCCGTAGTCGAAGCCCAGGGTTTCGACGCGCTCGTAGCGCGCCAGGGCATGGGCCAGGCAGGTGGTCGAATCCTGCCCGCCCGAGAACAGGACGAGTGCGGTGGTGTGCATGACCTCGATTAAACCCGAGCCCGGTTGGCCCCATGTACCATGGGAGCCATCCCCACCCACGGCGCACGCCATGCTCCCACCGACCGCCCTCCGCCTCGCCGCCACGCTGGGCCTGGCCTTCGCGTTCGCAGGCTGCCAGGAACGCGCCGCAACCAGCTGGTCCGGCTATGCCGAGGGGGATTACATCTACATCGCCGCTGCCCTGCCGGGCCGGCTCGAAACACTGGCCGTGCAGGCGGGCCAGCAAGTGGCGCAGGGCGCGCCGCTGTTCACGCTCGACAGCGAACCCGAGCGCGTGGCCCATGACGAAGCCTCGGCACGCTTGGCCGCCGCCCAGGCGCAGGCCGCCAACCTGGCCACGGGCCGGCGGCCCGACGAGATCGCCGTGCTCTCCGCCCAGCTCGTGCAGGCGCGCGCGCAAGCGCAGCTCGCGCAGAGCAACCTCGCGCGCCAGCGCCAGCTCGTGGCGCAGGGCTTCACCTCGGCCGCCACGCTCGACAGCCTGGAGGCCGGCGCGCGCCAAGCCCAGGCCCACGCCGGCGAGGTCGAGGCAGCGCTACGCGTGGCGCGACTGCCGGGCCGCCCCGAGGAGCGCACGGCCGCCCTGGCCCAGGCCCGCGCCGTGGGCGAGGCCCTGCGCCAGTCGGACTGGAGCACGCGCCAGAAACAGCAGGCCGCGCCCGCCGCGGGCCAGGTGGCCGACACCTACTTCCGCGCGGGCGAGTACGTGGGCGCGGGCCAGCCCGTGCTCGCGCTGCTGCCGCCCACCCACATCAAGGCGCGCTTCTTCGTTCCCGAGGACCAGATCGCCACGCTGGCGCCGGGCGACGCCGTGCAGCTGGCCTGCGACGGCTGCGGCGCGCCCATCGCCGCGCGCGTGAGCCGCATCGCCACGCAGGCCGAGTACACGCCGCCCGTGATCTATTCGAACGCACAGCGCGCCAAGCTCGTATTCCTGGTCGAGGCGCGCCCCGACCCGAAGGACGCGCCGCGCCTGCGCCCGGGCCAGCCGCTGGACGTGCGGCGCACCCCGGCGGCGAAGGCGCCATGAGCGCCGCTGCGATGGACTGGGCCATCGACGTGCAGGGCCTGACCAAGCGCTACGGCGGCCGCGCCGTGGTGGACGGCGTGTCGCTGCAGGTCGCGCCCGGGCGCATCTGCGGCTTTCTGGGCCCCAACGGCAGCGGCAAGACCACCACCATCCGCATGCTCTGCGGCCTGCTCACGCCCGACGCGGGCCAGGGCCATTGCCTGGGGCTGGATATCGTGGGCGAGTCCGCTGCCATCAAGCGCCAGGTGGGCTACATGACGCAGCGCTTCGGCTGGTACGAAGACCTGTCGATCCGCCAGAACCTCGACTTCGTCGCGCGCCTGTTCGCGCTGCCCGACCGGCGCGCGGCGGTGGATGCGGCGCTCGCGCGCCTGGGCCTCGTGGACCGCCAGCACCAGCTCGCGGGTGCGCTCTCGGGCGGCTGGAAGCAGCGCCTGGCGCTGGCCGCCTGCCTGATCCACCGGCCGCGGCTGCTGCTGCTCGACGAGCCCACGGCCGGCGTGGACCCGAAGGCGCGGCGTGACTTCTGGGACGAAATCCACCGCCTCGCGGCCGAGGGCATCACGGTGCTCGTGTCAACCCACTACATGGACGAGGCCGAGCGCTGCCACGAACTCGTCTACCTCGCGTACGGCCATGTGCTCGCGCGCGGCACGCAGGCCAGCATCGTGGCCGCCGCGCAGCTCTCCGTGTGGCGCATCGAGGGCGAGGGCGCAGCCGCGCTGATCGCGCCGCTCGAAGAAGCGCCCGGCGTGCAGAGCGTGGCCGCCTTTGGCAACGCCGTGCACGTGGCGGGCACCGACGCCGCGCTGCTGGCCCAGGCCGTGGCGCCGTGGCAGGCCCACGCCGGCCTGCGCGTGCAGAGCGTGGCGCCCACGCTGGAGGATGTGTTCATCCACCTGATCCACGGCGCGCAGGACAACTTCGGCGCGTCCCCAGAGGCGGGCCGGCCATGAAGGGTTTCTCGGCCGCGCGCACGGCCGCTGTTTTCATCAAGGAATTCCAGCAGATGCTGCGCGACCGGCTCACGTTCGCGATGGCCGTGGGCATTCCGGTGCTGCAGCTCGTGCTGTTCGGCTACGCCATCAACACCGACCCCAAGGGCCTGCCCACGGCCGTGGTCGCGGCCGAGAGCGGGCCGCTCACGCGCAGCCTCGTGGCGGCGCTGCAGAACACGGGCTACTTCCAGATCACGGCCCAGCCCGCGAGCGAGGCCGAGGGCGACGCGCTCATGGCGCAGGGCCACGTGCAGTTCATGGTGGTGGTGCCGCCGCAGTTCGAGCGGCGCCTGCTGCGCGGCGAGCAGCCCGCGCTGTACGTGGCCGTGGACGCGACCGACCCCGCCGCCTCGGGCAACGCGCTCGCGGCGCTCAACCTCGTGGCCACACAGGCGCTGGCGCACGACCTCACCGGCCCCTTGCGCGCGCTGCAGCCGCGCGCGCCGCCCTACGAGCTGCGCATCCACCGCCGCTACAACCCCGAGGGCCTGTCGCGCTACAACATCGTTCCGGGGCTGGTCGGCACCATCCTCACCATGACCATGGTCATGCTGACCGGACTGGCTATGACGCGCGAGCGCGAGCGCGGCACCATGGAAAACCTGCTGGCCACGCCCGTGCGCCCGCTCGAGGTAATGGCGGGCAAGATCCTGCCCTACGTGCTCATTGGCTACCTGCAGCTCGGCGTGATCCTCGCGGCCGCGTGGTGGCTGTTCGAGGTGCCCATGGCCGGCAGCTTCGCGCTGCTCATGGGCATGATCGGCGTGTTCATCCTCGCCAACCTGGCCGTGGGCTTCACGTTCTCGACGCTCGCACGCAACCAGCTGCAGGCCATGCAGATGACGTTCTTCTTCTTCCTGCCATCGATCCTGCTGTCGGGCTTCATGTTCCCCTTCCGCGGCATGCCGCACTGGGCGCAGATGATTGGCGAGGTGCTGCCGCTCACGCACTTCCTGCGCATCGTGCGCGGCATCCTGCTCAAGGGCAGCGGCTTCGCCGATCTGGCGCCCGAGCTCTGGCCCATGCTCGCCTTTCTTGCCGTGGCCGGCGGCGTGGCTCTGGCACGATACCGCCAGACCCTGGACTAGGGCTTGTAAACACCATGCACGGACTGCACCTGACCGCCGACCTGTACCGCTGCGCCTGCGGCGACGACCTCCTGCAGCACGCCGACGCCATCGCCGCGCTGTGCCGCGCCGAGGTGGCGGCGTGCGGGCTCACCGTGGTGGGCGAGCGTTGGCACCATTTTTCCGAAGGCGGCGGCGTGACCGGCACGCTGCTGCTGGCCGAGTCGCACTTGGCACTGCACACCTGGCCCGAAACCGGCAGCGTGACGCTGGACGTCTACGTGTGCAACTACGGCCGCGACAACTCGGCCCAAGCCCGCGCGCTCATGGCCGCGCTGGTGGCGGCCTATGCGCCCGAGCGCGCCGTGCACCACGCGCTCGAACGCGGTGCGGTGGCTGGCTAACTCGCCGATTCGCGGAACTGCTTGCGCAGGAAGGGGCGGTGCCGCGCGATGTGCGCCATCTGCGCCGGTGCCACCGATCCACCCAGGTCTTCCTCGTCACCGCCATTGAGCACCTGATTGGCGTAGGCCATGGCGCGGCGCACCACCTCCTGTTCGCTCACGCCCTGCGCCGCGGCCAGATCCATCGCCACACGGCGCATGGCGCGCTGCGACAGCATCCACATGGCGCCGAAGGCATCCCACGCGGCGGCGGCCTCGCGCATCTTTTCCGTGTCGCGCAGAATTTCCTGGAGCGGCTTGGCCAGCAGCGCGTCCAGCTCCTCCAGCCGCGCCTGCAAGGCCTCGCACTGCGCCTCGCGCTCCAGCGCCTGGGCCGCGGCGTTGGCGGCCGCGTCGGGCGCCTGCGGCACGGGGATGCTGCCGTCGGGATTGGGGTGGGCGATGGTGATGGAAGACGAAAGAGACATGGTGGAGGCCGTTCAGGGGCAGAGGCAAGGCGGCGACCGCGCACTGTACGCCAAGCCCTGACCCCCTTCTTCGCACGGGCAGCTAACCTACACTGGCGCCATGCAAATCTACATGGTGGGCGGCGCCGTCCGCGACCGGTTGCTGGGCCGCCCCGTCAACGACCACGACTGGGTGGTGGTGGGTGCCACGCCCGAGCAGATGGCCGCCCAGGGCTTCGTGCCCGTGGGGCGCGACTTCCCCGTCTTCCTGCACCCCGAGACGCACGAGGAATACGCGCTCGCGCGCACCGAGCGCCAGAGCGGACGCGGCTACCGCGGCTTCGTGGTGCAGGCCTCGCCCGACGTCACGCTGGAAGAGGACCTCGCGCGGCGCGACCTCACTATCAATGCGATAGCTAGCAGCATCGACGGGACAAGCACCCCCGAGCTTTTTGACCCCTATGGCGGCGTGCGCGACCTGCAGGCGCGCGTGCTGCGCCACGTGACCGACGCCTTCCGCGAAGACCCCGTGCGCATCCTGCGCGTGGCGCGCTTCGCGGCGCGCTTCACCGACTTCACGGTGGCGCCCGAAACGCAGCAGCTCATGCACGAGATGGTGCAGGCCGGCGAGGCCGACCACCTCGTGCCCGAGCGCGTGTGGCAGGAGCTGGCGCGCGGCCTGATGGAAGAGCGCCCCTCGCGCATGATCGAGGTGCTGCGCGGCTGCGGCGCGCTGGCCGTGCTGCTGCCCGAGCTCGACCGCCTGTGGGGCGTGCCCCAGCGCGCCGACTACCACCCCGAGGTGGACACCGGCGTGCACGCGATGATGGTGCTCGACATGGCGGCGCGCCTGGCCGCGCCCCTGCCCGTGCGCTGGGCCTGCCTGATGCACGACCTGGGCAAGGGCACCACGCCCGCGGACGTGCTACCGCGCCACATCGGCCACGAGCAGCGCAGCGAGCGCCTGGCCCGGGCGGTGGCCGGGCGCCTGCGCGTGCCCACCGATTGCCGCGAGCTGGCCGAGGTGGTCGCGCGCGAGCACGGCAACATCCACCGCAGCGGCGAATTCGGCGCCGCGGCCGTGCTGCGCCTGCTCGAGCGCTGTGATGCGCTGCGCAAGCCCGCGCGCTTCGCCGACACGCTGTGGGCCTGCGAATGCGATGCGCGCGGACGCCTGGGGTTCGAGGAGGCGCCTTACCCGCAGCGCGCACGGCTGCAATCGGCGCTGGACGCGGCCCTGCGCGTGGCCACGGCCCCCATCGCGGCCGAGGCGGCGGCGCGCGGGCTCCAGGGCCCGCAGGTCGGCGCGCAGATCCAGCAGGCGCGCGAGCGTGCCGTGGCCGAAGCGCTGGCGGCCTAAGTCACCAGCGCAGCAGGCGCGGTCCCAGTAGAGCCCCCAGCGCCGTGGGCAGCGCCATGCCCGCGAGGTACCACAGCGCGACGAACGGCGCCGCCATCTCGGGGCAGTGCAGCGCGTACACCACCACGCCCAGCGCACCCGCGAGCAGGCCCGCGCCCGCGCCAGTCCACGCCAGGCGCGTGGGCGCCGCACCACGCAACGCCCAGAACAGCGCCGCGAGCGAAGGCAGCGACAGCAGCGCGATGTTGAACGGGCAAGTACGCCAGGTGCTGCCCAGCAGCAGCGGCAGCCGTTCGGGCTGCGTGGCGCCGATGAGGACCGAGCCCGCCAGCACCCACATTACGGCGGGCGGCAAGGCCAGCCACAGCGCGGCGCGGCCCCACGGCATGCCTGGCCGCGCCAGGCGCAGCACCACGGCCAGCCCCAAGGCGGCCAGCGACCCGCCCAGGGCGAACTTGCCCCAGAACATGGGCAGCGCCAGCACCGTGTCCCAATCGTGGCGCAGGCCAAAGACGCCGAGCATGAGCGCCGCCGCGCCCGCAAGCCCCAGCGCCACGGCCAGCGCAAAGCGTCGCTCCACGCCGTGGGTGGGCACGGGCTGCGCATCGGCCGCAAGCAGATGGATGAGTTCGTCGGTGTTCATGGTGTACTCCTTCTGACCAGCGCCGCCAGGGCCTTGAGGCCCCGGTGCACGCCCACTTTGACCGCCGACTCCGACATGCCCGTGAGCCGCGCGGTCTCGACCACGGACAGCCCTTCGAGTTTCATGTGCACGATGGGTAGGCGCTGGCGATCGGGCAGCGCCTGCAGCAGCAGGCCCAGGTCGCGCCGGGCCGTGGCGGCCTCGCCGTCGGCATCCGAGAGGAAGGCGTCGGCCCCGTCGTCGAATGGCTCCGTGAGCGCTTCCTTGGAGGCCCGTGCGCGCAGCCAGTCCACGAGCTTGTAGCGCGCAATCGCATGCACCCAGGCCGTCAGCGGCAGCTCGGGGCGGTAGGTGTGGCGCTGGTGGTGCACGGCCAGCAGGGTTTCTTGCACGAGGTCCTCCACATCGTCAGGGCGCTGCGCAAGGCGGCGGCGCAGGAAGCCGCGCACGTGGGCGCTCAGCGCCTTGAGAAAGCGCTGGTAGGCCTCGGCATCACCTGCCAGCCCTTGCACCAACCACGTTCGCAGCTTCTCTTCAGTCTCCATAGATGTCCAAGAACCTTTCGTTGCGGGCGCCCGAAAGGTTACAGCGGCGCGCGGAAATAAATATCCCCGCAAACCGTAACCGCCCAGGCGCGGCCCGCGAAATACCCGTCGGACCGCGCGATGTTCGCCGGACCGCAACCTTTTTCCAACGTTAGGAGCCCACCATGCATCCCACACTCTCCCTCGGCGCCCTCGCACTTGCCGCGCTGGCCTCTGGCGCCGCCCTGGCCCAGACCGACGACATGAAGAAGCCCGACGCCATGGCCAAACCTGCCATGGAAAAGTGCTTCGGCGTCGCCATGGCCGGCAAGAACGACTGCGCCGCCGGCCCCGGCACCACCTGCGCGGGCACATCCAAGGTGGACTACCAGGGTAACGCCTGGAAGTATGTGCCTGCGGGCACCTGCACCAGCATCCAGACGCCCAAGGGCATGGGCTCACTCAGCGCCATCAAGGCCTGATCCCCGATAGGACCGCACCATGCCCCACCGTCTCACCGCAGGCCTGGGCCTCAAGCCCCAGCACTATGACGAGGCCCTGCACTGCACCGCCAGCGGCCTGTGGTGGGAGGTGCACCCCGAGAACTACCTGGCCGACGGCGGCCCGCGCCTGGCCTGGCTCGAAGCCATCCGGGCGCGCCACCCGGTGTCGCTGCATGGCGTGTCGCTCTCGCTCGCGGCCGACGCGCCGCCCGATACGAACCACCTGCGGCGCCTGGCGCAACTGGCGCGGCGTATCGAACCCGCGCTGGTGTCCGAGCACCTGGCCTGGTCGGCCTGGCGCGGGCGCTACCACCCCGACCTGCTGCCCTTCCCGCGCACGCACGAGGCGCTGGCGCGCATCGCGGCCAACATCAGCGCCACGCAGGACGCCCTGGGCCGCACCATCGCCATCGAGAACCCCACGCACTACCTGCACATCGAGGGGCACGACTGGTCTGAGACCGATTTCCTGGCCGAGCTGGTGCGCCGCACCGGCTGCGGCCTGCTGCTGGACGTGGCCAACGTGGTCCTCAGCGCGCACAACCTGGGCACCCGCGCCAACGACTACCTGGACGCCTTTCCGGTGCAGGCCATCACCGAGATCCACCTCGCGGGCCACCATGCCGACCCGCGCCTGGGCGACGCGCTGCTCATCGACAGCCACGACGCCCCCGTGGCCGAGCCCGTGTGGGCGCTGTACGAGCGCGTCCTCGCGCGCGCGGGCCGCGCCATTCCCACGCTGATCGAGCGCGACGCCGAGATCCCGCCGCTCGCCGACCTCGTGGCTGAGCGCGACCGCGCACACGGCCTGCTGGCCAATGCGCATGCCCCGGAGGCCACGCCATGCTCCCGCCTCTGAGCCCCTTCCAGGATGGCCTGGCCGCCGCGCTGCGCCCCGGCGTCACCGGCGCCACGCCGCCGTGGCTGGCGGCACTCGTGGCGCAGCCCGGCTTCGCCGTGTACCGCAACACCGTCGCCCAGGGTTGCCTGGACGCCCTGCGCGCCAACTACCCCACGGTGCGCGCACTGCTGGGCGGTGACTGCTTCGATGGCGCGGCGCTGGCCTTTCTGCAGCACAGCCCGCCCAAGGACGGGCGGTTGCTGCTCTACGGCGCAGGCTTTTCCGGCCACCTCGCGCGCTGGGAGCCCACGGCCACGCTGCCCTATCTGCCGGATGTGGCCCGGCTGGACCGGCTCTGGACCGAAAGCCATGCCGCTGCCGATGCGCCCGTGGCGGCCCCAGCCATGCTGGCCGACCTGTCGCCCGAGGCCCTGGGCAGGCTGCATCTGCTGCCCCACCCCGCCACGCGCTGGCTGTGGTGCGCACAGCACCCCGGCTACACGCTGTGGCAGCGCCACCGCGAAGCCCTGCCGATCGAGGCCCCTCTGCCCTGGCGGGGCGAGGGCGCGCTGCTCACGCGGCCCGGGGCCGCCGTGCGCTGGCACGCGCTCGATGCCGCGGGCTGCACGCTGCTGGACCAATGCGCGCATGGCCTATCGCTGGGCGAAGCAGCCGCCGCCACGCTGCACGCCCACTCCACCGCCGACCTGGGCGCCCTGTTCGCGCAACTGCTGCGCGCGGGCGCGCTGGCGCCCGACTCCACCACCACCTGAGGAGACCACCATGTCCGCCCTGCCCCATTCCCATGCCCCCCAGGGAGCGCAGGCCTCCCGGCTGCGCGCCGCCCAGGCCCACCTGGCCGAATGGCTCGAAACGCTCACGCCCCATTCGCTGCTCGCGCTCGCGGCGCGCATGGCCATCGCGGCCATCTTCTTCCAGTCCGGCCGCACCAAGGTGGACGGCTGGTTCACCGTCACCGACAGCGCCATCGCACTGTTCCGCGAGGAATACCGGCTGCCGCTGATCGCGCCCGAGATCGCCGCACCGCTGGCCGCCACGGCCGAGCACCTGTTTCCGCTGCTGCTCGTGCTGGGCCTGGCCACGCGGCTTTCGGCGCTCGCGCTGCTGGGCATGACGCTCGTGATCCAGGTCTTCGTCTACCCCGACGCCTGGCCCACACACCTGTCGTGGGCCGCGCTGCTGGCCTACCTGGCGGGGCGCGGCGCGGGGCCGCTGTCACTGGATCGGGTGCTGGGCTGGCGCTGACTGCCCTTGCGGTTGATCAGTCCCGGCGAGAACAGGGCGAGGCAACGCCGTTATCGCGGAGATGACCACGCTAGATCAGGCGCGCACCGAGCGCACCCAGCGCACGATGTCCGCCGCGCCCAGCGCGCCCGAGATGCGCGCCAGCTCGCGCCCGCCCTGGAACAGGATCATGGTGGGGATGCTGCGGATCTGGTAGCGCGCCGCGATCGCGGGCTGCGCCTCGGTATCGAGCTTGGCCAGGCGCATGCCGGGCTCCAGCTCGCGCGCGGCCTGGGCGAAGGCGGGCGCCATCTGCCGGCAGGGGCCGCACCAGGGTGCCCAGAAATCCACGAGCACGGGCACGTGGCTGCGCCCCACATGCCTGTCGAAACTGGCCGCGTCGAGCGCGAGCGGCTCGCCCGTGAACAGCGGCCGGTGGCAGCTGCCGCAGTCGGGCGCGCTGCCGAGCTGCGCGGCTTGCACGCGGTTGGTGGTGTGGCAGTGGGGGCAGACGATGTGCAGGGCTTCGGTCATGGCACGCAGGTGGGGCCGGCGCGCGCAATCACAAGCCGTGCGCGGACCGGCCGGTCACAGCCACTTGGCGAGCAACCCCGCGACCACGCTGAGCACCACGGAGCTGGCCAGCGGAATGAACCACTCGCGCCCGAACAGCCGGAAGCGGAAGTCCCCCGGCAGCCGCCCCAGCCCCAGGCGCTGCAGCAGCGCCGAGAAGCCGCTGACCAGCACCAGCGCGAGGAAGATGACGATGAGCCAGCGGATCATGGGCGGCCTGGGGGCGCTTCAGAGCCGGTGCGTGCGGTCGCCGCGCACGAAGCCTGCGGCGCTCCAGGGCTCGCCCTTGGCGAGCAGCAGCACCTTGAACAGCTCGCCCATCTCGTGCTCCATCATCAATTTGGCCGCTTGTGCTCGATCCGCCTGCGGCAGAAGCTCCAATTTTGATAGCAATCCGCAGTTGATGAGGAAATGCGCCTGCGTGGTGTAGCCCAGCACCTCGAAGCCCGCCTCTTGCGCAGCCACGGCCATGGCGGTGAAGTTCACGTGGGCCGTGATGTCCTTGAGGCCCACATCGGCCAGCGGGTTGTCGTCGGCCTGGTGCGCGCGGTGGCACATCACCGTGCCCATGTGGCGCTGCGGGTGGTAGTACTCGGACTCGCCAAATCCGTAGTCCACGAGCAGCGCCGCGCCGCGCGCGAGCCGGTCGCCCAGCGTGCGCAGGAAAGCCTCGCCCTGCGCATGCAGCTCGGTCAGGTAGTCCTGCGGGCCCTCGATCTCTAGCGGCGGGCGCAGCGCCGTGGGACGGTCGGCCCAGGCGAAGGCGCCGTCCTGCCAGGCCACACCGCGCTCATGCCAGACGCCGCTCTGGCGCACGATGAGCTGCACGGGCATGGCGTCGAGCACCTCGTTGCCCACGGCCACGCCCTCGAAGCGCTCGGGCAGCGCATCCACCCAGCGCACCTTGGGCGCGTGCGCGGCCAGGCGCTCCCGCTGGCGCGCGCGCAGGCTGCCCGACAGATCCACGATGGTGTAGCGCTCCACGCGGTCGCCCAGGGTGTCGAGCAGTTGCTGCGCGAGCGCCCCGGTGCCCGCGCCGAACTCCCAGACCTCGTGCGTGCCCGTGCGCTCCAGCGCCTCGGCCACCTGGGCGGCCATCACCTGGCCGAACACGGGCGAGAGCTCCGGGGCGGTCACGAAGTCGCTGCCGCCCTGGGGCATGGCGCCGAGTTTGGGCAAGGCATTCGCGTAGTAGCCCAGGCCAGGTTCGTAGAGCGCCAGCTGCATGAAACGGTCGAAGCCGATCCAGCCGCCCGCCTCGGCAATGGCCTGGGCGATGCGGGTTTGCAGGGCGGTCGTTAAAATTTCGGGTTCGGCGGTCATTGGGCGCATTGTCCCTGAACCGCTTTTTTCTTTCGCCAGCCCATGAACACCTCCCGCCCCCGCACCGTCCTGGTCACCGGCGCCGCCCGGCGCCTGGGCCGCGACATCGCGCTCGCGCTTGCCACGGCGGGCTGGCGGGTGGCCGTGCATTACCGCGGCTCGCGCGAGGATGCTCTCGAAACCGTAGCTGCCTGCACCCAGCGGGCAAGCACCAGCGCCGCTTTTGAGGCCGATTTTGACGACGAGGCCCAGGTCCGAGCCCTGCTGCCGCGCGTGGCCGCGCATTTCGGCGGCGTGGATGCCGTGGTCAACAGCGCCGCGCTGTTCGAGCACGACGACGCGGCCAGCTTCAGCTACGCGCTGCTCGAGCGCCACCTGCGCAGCAACACGGGCGCGCCCGTGCTGCTGGCCCAGGCACTGCACCAGCACATCGGCGAACGCGTGGCCTCTGGCGAGGCCGATGCGCAGGGCGTGGTGGTCAACCTGCTGGACCAGAAGCTCTGGAACCAGAACCCCGACTTCATGAGCTACACGCTCTCCAAGGCCGCGCTCGAGGCCGCAGGCACCATGCTGGCGCTGGCGCTGGCGCCGCGCGTGCGGGTGGTGGGCGTGGCGCCGGGCCTCACGATCACGAGCCACCTGCTGAGCGAGGAGCGCTTTGCGCAGTTGCACGCGCTGTCGCCGCTGGGCCGCTCGTCCACGCCCGAGGATGTGGCCGGCGCCGTGCGCTTCGCGCTCGAGAACCGCTCCATCACGGGCACGACGCTGCTCGTGGACGGCGGCCAGCACCTGCAGCGCTTCGAGCGCGACTTTTCCATGATGTGAGCGCCCGCTCCATTCGCCCCATTCCTACGCCATGTACCACGCTGCCGGCACCCAGATTCTCACGCTCACGGGTTTGCGTTTCGACGCCAACCTGGGCATCCTCTCGCACGAGAAAACCGCGCCCCAGCCCATCCAGGTGGACGCCGAGCTCAACCTGGGCACCCAGCCCCTGGCGCCGCGCGACGACGACATCCTGCATGTGCTGGACTACCGCAAGGTGCGCCAGATCATCATCGACGAGTGCACGGCCGAGCACGTGAACCTGCTCGAGAGCCTGATCGGCAAGCTGGCCAACCGGCTCATGCTGCTGCCCGGCGTGCTGGGCGTGCGCGTCAAAATCGCAAAACTGGAAATCTTTGACGACTGCGAAGTTGCCATTCGCGTCGAAACCGGACAATGGTGAACCCCATGAGTGCAGTCATGACCGGCGCCTGGAGCGCTGACGAATCCCCCGCAAACGAACAACTCCCGCAGGCCGGCCCCGCGGGCCTGAAGATCGAGCGCGAGGCCCACAAGCTCGAAAAGCGCCTGTGCCGCGAGGTGGGCCGCGCCATCGTGGACTACAACATGATCGAGGACGGCGACCGGGTCATGGTCTGCATGTCCGGCGGCAAGGACAGCTACGCGCTGCTCGACATCCTCCTCAAGCTGCAAAAGCGCGCGCCCGTGCGCTTCGAGCTCGTGGCCGTGAACCTCGACCAGAAGCAGCCGGGCTTTCCCGAGCATGTGCTGCCCGAGTACCTCCAAAGCGTGGGCGTGCCCTTCCACATCGAGAACCAGGACACCTACAGCATCGTCAAGCGCGTGGTGCCCGAGGGCAAGACCACCTGCGGCCTGTGCTCGCGCCTGCGCCGCGGCATTCTCTACCGCGTGGCCGACGAGCTGGGCTGCACCAAGATCGCGCTGGGCCACCACCGCGACGACATCGTGCAGACGCTGCTGCTCAACATGTTCTTCGGCGGCCGCATGAAGGCCATGCCCCCGAAGCTCGCGAGCGACGACGGCAAGCACGTGGTGATCCGCCCCCTGGCCTACGTGCCCGAGAAGGACACCGCGCGCTGGGCGCAGTATCGGAACTTCCCCATCATCCCCTGCAACCTCTGCGGCAGCCAGGAGAACCTGCAGCGCCAGATCGTGGGCGACATGCTGCGCGAGTGGGACAAGAAGTACCCCGGCCGCGTGGACAACATGTTCCGCTCACTGCAGAACGTGGTGAAGACCCACCTGCTCGACGGAACGCTGCACGATTTCAAGAATCTCAAGGCCACGGGCATCGCCAGCGAAGACGGCGATACGGCGTTCGACCACGAGGAATTCCCCACCGCGCCCACCCTCCCGGGCATGCAGGTGGTGCAGCTGTCCTGAGGCCGGAGCGCAGCCAGAGCCCTCGCGCCGGCGCCCGGCCCACACCTTAGGAGACCTTCCATGATCCAGCGCCGGCTCCAGGCCCTCGTGCTCCTCCTCGCAGCCCTGCTGATGGCGGGCTGCGCCTCCACCCGCGCGGTGGACAGCGCCGTGCAGAGCTACTCCACGCTCACGGCCCTGCCCGCGCCCCCCACCTACCGGCTCGAGCTGCTGCCCTCGCAGCAAGCACAGGCGGCGGGCTTCGCGGCCATCGAGGCCCAGGCCACGCAGTCGCTGCAGAAGGTGGGCCTGCAGCGTGACGACGCCCATGGCCACCTCGTGGTGCAGATCAGCGCCCAGGCGCGTTACACCAGCCCTGAGTACTGGCCCTATGGGCGCAGCTTGGGGCCTGGCTGGGGCTGGGGCATGGGCTACGGCAGCCGCGGGGGCTGGGCCCTGGGCGGCAGCTGGATGATGGACCGCCCACCCACCCTGCTCTACCGCGCCGTGAGCATCGTGATGCGCGATGCCGCCACGCAGAAGATCGTCTACGAAACCTCGGCCTCGCACGAAGAGGTTTGGAGCAACGACGCGCTGATCTTCGGCGTGCTGTTCGACGCAGCGCTCACGGGCTTCCCGCAGCCGCCAGCCGGCGCGCGCCAGATTCGCACCGAAATCCCTGTGCGCTGACCAGGACCTGACCAGCCTGTTGCGCGCCCGCCGCAGGCGCGGCGCGCGCCATTGGCACGCGGCACCCCGCTTCTAGAATGACGCCAATGCAAGCCACCCGCCTCATCGCCGTGCGCCATGGCGAAACCGCCTGGAACGTGGACACCCGCATCCAGGGGCATCTGGACATCCCGCTCAACGACACCGGCCAGTGGCAGGCCCGCCAGCTCGCCCGCGCGCTCGCGGACGAGCCCCTCACCGCCATCTACACCAGCGACCTGGCACGCGCGCGCGCCACGGCCCAGGCCGTGGCCGACGCCACCGGCGCGCCGCTGGCCACCGACACCGGCCTGCGCGAACGCAGCTTTGGCCAGTTCCAGGGACGCACCTTCACCGAGATCGAGGCCGAGCAGCCCGAGCAGGCCCGCCGCTGGCGCCAGCGCGACCCTGCCTACGCGCCCGAAGGCGGCGAATCGCTGATCGCGCTGCGCGACCGCGTGACGGGCACCGCCGACCGCCTGGCCGCGCGGCACCCCGGCGGCCTGGTGCTGCTCGTGGCGCATGGCGGCGTGCTCGACGTGCTCTACCGCGCCGCCACACGCCAGGACATCCAGGCGCCGCGCACCTGGCAGCTCACCAATGCCGCCATCAACCGCCTGCTCTGGACCGAGAACGGCCTGACCCTCGTCGGCTGGGCCGACACCCAGCACCTGGACACCGCCAGCCGCGATGAAACCTGTACCTGAGCACCTCGCAGCCAGCGTGGGGCAGCGCGTCGACCTGATCGACACGCCCGCGCTCGTCGTCGACCTGGACGCCATGGAGCGCAACATCCGGCGCATGGCCGAGTTCGCGCACAAGCACCAGATCCGCTGGCGCCCGCACGCCAAGCTGCACAAGAGCGCCGAGCTCGCCCTGCTGCTGGAAAAGGCCGGTGCGCGCGGCCACTGCGTGCAGAAAGTGGCCGAGGCCGAGGCCCTGGCCGCCGGCGGCGTGGTCGACATTTACATCAGCAACGAAGTACTGGCCGCAGTCAAGCTCATGCGCGTCGCGCGCCTGTCCGCGCAGCTCGCCGCGCGCGGAGGCCGGCTCGCCATTGCCGTGGACAGCGAGGAAGGCATTGAACGTCTGGCCGAAGCCATGCGCGTGGCGGGCAGCGACGCGGGCATCCACGTGTTCGTGGAGATCGATGTGGGCCAGGGCCGCTGCGGCGTGCCACCCGGCCCCGAGGCCGTCGCGCTGGCCCTGCTCGTTGCACGCCATGCGCGCCTGCACTTCGGTGGGCTGCAGGCCTACCACGGCCGAGCGCAGCACCTGCGCGGCGCGGCCGAGCGCCGCGAAGCCATTGCCGGCGCCGTGGCGGCCGCCCAGGCCACGCGCCGCCTCATCGAAGCCGCCGGCCTGCCCGTGCCCCTGGTCACGGGGGCCGGCACGGGCACGCTGGTGCACGAGGCCGCGAGCGGCGTGTACGGAGAACTGCAGGCCGGCTCCTTCCTGTTCATGGACGCCGACTACGCGCGCAACGAGCGCGAACCCGCCCAGCCCGCATTCGAGCACGCGCTGTTCGTCAAGACCCAGGTCATCTCGGCCCGCGACACCCACGCCGTCTGCGACGCGGGCCACAAGAGCCACGCCATCGACTCGGGCCTGCCCCTGGTGCACGGCCTGCCACCCGAACGTGCGCTGCGCTACGCCAACGGCGGCGACGAGCACGGCATCCTCCACCCCGACGGCCCCAAGGCCCGCCTCCCCGCACTGGGCCGCATGCTGTGGCTCATCCCCGGCCACTGCGATCCCACGGTGAACCTCTACGACCACATGATCGGCGTGCGCGGCGGCCTCGCGCACGGCGTGGTGGAGCGCATCATCCGCGTGGATGGGCGCGGAGCGGTGACGTAAGCACCCCGCAAGGTGCACGGGCACACTGTGCCCTGATGGACGATATTGCCGCCAGCGACCTCAAGGTCATCCTGCACTCCCAGCGGGCCAACATTTACTACCTGGAGCACTGCCGCGTGCTCGTCAACGGCGGCCGCGTCGAGTATGTGACCGACGCGGGCAAGAAAAGCCTGTACTGGAACATCCCGATCGCCAACACCACCAGCATTCTGCTGGGCACGGGCACCTCCATCACCCAGGCAGCCATGCGCGAGCTGGCCAAGGCCGGTGTGCTGGTGGGCTTTTGCGGCGGTGGCGGCACGCCGCTGTTTTCCGCCAACGAAGTGGACGTGGAAGTCGCTTGGCTATCGCCGCAAAGCGAATACCGCCCCACCGAGTACCTGCGGGCCTGGGTGCAGTTCTGGTTCGACGACACGCTGCGGCTGCAGGCCGCCCAACACTTGCAGACCCGGCGGCTACAGCGCCTGCTGGCCGCATGGAACACCCGCGCCCTGCGTGACGCAGGCTTCGACGTCGATATGGCCCACTTGCAAGCGCTGGTACAGCAGTTCACGCCGCGCATTGCCAGCGCACCCGACGTGACGGCGCTGCTGACCGACGAAGCCCAGCTCACCAAGGCTTTGTTCAAGCTGGCCGTCGATGCGGTGGGCTATGGCGAATTCACCCGCGCCAAGCGCGGTACGGGCACCGATGCCGCGAACCGCTTTCTGGATCACGGCAACTACCTGGCCTACGGCCTGGGCGCAACCGCCACCTGGGTGCTAGGCCTGCCCCACGGCTTGGCTGTGCTGCACGGCAAAACGCGGCGCGGCGGGTTGGTGTTCGACGCGGCCGATCTGGTCAAGGATGCGGCCATCCTGCCGCAGGCCTTCCTCTCGGCCATGCGGGGCGACGACGAGCAGCAGTTCCGCCGCCAGTGCATCGAGGCGCTCACCCGCAATGAGTCGCTGGACTTCATGATCGACACGCTCAAGGACATTGCACTGCAGACCGCCCAGTTGGTGCAAACACCGCTGACGCCGCAGGAGGGCGGCGCATGAACGTGCTGTTCGTGGCGCAATGCAGCAAGAACGCACTGGCCGAAACGCGCCGCATCCTCGACCAGTTTGCCGAGCGCCGGGGCGAGCGCACCTGGCAAACCCCCATCACGCAGGCGGGGTTGGACACGGTGCGCAAGCTGTTGCGTCAAAGCGCCCGCAAGAACACCGCCGTCGCCTGCCACTGGATTCGCGGGCGCGACCACAGCGAGCTGCTGTGGGTAGTAGGCGACGCCCGCCAGTTCAACGACCAGGGCGCGGTGCCCACCAACACCACGTCCAGCAACGTGCTGCGCGCAGGCGATGAAAACGCCTGGCATCACCTGCCACTGATGAGCTCCCTGGCCGCACTGGCAGCCCTGCTGCACGACCTGGGCAAAGCCACACAAGCGTTTCAGGACAGGCTCAAAAACCCCGGCCTGCGCGAGCGTAACCACTACCGGCATGAATGGGTATCGGTGCGATTGTTCCAGGCGTTTGTGGGGCAGGACAACGACGCCGATTGGTTGCAACGGCTGGCGGGTTGTGACGAAGCGGATGCGGATGCGCAGGTGTTGGAGGCGCTGTGGCTGGATCATGCAGGCGGGCGGCTACTGCGCGATGGGCTGGACGAGCCGCAAGCAAAAAACACACTTCCTTTTGCTGCGCTCAAAAATGCCCCTGTGGCGCAAGCCCTGGTGTGGCTGGTGCTCACCCACCACCGGCTGCCGTGCCTACCTGTTGAACAAGCCAAAGGCATGGGTGACGAAGACGTCGAGGAAGGCAGAACCACATACCGCCGCTTTGGCGCACGCCCCGGCTTCCTGAACGCCAGCGAGCTGGAGGGAGTGTTGCTGCGCATCAGTGCCGACTGGAACGAGCCGCGCGAACGCGCCGACCACGCTACCGTACAAGCCCACTGGCGCTTCCCGCATGGCCTACCGGTCACCACGCCTGCCTGGCGCAAACAGGCCGCCCGCTACGCACGCAAGCTGCTGGAACTGTCCCAAACCACAGACCAAGGCCAAGCGCTGCACGACCCCTTTGCCATGCACGTTGCGCGCCTGTGCCTCATGCTGGCCGACCACCATTACTCCAGCCTCACCGACACAGCCGCACGCGCCCCGTACCTCAACGCAAGCTACCCGCTGTATGCCAACACACTCAGCATTCACTATCAAAAAAATAGCATTTCGCATTTGAAGGACAAGCGCCAGGGCCCACTTTTTAACCAAACACTGGACGAACACCTGCTGGGCGTGCAAGCCCACGCCACGCTGGTGGCGCGCTCCCTGCCCAGCCTCACGCACAGCCTGCCCGCGCTCAAAAACCACAAACCCCTCAAAAAGCGCAGCGCTGACCCGCGCTTTGCCTGGCAAGACAAAGCCGCCGACCTGGCCGCCAGCGTGCGCCACCGGGCGGCGGCACAGGGAGCCTTCATCGTCAACATGGCCTCCACCGGCTGTGGCAAGACGCTGGGCAACGCCCGGGCGATGAACGCACTGGCAGACCCTGCCACCGGCATGCGCTGCGCTTTTGCCATGGGGCTGCGCACGCTCACGTTGCAAACCGGGCGCGTGTTCCAGAACGACCTGCAGTTGAATGACGAGCAACTGGCCATCCAGGTCGGCGGCGCGGCCAGCCGGGCGCTGTTTGAATATTGGGAGCAGCAGGCCGAGGCCACCGGCTCCGCATCCAGCCAGGCACTGCTGGACGAAGCGGGCACCGTGCTCTACGAAGGCAACGACCAGCACCCGCTGCTACAGCGCCTGACCGACGACGCCAAGGCACGCGCGCTGATTGCCGCGCCCCTGGTGGTGTGCACCGTAGACCACCTCACACCCGCCACCGAAAGCCTGCGCGGCGGCCGCCAGATTGCGCCCATGCTGCGCCTGCTGACCAGCGACCTGGTGCTGGACGAGCCCGACGACTTCGACATGGCCGACCTGCCCGCCCTCACCCGGCTGGTGCACTGGGCGGGCCTGCTGGGCAGCCGCGTGCTGCTGTCATCGGCCACGCTGCCGCCTGCGCTGGTGGAAGGGCTCTTTCTGGCCTACCGCGCCGGGCGCGCCGTGTACCAGCGACACCGCAGCGAACGGCCCAGCGAGCCCGCGAACATCTGCTGCCTGTGGATCGACGAGTTCCACCAAACCACGCAAGACTGCGCGGATGGGCCAGCCTTCCGCGAAGCGCACAGCCAGTACGTGCACAAGCGTGTCGCCAAGCTGAAGCAGGCCGAAGTGCGCCGCCTCGCCCACATTGCGGCCCTGCCCGACACATGGCACAGCATGCAAGAAGCAGAGCGCCGCAAGGACTTTGCCCGCCTGGTGCTGGAGCAAGCTTGGCAACTGCACCAGCAGCCCCACAACCACAGCACCGATGCCAGCGGCAAGCGCGTGAGCCTGGGCCTCATCCGCATGGCCAACATTGCCCCGCTGTACGACGTGGCCCTCGCCATGTACGCGCCCGACGCACTACCGCTAGAACTGCAAGGCCAGGTGCGCATTCATCTGTGCGTGTACCACTCTCAGTTCCCGCTGCTGCTGCGCTCGGCCATCGAGCAGCAGCTGGACACCTTACTCAACCGCCGCGGTGCCAAAGACGGGCACGACCCCGCGCTGCACCGCCCCGCCCTGCGCGCTCTCATCGACGCCCACCCCGAGCCCCACCACCTGTTCATCGTGCTGGGCAGCCCCGTGACCGAAGTGGGCCGCGACCACGACTACGACTGGGCCGTGGTGGAGCCATCGTCCATGCGCTCGCTCATCCAGCTGGCTGGGCGCGTGCGGCGGCACCGGCCCGGGACGGTGGGCGGGGTGAACATGGTGGTGCTGGACAGCAACCTGCGCCACTACGAAAAACCCAACCAGCCTGCATACGAGAAGCCGGGGTTTGAGACAGCGCATGCGCCGTTCCAGCTCAAGTCCCACCATTTGCACGACCTGCTGGTGCGCGAGGTGGGCGAAGCCGCGGCCTGGGCGGTGGATGCGCAACCGCGCATTGCGCTGCCAGCGGACAAGCTGCTGCCCAGCCGCCGCTGGACCGACCTGGAGCACGCCCGCATGCACGACAGCCTGCTGCCCAAGCCCCCAGGCACCGCAACGCCCACCCATGCGGCCTGCCTGCAGTGGCACGAGCCCCAGCCCGACGCGCCTCGGTCCCTGTGGCTCACCGGCCTGCTGCCGCAGTTCCAGCGGTTCCGCCAGGACGACCAAAAACGCGACGACGTAGCCCTGCTGCCAGACGAAGAGGAAGAAACCCTGCAACTACACCGCGTGCAAGACGGGGAGCGGCGCTACGACAAGCTCTACGTGCCCATCCACCAAAGCCTGTGCCATCCGGTGCCCGCAGCGCAATTGGCATCGCCCAGCGTATCGCCCTGGCCGCAGGTGGGTTTGATGGAGGAGCTGACTGCACTGGCGCAAGCGCAGGGCTTGTCGCTGGAGCAATGTGCGAAGCGCTATGTGATTGCCAGCCTGCCGCACGACGAGAACGGCTGGTGGTTTCACGAGGCCTTGGGCTTCGCGGTCAAAAGATGAGGCGTTCAGGCCGCTTGCAATTCGAGGGGATGCACGGCCATTACGGCAGCTTGAAGGGTCTCATCAAGCTCTGCCACTCGCAAATCGTAGGCCGTCTGCAGGTTCAGCCACGACTGCGCATCGCCGCCAAAAAAACGACTCAGACGCAACGCGGTATCGGCAGTGATGCCGCGGCGCTCCAGCACGATGTCATTGATCCGCGAAGCCGGTACACGCAATTGCTTGGCCAGGGCGTTGGCGCTCATGTCCATGGGCTTGAGGTAATCCTCGCGCAGTACCTCTCCGGGATGAATGGGGCGCATACCGTTCTTGAACATTGCTATCTCCTTGCTCCAATCCACCACCGCCACAAACGGCCGTTCACGTCGCCGACGGCATCAGTGGTAGTCGACGATCTCCACATCACTGACACCTTTTTCCGTCCAAACAAAACACACGCGCCATTGGTCGTTGATGCGGATGCTGTGCTGGCCTTGGCGATCCCCGATCAACAGCTCCAGCCGGTTGCCTGGCGGGCTGCGCAAAAAATCCAGCGTTTGCGCCGCGTCCAACTGCGCCAGCTTGCGTTCTGCCACGGACTGGATGTTGGCAAAACGCCGTGTCTTGCCGCTGGTGAACAGACGCTGGGTGTCCTGGCATTTGAAAGAGAGGATCGCCATGGATTAAGAGATTTTATATCGTTTACCGACATTCGGTAAGCTGCCTGCGCGGCAGTTGTGAAATCGTCGCGATGGAAAAGCCACGCATCGTTTTCTGAGCTGCTTGAATTCAGCAGAAAATCCACGTATCGTGGATCAACACATTCTACGAGGAGGGAAGCCATGTGGAAAGAAGGAATCACCGATTTCATTTTCGAGCGCCTGAAAGCCAAGCTCGACAAGCTGGCAGACGACGATCCCAGGCGAACGGAGTCTGTGGCGCAACACGAGCCACCGGCGTGGCTTGCCGATGCAGCACGGCGCGTGCAGCAAATCCAGGCCGTCACCCACTCCCTCAAACCCATCCACCCCGACGCTCGGGGCACCAACCTCTATGTGGAGCCCCGCACCTTGCCCCCGCTGGCCGAGCTGGGCAGCCATGCGCTGGGTGACCGCTTTGTAGGCGATGTGGTGGGCAACGCTGCAGCGCTGGATGTGTACAAACTGCTCAAGCTGGAAGTGAACGGGCGCAGCCTGCTTGCCGCCCTGCTGGCGCAGGACGCTGACGCACTGGCTGCGCTGCATGCCGACCCGGCACAGGCCCAGGTGCTGCGCGATGCCTTCGTGTCGCTGACCCAGCCGCGTGCCGAAAGCCCCAGCAGCCACACCCTGGCCAAGCAGCTCTACTGGCTGACAGGCAGCGACGCCTGCGACGATGCCGACTACACCCTGCTGGCACCGCTGTACGCCACATCGCTGGCGCATGCGGTGCATGCCCAGGTGCAGGAAGACCGTTTTGGCGAGGCCAACAAGGTCGCCCGTCAAGCTAAAAAGGAGCGTAAAGCGCATGACGGGGTGTTCCACGACTACCCGCATTTGGCCGTACAAAACATGGGCGGTACCAAGCCGCAGAACATCAGCCAGCTCAACAGCGAGCGGCGGGGCATGAACTACCTGCTGTCGTCGCTGCCGCCGCAGTGGAAAGTCAACGAGCAGCGTTTTCCAACCCATGCGGACTCTGTTTTCACCCGTTACTTTGACTCGCGTCCGCTGGTGCGCCAAACAGTAAAAGCGCTGCGGCACTACCTGGAGTCCAACCCCAATCCAGTCAAGGACACGCGTGACCACCGCAAAGAGCTGGTGGATGTGTTGGTGGATGAAATGGTGGCCATGGCTGCCGAGCTACAACACGTTCTGCCGCCTGGTTGGACTTTGAACGACCAGCGCTTCTCAAAACTCAACGATGACGAGCAAACCTGGCTTGACGCCTTGCGTGCCGAGCTGCCAGAAGAAGAGGACTTTGCCAATCGTTGGCTGGCCATGGAGTGGCCTGACGCCATCGGCACACGCTTTGGCAACTGGCTCAATGCGCGACTGGAGGGACAACTGAGCTTCAGCGATATTGAATTCCGCGAATGGAAGAAAGAACTGCTGACGGACGAAGATGGCTTTTCCCAGCAATTGCGTGAGCGCCGAAAACGCATACGGGCGGCGCGCAAAGGAGGACAGCCATGACGCAACCCCAAGCCATCCTCGTCCTGCCCCACCTGCGCATTCAAAACGCCAACGCCATTGCCAGCCCGCTCACGCACGGCTTCCCGTCCATCACCGCCTTCACCGGCGTGATGTGGGCGCTGGAGCGCAAGCTGGCCCAGGCGGGTGTGCCGCTGCGGCTGCACGGCGTGGGCATGGTGTGCCACCACCACCAAGAGCAGGTCACGCAGGGCTATGTGCGCAACTTCAA
>JAYSFC010000012.1:0-41293 GCA_041913505.1 Acidovorax sp.
CCTCCATCACCGGCTTGCCGGCCAGCGGGCCGATGTCGCCCAGGCCCAGCACGGCGGTGCCGTTGGTGACCACGCCCACCAGGTTGGCGCGGCTGGTGTAGTCGGCGGCTTTGTTCGGGTCGGCCTGGATGGCCAGGCAGGGGTAGGCCACGCCGGGCGAGTAGGCCAGCGACAGGTCGCGCTGGTTCGACAGCGGCTTGGTGGGGGTGACGGCGATCTTGCCCTTGCCGGGGTTTCGGTGGTATTCGAGTGCGGCTTCGCGCAGGGCCTGTTCGGCGGTGGACAGAGTGTGGGTCATACGGAAATCCAGAAAATGCGGGAAAGCGAATCGAGCTTACTCGATGCTGACAGCAATGGCGCGCGTTGGAAAGTGGAAAACCCCGCCGCAAACGTGCAGGCGGGGCCCGGGGTCACGAACAGTTCTTGCGGCGCAGACGGTGGACGCTAGTGGGCATCGGCCTGGCGGGCGGCGCTCACCACCGCCGAGGTATCGCGGCTGGCGCCATTGAAGAAGACGTTCAACGCCACGGCGGTGACCGAGGCCAGCAGGATACCGGATTCGATCAGCGGATGGATCGAGTGCGGCATCCACTGGCGGAAGTTGGGGGCCACCAGCGGCACCATGCCCACGCCGATGGAAACGGCCACGATCATGGCGTTGGAGCGGTTGTTCTTGAAGTCCACTGCGCTCAGGATGCGGATGCCCGTGGCGGCCACCATGCCGAACATCACGAGGCCCGCACCGCCGAGCACCACGGTGGGCAGCGATTCGACCAGCGCGCCCATTTTGGGCAGCACGCCCAGCACGATGAGGATCACGCCGCCGGCCACGCAGACGAAACGGCTCTTGACCCCCGTGACGGCCACGAGGCCGACGTTCTGCGAGAAGCTCGTGTAGGGGAAGGTATTGAAAAGACCACCGATCAGTGTGCCCAGGCCATCGGTGCGCAGGCCGCGCGTGAGGTCGTCCTGGTCGATCTTGCGGTCGGTCATTTCGCCGAGCGCGAGGAACATGCCAGTGGACTCGATCATCACCACGATCATCACCAGCGTCATCGTCAGGATCAGGATGGGATCGAAGATCGGCTTGGCGATCTCGAGCGGCAGCACCAGGTCGAACCACTGCGCCTTGGTCACCTTCTCGAACGTCATCAGGCCCATCAGGGCCGCTACCACGGCGCCGATGCAGATGCCCAGTAGCACCGAGATGTTGGCGACGAAGCCCTTGGCGAACTTGGCGATCATGAGGATTGAGACGAGCACCAGGGCCGAGATGCCCACGCCCGTGAGGTCGCCGTATTTGGGGTTGGGCATCGTGGGCAGGATGGTCAGGCCCTTGGGCAGGGGCGGCAGCGACGAGCCGGGCGCACCGGCCATGGCCTGCGCCTCGGCCAGCCATTTGAGGTGCTCGGGGTTCACCACGTTGGGCGCGGTGGGGCCCACGGGGTTGCCGAAGATCCAGTTGATGCCCACGCGCATGAGGCTGATGCCGATCACCGCGATGATGGTGCCCGTCACCACAGGCGGAAAGAAGCGCAGCATGCGGCTCACGGCGGGGGCAATGAGAATGGAGATTACGCCCGATCCGATCACCGCACCGAAGATCAGTCCCGCGCCCGCGGGGCCCGAGGTGCTCTGGGCCATGGAGACCATGGGTGCCACGGCCGCGAAGGTCACGCCCATCATCACGGGCAGCTTGATGCCAAACCACTGCGTTGCGCCCAGCGCCTGGATCAGCGTGATGAGGCCGCAGCAGAACAGGTCGGCCGAGATCAGCTTGGCCACCTGGTCGGGCGTGAGGTTGAGTGCGCGGCCCACGATCAGGGGCACGGCGACGGCTCCGGCGTACATCACCAGCACGTGCTGCAGGCCCAGGGCCGTGAGCCGGCCCATGGGCAGTCGTTCATCGACGGGGTGGACTTGTGGGTTCATGGGGCTTTCTCCTGGGCGGCGTGCCGGCGGCAATGTGGAGTCCAATCGCCAGCGGGTGTTTGCGTGGGTGGGGAGGTGGTTTGTTCGTATGGAAAAAGTGTATACAGATTGACGATTGCAACCATAGTGAAAACCCGAGCGCCGCCGCGTCTGTAGCGCAGAAAACAAGAAAGGCCCACCGTTGCCGGCGGGCCTTTCGCGGGGGGGGGGGGCAGCGTCAGCCCAGCAGATCGTGCAGCGTGCGCGCGATCACCTTGGTAGCGCGGCGCAGGTCTTCCAGCTCCAGCCGCTCATCGGAGCGCTTGGCGTGCGATTCCAGCACGGTGCGCGGGCCCGCGCCGTAGATGACGCCGGGAATGCCGCGCTCTGCGTACAGCCGCACGTCGGTGTACAGCGGCGTGCCCACGGCAGGGGGCTTGGTGCCAAATACCGCCTCGCCGTGCTTCTGGATAGCCTCGACCAGCGGTGCGTTGCCGGGCAGCGGGGTCATGGCGTTGGCCAGCAGCAGGCGCTTGATTTGAACGCGTACCGCATCGTCGTCCGCGTAGCCGCGCTCGGCGTTGAACCGCTCCACGGCCTGGGCGATCACGGCGCGGATGCTGGCCTCGACCTCGGCAGGGTTCTCCTCGGGGATCATGCGACGGTCCAATTTCAGGACCACCTTGCCGGGGATCACGTTGGTGTTGGTGCCGCCCTCGATGCGGCCGATGTTGAGGTAGGGGTGCTTGATGCCGGGCACCTGGGATGTGACCTGCTGGTACTTCGTGTTCTCGGCATACAGCGCATTCATCACGGCCACAGCGCCCTGCAGCGCGTCCACGCCCGTGTGGGGCACGGCGGCGTGGGCCATCTTGCCGTGGATGGTGACTTCCATCTGCAGGCACCCATTGTGGGCCGTGACCACTTCATAGCTGAAACCTGCGGCGACCAGAAGGTCTGGGTGGGTCAGTCCGTTCTTGAGCAGCCAGCCCGGGCCGAGCTCACCGCCGAATTCCTCGTCGTAGGTGAAGTGCAGTTCCACTGCCCCCCGGGTGGGCCGGGCCACGGCTTCCAGAGCGCGCACGGCGAAGGTGAAGGTGGAAAAGTCGCTCTTGCTCACGGCTGTGGCCCGACCGTACATCTTGCCGTCCATGATTTCGGCACCGTAGGGGTCGTGCGTCCAGCCTTCGCCGGGAGGCACCACGTCGCCATGGGCGTTCAGGGCCACGGTGCAGCCGCCACCGCCGTAAGGGCGGCGCACGATCAGGTTGGTGATCGACTCCATGCCGTAGGCCTGGACTTCGGCTGAGGGCACGGCGTGCTTCTCTGCCTCGAAGCCGAAGTCACGGATCAGCTCGGCCGTGCGCTCGGCGTGCGGCGCGTTGTTGCCGGGCGGCGTGTCGGTGGGTACGCGCACGAGGGCTTGCAGGAAGCGCACTTGCTCGTCGAAGTGCTGATCGATCCAGGCGTCGAGTTGCTGGTAGGTGGTGCTCATGGCGTGTCCTGGGCGAGTTGGTTCAGAACGTGGGAGAAGGCGTCGACGGCGAGTTGCATGTCGTCGCTGGTCGTGCTTTCGAGCGGGTTGTGGCTGATGCCGCTGTTGAGTCCGCGTGTGAACAGCATGGCCTGGGGCATGATTTCATGCAGCTTCATGGCGTCATGGCCCGCTCCGCTGGGCATGCGGAATACCGGAACGCCGAGGGCATCGACGGCGCGCTCCCAGCGCTGCTGCCATTGCGGCGCGCTGGGCGCGGCGGCGGCTCGCATCGATTCCTCGAGCGTGTGGCGCAGGCCGCGGCGCGCGCAGATGGCCTGGAGCTCGGCGATCACGTCGTCCACGAGGCGGTTGCGCTGCGCGTCGGTGGGGGCGCGCAGGTCCAGGCTGAAACGGCAGCGGCCGGGTACAACGTTGATCGAACCGCTGGGCACTTCGAGCAGGCCCACCGTGCCGACCGAATCGCCGTCCTGCGCGGCGCGGTTTTCCACGTAGAGAATGAGTTCGGCCACAGCCGCGGCGGCGTCGCGGCGGCGGTTCATGGGCGTGGTGCCTGCATGGCTGGCCATGCCGATCACCTCGCCGATGAAGCGCACGCCGCCGTTGATCGAGGTAACAACGCCCAGGGGAATGTCCAGCTCGTTGAGCACGGGGCCCTGCTCGATGTGCACTTCGATGAAGCCCAGGTAGCGTGCGGGGTCGCGCTGCAGCTTGGGGATATCGTTGATGCACAGTCCCGCGTGCTCCATGGCTTCGCGCATGGTCACGCCGTCGGCGTCCTTCTGGTCGAGCCAGGCCGGGTTGAAGTGGCCGATGAGCGCGCCCGAGCCCAGGAATGTGGCCTTGTAGCGCTGGCCTTCTTCCTCGGCGAAGGCTACGACTTCGATGGCGAAGGGCAGGCGCTTGGCCTGGCGGTGCAGTTCGCGTACGCAGGCCATGGGCACGAAGATGCCCAGGCGCCCATCGTACTTGCCACCGTTGCGCACCGTGTCGTAGTGCGATCCGGTCAGCAGCGTGCGCGCATCGGCCGTGGCGCCCTGGTAGCGGCCCACCACGTTGCCCACGGCGTCGATCTCGACTTCGTCGAAGCCGCAGTCGCGCATCCAGTGGCTGATGCGCTGGGCGCAGGCGCGGTGTGCATCGGTGAGGTAGGTCACCGTGAGCTGGCCCTTCTCGGCGAAGCCGGGGTCACTGTGCTGGGCGAGCTTTTCCTGCCAGTCCCACACGTCGTTGCCGAGCGTGGGCTCGTAGCCGAACTTGTCGTTGAGGCGGATCTCGGCGATACGGTGGATGTTGCGCAGCGCCTCGGCCAGCTCGAAGTCGGGCGGGTTGTCCAGGCGGCGTGCGAAGGTGTCGATGATTTCCTGCTTGGGCAGGCCCGTGCCGCGCGGGCCGCGCACGGCAAGGATGAACGGGAAGCCGAAGCGCGCGTTGTAGTCGGCATTGAGCTGCTGGATGCGCGCGAATTCCTCGGGCGTGCACTGCGTGAGGCCGGCCTTGGTCTGCTCGTTGGTCGATTCGGCCGTGAGCTCCTGGGCCACCATGGCCTTGCCCGCGAGCTCCGGGTGGGCGCGCACGAGCGCGAGCTGGGCCTCGCGCGGAGCCTGTGCCAGCACGCGCACCATGGCGTGCTTGAGCTGGGCCAGCGAGCGGAAGGGGCGCTGCGCCAGGGCCTGGCCGGCGATCCACGGCGAATGTTCGTAGAGGCCGTCCAGCATCTGCGCCGCCGCCTCGGGCGTGGCGGCGTTGAGTTGATCGAGGGTAATGGTCATGGCTCAGTCCTGGTAGGGGTGGGCGTGCCGCCAGTGGCGCGCAATGTCGATGCGGCGGCAGACCCACACGCGGTCGTGGCGCTGGATGTGGTCCAGAAAGCGCTGCAGCGCCGTGATGCGGCCGGGCCGCCCGAGCAGGCGGCAGTGCATGCCGATGCTCATCATCTTGGGCCGGTCGTCGCCAGCGGGATCGCCTTCGGCGTAGAGGGCGTCGAAGCTGTCCTTGAGGTACTGGAAGAACGGATCGGCGTGCGAGTAGCCCTGTGGCAGCGCGAAGCGCATGTCGTTGCAGTCGAGCGTGTAGGGCACGATGAGCTGCGGGGCCGTGCTGCCGTCGCTTTTGCGTACCTTCATCCAGAACGGCAGGTCGTCGCCGTAGTAGTCGCTGTCGTACTCGAAGCCACCGTAGTCGGCCACGAGGCGGTGCGTGTTGGGGCTGTCGCGGCCGGTGTACCAGCCCAGGGGGCGGTTGCCCGTGAGCTGGCGGATGATTTCCATGGCCTCGGCCATGTGGGCTCGTTCCACTTCCTCGGGCACCCCCTGGTAGTGGATCCACTTGAGGCCGTGGCAGGCAATCTCGTGGCCCAGCTCGACAAACGCGGCCGTCACGTCGCGGTGGCGCTGCAGGGCGGTGGCCACGCCGAATACCGTGAGCGGCAGGCCGCGGCGCTCGAACTCGCGCAGGATGCGCCACACGCCCGCGCGCGAGCCGTATTCGTAGATGCCCTCCATGCTCATGTGGCGCTCGGGGTAGGCGGCCGGGTTGAACATCTCGGAGAGAAACTGCTCGCTTGCGGCGTCGCCGTGCAGCACGCAGTTTTCGCCCCCTTCCTCGTAATTGAGGACGAACTGCACGGCCACGCGCGCGCCGCCCGGCCAGCAGGCATGGGGCGGCGTGCGCCCGTAGCCGATCAGATCGCGTGGGTAGGAAGCCGTGGCGTCGTAGACGGTCATTCAGTGATCCTTGAAGTGGTTTGCACAGTCAGCAACCCAGAAAACTGGCGCGCCCCAAGCGAGGTCAGTCGAGCAAGGGCCGCCCCGTGGCGAGAGCGGGGGGAAGGCGCGCAGCCTCTCGGGGGGCTGTTCATGACAGCGCCATGGAGAGTTCGTTCACGGGCTGCTCGCGGTCGAACGTGAGGCCCTCCTCGACGTGCAGCAGGTGCTCGTTCATGAGCCGTACGGCCAGCGGCTCGTCGCGTGCGGCCAAGGCCTTGACGATTTCGCCATGTTCCTCGTGCGAGTGCTCGGCGGCCCTAGCGCTCTGGTACATCAGCGTTACGAGCGCGCAGCGCGAGATGAGCTCGCCCAGCATCTGCGCGAGTACCTGATTGCCCATGAGCTCGGCCATGCGCACGTGGAAGTCGCCCAGCAGCTCGGTGCGACCGGGCACGTCGGCCTGGTCCACGGCGGCTTTCTCGCGCGCCACGTGCTCGCGCAGGGCGCGGATCTTGGCGGACGTGACTTCGCGAACGAAGGCGCGTGTCATCTCGGCCTCGAGCATGCGGCGTACGGCGAAGACTTGCTTGGCCTCGCTCACCGAGGGGGCGGCCACGAAGGCGCCGCGCGCGGGCTCTAGCCGGATCAGGCGGTTTTGCGAGAGCTGGAACAGCGCCTGGCGCACCAGCGTGCGCGAAACGCCGAAATGGTCGGCCAGCTTTTGCTCGGCCAGCTTGGTGCCGGGCTTGAGCCGATGCTCCACGATGGCCTTGGTGAGGCTGTCGACGATGAAGCTCGTGGTAGAGGTTTCCATGCGGCCATGATAGCCGCAGCGTTTCAATGTGTATACACTTTTGGTAGACCAAATACCTAGAGCTTCCCCTGATGCCGCGCTTGCCTGGGGGGTGGGCGCGGCTCAGCGTCCCGGTGTCGTGCCGGCGAAATGTGCCGCGAGGAAATCGACGAACGCGCGTACGCGCGCCGCGCCCTGGTGGCGCTCCGGGTAGACAGCGTGGATGTCGGCTGGTGGTGTCTGCCAGTGCTCCAGCACCTGGCGCAGGCGGCCGCTGGCAAGGTAGCGCGCCACGTCCCATTCCGCGCGCATCACGATGCCCAGCCCTGCAAGCGCCCAGTTCACGGCGATCTCGCCGTCGTTGGTGCTCAGTGCCCCGCGCACTTTCACGGTCTCTACCTTGCGGCCCTGGCTCAGGCGCCAGGTGCCATAGGCCTCACCGCCCTGGCGGATGCCGATGCAGTTGTGCCGCGCCAGGTCGCTGGGCGCCTTGGGCGTGCCATGCCGTGCGAGGTAGGCGGGCGCCGCGCACAGCAGCCGCCGGTTGGGTGCGATGCGCCGCGCGATCACGCGTGCATCGGGCGGCTCGCCGAAGCGGATGCACACGTCGAATGCGTCCTGGTCCAGCGGCGGCGGGTCTACCGAAAGTTGCAGCTGCACCTGCACCTGCGGGTGTCGCTGCACAAAGGCTGCGATGAGCGGTGCGATGTGGCTGCGCCCGAATCCCAGTGTGGCGTTCACGCGCAGCAAACCTTGGGGCGTGCCATGCGTGCGCGATACGAGCTGCTCCATGTCGTCGATCTCGGCCAGGATGCGGCGCGCATGCAGCAGGTAGGTTTCACCCTCGGGGGTGAGTCCTATGCGCCGCGTCGTACGGTTGAGCAGGCGCACCCCCAGGCGCGCTTCCATTTGGGCCAGCCGCTTGCTCACGGCGGGCGTGCTGACGCCCTGTTCGCGCGCGGCGGCCGAGAAGCTGCCGCAGCGTGCGAGCAGGCTGAAGAAGGCCATCTCGGAAGGGGGCGTGGAAGGTGTGCTCATTGTTTATTGAAAGTTAACAATGGAATAACTCTAGCCGCGTCTATTGCGCCGCTCAATCGGTAGATTCGCTCCCGCATTCCGCGTGGAACTCCACGCATCCCCAACGACAAGGAGCGAATCGTCACCATGAGCAAGATTTACCGCATCGCGTGCATTCCCGGCGATGGCATCGGCAAGGAAGTGGTGCCTGCGGGCCAGGCTGTGCTGCAGGCCCTGGCGGCCACCCAGCCGGGCCTGGGTTTCGAGTTCACGAGCTACGGCTGGGGCGGTGACTGGTACCGCGCGCACGGCGAGATGATGCCGGCCGACGGGCTCGATGCACTGCGCGGCCAGGATGCCATCCTGTTCGGCTCCGCAGGCGATCCGCACATCCCGGACCATGTCACGCTCTGGGGCCTGCGCCTGAAGATCTGCCAGGGGTTCGACCAGTACGCCAACGTGCGGCCCACGCGCATCCTGCCCGGCATTGACGCGCCGCTCAAGCGCTGCGGCCCCGAGGACCTGGACTGGGTCATCGTGCGCGAGAACTCCGAGGGCGAGTACGCGGGCGTGGGCGGCCGGGCCCACCAGGGCCACCCGATCGAGGTGGCCACCGACGTGAGCATGATGACCCGCGCGGGCGTGGAGCGCATCATGCGCTTTGCCTTCAAGCTCGCGCAGTCACGACCGCGCAAGCAGCTCACGGTCATCACGAAGAGCAACGCCCAGCGCCATGCCATGGTGATGTGGGATGAAATTGCGCTGCAGGTCAGCCGCGAGTTCCCCGATGTGAAGTGGGACAAGGAACTGGTCGATGCCGCCACGGCGCGCATGGTGAACCGCCCGGCCACGCTCGACACCATCGTCGCCACCAACCTGCACGCCGACATCCTGAGTGACCTGGCCGCCGCGCTGGCGGGCAGCCTGGGTATTGCGCCCACGGGCAACATCGATCCCGAGCGCCGCTACCCCAGCATGTTCGAGCCCATCCATGGCTCGGCCTTCGACATCATGGGCCAGGGCCTGGCCAACCCTGTGGGCACGTTCTGGAGCTGCGTGATGCTGCTGGAGCACCTGGGCGAGCACGGCGCGGCACAGCGCCTCATGCAGGCCATCGAGCAGGTCACGGCCGATGCCGCGCTGCATACGCGCGATCTGGGCGGCTGCGCCACCACGGCCCAGGTCACGCAAGCCGTGTGCGAGCGGCTGGGCGCCGCGCAGCCACGGCGCGAACCAGTGGCGGCCTGAGCCTGTACCACCCCCTTGCGCGCGCCCCCGATGAAGCCGGGGCCATGGACCCCGGCCCGTGCGCATCCCTTCTTTCAGGAGACAAGACACCATGACGCATTTCACGAGCAAGCGCCGCGCCCTGCGGACCCTGGTCAGCGCCACGGCGCTGTGCGCGCTGAGCGCGACGGCCTGGGCCCAGGCCTGGCCGTCCAAGCCCATCAGCCTCGTTGTTCCGTTTCCGGCCGGCGGCACCACCGACGTGCTTGCCCGCGCGCTGGGGCAGGAACTCGCAAAAAGCCTGGGCCAGCCCGTGGTGGTAGAGAACAGGCCCGGCGCCGGCGCCACGCTGGGCGCCGACTACGTGGCCAAGGCCAAGCCCGACGGCTATACGCTGCTCATGGGCGCGGTGCACCACACCATCGCCACGAGCGTGTACCGCAAGCTGCCCTATGACTTCCAGAAAGACCTCGCGCCCGTCACCACGGTGGCCCTGGTGCCCAACGTGCTGGTGGTCCATCCGCAGGTGCCGGCCCGCAGCGTGAAGGAACTGCTCGCGCTGGCCAAGGCCGAGCCTGGCAAGCTCACCTATGGATCGAACGGCAACGGCACAGGGCAGCACCTGATCGGCGCGCAGTTCGAGGGCATGGGCAGCGTGGAGTTGCTGCATGTGCCCTACAAGGGCAGCGGCCCGCTTACCACCGACCTGCTCGGCGGGCAGATCACCATGTCGTTCGATACCGTCACGCCTGTGCTGCCGCACATCAAGGCGGGCAAGCTGCGCGCGCTGGCCGTCACCACGGCCAAGCGATCGGTGGCGCTGCCCGATGTGCCCACGCTCGATGAAGCCGGGCTCAAGGGCTTCGACATGGGCACCTGGTTTGGCGTGCTGGCCCCGGCGGCCACGCCCAAGGAGGTGGTGGCGCGGCTGCATGCCGATATGGCCAAGATCATCCAGTCGGCCGATTTCCGCAAGAAGATGGAGGACATCGGCGCCGACCCCGTGGGCAACACACCCGCGCAAATGGCGGCCCAGATCAAGGACGACACAGAGCGCTTTGCGCGCCTCGTGAAGGACGCGAGGGTGACGCTGGAATGAGGCAGGCCTGCGCGGGGTTGAAGCACTTTTGATCTGCGCGCGCGGTTACCTCGGGGTTACGACGGCACAATGGTTTTCGGAGACAACCACCCATGACCATCGCAGACCCTTCCCCCGTGCCGGACGTCGCCCCCCATCCGGTGGAGCAGCCCCGTGCGTTCCTGCAGTACCTGTACCGCGTGGCCGTGCACCGCGCACTGCCGCTGCACAACACGGCGGCTTTCCTGCCACCGCCGCCACAGGGCCGCACGCTGGTGCTGGGGGCGGGTAAGGCAGGCGGCGCCATGGCACAGGCCGTGGAGGCGCTGTGGCCTGCCGATGCACCACTCTCGGGTCTCGTGGTCACGCGCTACCACCACACGCCGCCGCGCCCCGCAGGGTTGGCGCAGCGCATCGAAGTGGTGGAGGCGGCGCACCCCGTGCCCGACGCGGCCGGCCTTGCGGCCGCTCAGCGCATGCTGGAGCTGACCCAGGGCCTGACCGAGAACGACCTCGTGCTGTGCCTGATTTCGGGTGGCGGGTCGGCCCTGCTCACGTTGCCGGCCGAGGGGCTCACGCTCGAAGACAAGCAGCGCATCAACAAAGCGCTCTTGGACAGCGGCGCCGCCATCGATGAGATGAATTGCGTGCGCAAGCACCTCTCGCGCATCAAGGGCGGGCGGCTGGCGGCGGCTTGCGCGCCCGCGCGGGTGGTCACGCTCACGATCAGCGACGTGCCCGGCGACGATCCCTCGGTGATTGCGAGCGGCCCCACGGTGCCCGATGCCACCACCTGTGCCGATGCGCTGGCCATTCTGGCGCGCTACCGCATCGACGTGCCGCCGGCCGTGCGCGCTGCGCTCGAGGCCGGCTTGCTCGAAACACCCAAGCCCGGCGATGCTGCGTTTGTGGGCCATGCCGTGCACATGACGGCCACGCCCCAGCAGTCGCTCGATGCAGCGGCCGAGGCCGCGCGCGCCGCCGGGCTGGCGGCCTACGTGCTGTCGGACGAAATCGAAGGCGAGTCGCGCGAAGTGGGCAAGGTGCATGCCGCCCTGGCGCGCGCTGTGGCGCGGCGCGGCGCGCCGTTCCCTCGGCCCTGCGTGATCCTCTCGGGCGGGGAGACCACCGTCACCATCCGCCCGCGCCTGCCCGGGGCCGCCAGGGGGCGCGGCGGGCGTGCGGGCGAGTTCTGCATGGGCCTGGCGCAGGCGTTGCAGGGCGAGCCCAATGTGTGGGCGCTGGCGGCGGATACCGACGGCATCGATGGCGTGGAAGACAACGCGGGCGCCAGCGTGGCGCCCGACACCCTGGCGCGCGCCACGGCCCTGGGCCTGCGCATTGCGGACCACCTGGACCGCAACGATGCGTACGGCTACTTCGGGGCGCTGGGCGACCTCGTCATCACGGGGCCCACGCACACGAACGTCAATGATTTTCGTGTGCTCCTGATTTTGTAGCTGTATAAGTCCACTGGGAAAGCACTGTAAGCCTGAAAAGCTCAAAACCTAGCCGCGCGGCAGCGATTCCCACCAGGCCTTGTCAAAGCGCCCCTGCAGGAACGCGATGAACGCCTGCACCTTCTGCGGTACGAGCCGTGGCGAGGGGTACACGGCGTGGATCTCCTGCTCGGGCAGGCGCGCGGTCTTGAGCACCTCCACCACGCGGCCCGCCGCCAGCGATTCGGCCGCCACGTAGCGGGGCAGCGCCGCCACGCCCATGTGGGCGCGCGCGGCGGCCAGCAGGGCCGAGAGGTTGTTGGAGCGCAGCCGCCCCGTCACAGGCACCGACACCGCCTCGCCGCTCGCGTTGCGCAGGCGCCAGACATCGTTGCCCTGCACGCTGCTGTAGATCAGCGTGGCGTGCTCTTTCAGGTCCGAGGGGCGGCGTGGCGTGCCGTGGCGGCGCAGGTAGGCGGGCGAGGCCACGAGCACCCAGGGGTTCACGCCCAGCGTGCGCGCGCCCAGCGCCGAGTCGGCCAGCTTGCCCAGGCGGATCGCCACATCGATGCCGTGGGCCACGAGATCGGTGTAGCGGTCCTCGAAGCTCAAGTCCAGCTGCACCTGCGGGTTCTGCGCCATGAACTCGAGCGCGAGCGGCACCACCACGCGCCGCCCGAACGCCACCGAACTGCCCACGCGCAGCTGGCCGTGCACCTGCGTCTGGCGCACGCGCACCACGCTTTCGGCGTCGGCGATCTCGTTCACGATGGCCTTGCACTTCTCGTAGTACAGCGTGCCGGGTTCGGTCAGGCTCACACCGCGCGTGTTGCGATTGAGCAGGCGCACCTTGAGCCGTGCCTCCAGCGCTGCGACCTGCTTGGTTACCGTGGGTTGGGTGGTGGCGAATTCGTGCGCCACTTTGGTGAAGCTGCCGGTCTCCACCACGCGCACGAACATCTGCATTGCATCGAGGCGGTCCATGGCCTGTCTCCTGGGGGGGTGTTTATTCCTATGGGGAATAAATTTTATGGTCTGCCGTTGGCTTCCGCTGCACCAAGGGCGTGCCTAGAGTCGGTGCATCAACCAAGGAGACATGCAATGCCCAGAATGAAGGCCATCGAAGCGGCCGTGAAGGTGATGGAAAAGGAAGGCGTGAGCGTGGCATTCGGCGTGCCCGGCGCGGCCATCAATCCGCTGTATGCGGCGTTGAAGGCACACGGCGGCATCGGCCACATCCTCGCGCGCCACGTCGAGGGCGCCAGCCACATGGCCGAGGGCTACACGCGCGCCGTGGCTGGCAATATCGGTGTGTGCATCGGCACCAGCGGGCCGGCTGGCACCGACATGATCACGGGCCTGTATTCGGCCAGCGCCGACTCGATCCCGATCCTGTGCATCACGGGCCAGGCGCCGCGCGCGCGCCTGCACAAGGAAGACTTCCAGGCCGTGGATATCGCCGCCATCGCCAAGTCGGTCACCAAGTGGGCCACGACGGTGTTGGAGCCTGCCCAGGTGCCGCGCGCGTTCCAGCAGGCCTTCCATCTCATGCGCTCGGGCCGCCCGGGCCCCGTGCTGATCGACCTGCCGATCGACGTGCAGCTTGCTGAGATCGAGTTCGACCCCGACACCTACGAACACCTGCCGATCTACAAGCCTGCGGCCACGCGGGCGCAAATCGAGAAAGCCATCGCCTTGCTCAACGAGAGCGAGCGCCCGTTGATCGTGGCGGGTGGCGGCATCATCAACGCCGATGCGTCCGATCTGCTCGTACAGTTCGCCGAAATGATGGGCGTGCCCGTGATCCCCACGCTCATGGGCTGGGGCGCGATCCCCGACGACCACCCGCTCATGGTGGGCATGTGCGGCCTGCAGACCAGCCACCGCTATGGCAACGCCAGCCTGCTTGCGAGCGACTTCGTGCTGGGTATCGGCAACCGCTGGGCCAACCGGCACACGGGTTCGGTCGAGGTCTATACCAAGGGCCGCAAGTTCGTGCACGTGGACATCGAGCCCACGCAGATCGGCCGCGTGTTTGCGCCCGACTATGGCATCGTCTCCGATGCGGGGGCGGCGCTCAAGCTCTTCGTCGAGGTGGCGCGCGAATGGAAGGCCGCGGGCAGGCTGCGCGAGCGCAGCCGCTGGGCGGCCGAATGCCAGGGCCGCAAGAACAGCGTGGAGTACCTGCGCAAGACGCATTTTGACAACGTGCCCATGAAGCCGCAGCGCGTGTACCAGTGCATGAACCGCGCGCTGGGTAAGGACGTGTGCTATGTCTCCACGATCGGCCTGTCGCAGATCGCGGGCGCGCAGTTTTTGCATGTGTACCGGCCGCGCCACTGGATCAACTGTGGCCAGGCAGGCCCGCTGGGCTGGACGGTGCCCGCCGCCCTGGGCGTGCGCGTGGCCGACCCCGCGCGCAAGATCGTGGCGCTGTCGGGCGACTACGACTTCCAGTTCATGATCGAAGAGCTGGCCGTGGGCGCGCAGTTCAGGCTGCCCTACCTCCATGTGCTGGTCAACAACAGCTACCTGGGTCTGATCCGCCAAGCGCAGCGCAGCTTCTCGATCGATTACTGCGTGCAGCTCGCGTTCGACAACGTGAACATGGCCGAGGGTGAAACGGCGCGCGGCTATGGCGTGGACCACGTGAAGGTGGTCGAGGGCCTGGGCTGCAAGGCCATCCGCGTGCACCGCCCCGAGGAGTTTGCGCCCGCGGTGGCCCAGGCCGAGGCCTGGATGGCCGAGCACCGCACCCCCGTGGTGATCGAAGTGATCCTGGAGCGCGTGACCAACATCGCCATGGGCGCGGAGATCGACGCCATCGTCGAGTTCGAAGACCTGGCCACCGAGGCCGCCGATGCTCCCAGCGCGCTGGCCGTGCTGGACTGAATACACCACCGAAGATTCTGGAGATTTTGAAGATGCCCCGTTTTGCCGCCAACCTCAGCATGCTGTTTACCGAGGCACCGTTCCTCGACCGCTTCGGGCGCGCCGCGCGCGCCGGCTTCCAGGCCGTGGAGTTCCTCTTTCCGTATGCGTTCCGCGTCGAGGAAATCCAGGAGCGCGCCGAGCAGCACCGGCTTCAGATCGTGCTGCACAACCTGCCCGCGGGCGATTGGGAGGCGGGGGATCGCGGCATCGCCTGCGATCCGGCCCGCGTGGATGAATTCCGCACCGGCGTGGCACAGGCTGTAACCTATGCCCACGCCCTGGGCGTGCCGCAGCTCAACTGCCTGGCGGGCAAAGCGCCGGCCGGCGTGGACGCAGCGGTGCTGCGCCGCACCTTCGTCGAGAACCTGCGCTTTGCAGCGGCTGCGCTCAAGGTGGCAGATTTGCGCCTGCTGATCGAGCCCATCAACCCGTTCGACATCCCTGGCTTCTACCTGAGCCGTACAGAGCAGGCACTGTCCATCCTCGACGAGGTGGGGGCCGACAACGCCTTCGTGCAGTACGACATCTACCACGCCCAGCGCACCGAGGGCGAACTGGCCGCCACGCTGCAGAAGCACCTGGCCCGCATTGGCCATGTGCAGCTGGCCGACAACCCGGGCCGCCATGAGCCGGGCACGGGCGAGATCAACTACCCCTACCTCTTCGCACTGTTGGACCGCATCGGCTACCAGGGCTGGGTGGGGTGCGAGTACAAGCCTGCGGGCGTGACCGAAGCGGGCCTCGGCTGGCGCGAGGCGCTGGCCGCATGAGGATGCAGCGATAGCACCAAGACAAGGAGAACACCATGACAACATCCCCCCTCAAGATCGGCTTCATTGGCCTGGGCATCATGGGTGCGCCCATGTGCGGCCACCTCATCGCCGCAGGCCACCAGTTGTTCGTGAACACACGCGGCAAGGTGCCCGCCGCCATCGCCGAGACCAGCGCATCGCAATGCACCACGGCCCGCGGCGTGGCTGAGCGCGCCGACATCGTTTTTCTCATGCTGCCCGACACTTCTGATGTCGAGCAGGTGCTGTTCGGCCCCGATGGCGTGGCGCAGGGGCTCAAGGGCAGCAGCGGCAAGGTGGTGGTGGATATGAGCTCGATCTCGCCCGTGGCGACCAAGGACTTCGCATGCCGCATCGAGGCGCTGGGCGTGCAGTACCTCGATGCGCCCGTATCGGGCGGCGAGGTGGGCGCCAAGAACGCCACGCTGTCCATCATGGTGGGCGGCCCCGAGGCCGCGTTCGAGCGCGCCAAGCCACTGTTCGAGCGCATGGGCAAGAACATCACCCTGGTGGGCGGCAACGGCGACGGCCAGACCGCCAAGGTGGCCAACCAGATCATCGTGGCGCTCAACATCGAGGCCGTGGCCGAGGCGCTGCTGTTTGCCGCACGCGCGGGAGCTGATCCGGCGCGCGTGCGCCAGGCGCTGCTGGGGGGGTTCGCCTCGTCGAAGATTCTCGAGGTGCATGCCGAGCGCATGATCAAGCGTACGTTCGATCCAGGCTTTCGCATCGGGCTGCACCAGAAGGACCTGAACCTGGCGCTGTCCAGCGCCCAGGCACTGGGCATGTCGCTACCCAACACGGCCACGGCGCAGGAACTGTTCAACGCCTGCGTGGCGCACGGCGGCCAGGGCTGGGATCACTCGGCCATGGTGCGCGCCCTCGAAAAGATGGCCAACTTCGAGATCGGCCAGGGCGTACCAACCTGAGCATGTGCCCAGTAAAAAAGCCGCACCCCTCTGTTATCCCCCCCAACAATCAATACATAGTTAGGGTGAATTAGTCAACAGAAGTACCTCAAGCCCCTCTCGCAGGGGCTTTTTCTTGTCTTGATGTTTTTGTAGCTATTCCATAAATAGTCATTTTATGTAGAATGCATACGAAGATGCGCCACTGTCTTTGGCTGTTTCGAGTAGCCGTCTTTCTTTGAAAGACGAGTAGCAGGTGGGGGTCCGGGGGAGGAAGATATGGGACGACGGTCTGTGGATAACTTGACTCTAGAGCGATGGCGGGCACTCGATGCCTTGTTGGTGCTGGAGAAGCTCGGGAGTTACGTGAAGGCCGACGACACGTTTGAGCCAGTGAGCTCGCACGGCACCCAGCGCTATCACATCAATGTTGAAGGACAGGATTTCGAGCTGCTGCTGCGCGGCCCCAAGTTCTTCGATACCCGGCTCCAGCGCGGCGGTGGGGGTGCCGTGGATTTGGTCATGCATGTGCGCCACGTCGATTTCAAGGGTGCTACTGACCTGTTGCGTACCCTGGCTGTCTAGGTCCACCATGTTTGTTACCGTCAAAGCCCGTGTCCATACCGATGCCACCGGGGCCTACACCGAGTTGCCTGCTTTGCTGACCCCGGCTGGGCTGCTGGAGCCCTTGCTCGACTATTGCCTGTACCGCAGCCACGACCGCAGTCTGGCCTGGATGTCGAAAGTGGCCCGCTCGGTGCGGATGTTCCTCGAATACCTGCAATCCAACCCTGCTGAACGCGACACCTATCGTCTGTTCCAGAACTTCGCCCAACGGCTCTACACCGGCACCTTCGACCGTGCGACCGGCCTAGACCCCAGTGGCCTGTGCTGGGCGCCGCGCTCGCCGCAGGATGCTTCGCACATCGTCACTCACCTGACCGACTTCTTCGACTGGCTCGGCGAGATGCGTCCCGAGGCGGCCCAGGTGAACCCGCGCTATGCGGGCGGCTCCTTCGACCGCCAGACCGATGAGGCCGCCTATCAGTACCGGCGCAGCAAGGCCTTCCTTGGCCATACCTGGGCGGCTAATGCTTCCCCAGTCGATACTGGGCACCGTGTCCGGAGCCAGCGCCTCCCGAAAGTTGAGAAAGGCGAACCGCCAGCCTTCCCGGAAGAGCGCTTCGAGGAACTCCTTGCCAAGGGATTCAGCGCTGCCGGACGCCAGGACTATCGCGGCATGCTCATCACCTTGCTGCTGCACGGGGCCGGTTTCCGTGAGTCGGAGCCTTTCCACCTCTACATCTCAGATGTGTTCCCGGACCCAGCCAATCCGAGCCAGGCCAAGGTGCTCATCCATCACCCGAGCCATGGGGGCGCACCCGCAGACTGGCGCGATGAAAGAGGTAAAGCACGCAAGGGCAACCGGGCGGAATACCTTGCCCAGCAGTTTGGACTTGTTCCCCGCACTGAGTTGATGGACAGGCGCCATGCCGGCTGGAAAGGCGGTACGCATGACGCGGCCTACTACAAGCAGGCGTACTGGTTCTTGCCAGAGTATGGCGAGTGGTTCCTGCAACTGTGGCGCCGCTACCTGGAGCAGGTCGCACGAATCGAGCGCGACCACCCGTTTGCCTTCATCAATCTGAGTCGTGAACCAGTGGGCGGGGCGTACACGCTCACCCAGTACAACAAGGCGCATGCCGCCGCCTGTGAACGTATCGGCCTCAAGGTCGGCAAGGCCCTGGGAACGACACCCCACGGCCACCGACACGCTTACGGTCGGCGGCTGCGTAACGCCGGTGTTGATAAGCCGCTCATCCGTCGTTTCATGCACCACGCATCCGAGGAGAGTCAGCAGGTCTACACACAAGCTACCACCCGCGAGGCCATCGAAGCGCTTGAAGCTGCAGCGCAGCGATTGCGGGGCCAGCACGCCAAGGCTCCGTCCGCTATAGGCCAGTCGCTGCCGGGTTTCAAACTCGACGACTAAGGAATTCCAGTGACCGAAAAGAAAGCAACTACCACTCCCGAGGCATCAACCGCCCCGGCCCCGAAGGTAAAAGGGGTGAAGCGTGAAACCGATGCCACCCTGGGCTGGGTCGAACGCAAGTACCCGCAATTGGAGACCTGGCGCGTATTGGCAGTGGAGTGGCTCCAAGGGGAAACGAGCGGGGTTCCGTGGAGGCTTAGGGCTTTGGTGGCTTTCTTCGAGCGCTACCTCATCCAGCAGGGGCTGCCGCTCGAACCGGCGGTTTTGCTAGCGCGCAACACCGTCCTGCCGGACTTCTACGGCACGGCCTGTCCGGATTCATCGCCGGGCATTCAGTACAACAATATTATTCACTCCTTCCTGCACTTCGTGCTGCTGCGTGAGTTCAGCGAAGCCGACGACAACGGCCAGCCAGTAGTCTCGCCAGCCTTCCGCAACCCTGTGCCCCGGATGTCCGAGAGTGGCCTACCCAAGCGGGATGAGAGCGTGCATTCGCCGCTGCCCTACGGTTACATAGACGAACTGCGGCAAATGCTGGCAGCCGGCCCACACTTCTACGACTGGCAGTGGGCACAGAGCGCTCTGGGTGTGGAAATCGGCCAGCGCGGGCACGGTGCACCTGATTGGTTTGAAGTGACCGAGGACCAGATTGACCGGAACGACCCTGACTGTGTGTGGCGAGTCCGCAGGGTCAGCCCGAAGTATCGCGGAGGGCAGGTGCTGGAGATGTGGAGTCCGGTGCGTTGGGTTGCCCTGCTTGTAAAGCTCATCCTGCCGCTGCGAACCTACCAGGTCCGCATGCTCGACTCGGGCGAAGCCGATACCTGGCGGTATTCGGTGGGCGAGTGGACTTTGAATCCGAGCCGACTTGCGCAGGGCAGCGAACGACGTCCCCTCCAGCAAGGGGTGTTTCGCCGCAGCAATCCGCTCACCGACGGAGAAGAGGCGTCAACCGTGCTCTACATCAACACCAACAAGACCGCTGACATTGCCAAATCAGGCCCGGAAAAAGGCTACGTATTACCTTGGTCCTCAGGTGGACCGGTTCATCAGGATGTCTTCTACTGGCTGGAGAAGCTGCGCAACTGGCAGGAAAAGTACAACCCTGTCGCGCGGCGCGCAGCATGGGCGGAACTGGATGGCCGCCATATCCCGGCGAAGAGCGAAGTGCAGCTCGCGGGTTATCCCGACGCCTGCTTCCTCTTTAGGTTACCGGAGGCACGAGCCGGAGCAGCGCATCTTCCGGTGACTTCGGATACGTTGGACAGGCCGTGGTTCTGCCTTTTAGAAACCTTGGAGCTCAGGCTTGCCGACCGTGGCGAAACTCATAGCAACGGAGCTCAAATTAGGTTCTTGCCGCCATCAGAAGCACGGGTGAAAGGTTCACATATGACCCTCTTCCCCTTGCACAGCCTGCGCGTCTCCCTCATCACCGCGCTGGCCCTGGAAGGGCAGGTACCGTTTCCAATACTGCAAAAGCTCGTCGGCCACAGCAGGCTGCTGATGACGCTCTACTACACCAAGCCCGGCGCGACCCACATACAAAATGTGCTGCATGGTGCTGCGGAGCGGCTGGAGGCGCGCAAGGAATCAAGTATCCAGAACTTCCTGCTGGACACCGCACACGACGAACTGCTACAAAAAGCCATTTGCAACAGCGTACCCAGTCTTGCCGCCGCCGTCCCCCAGCATCCCGCTGCGCGCAACCCGGTCGGCTGGATGCCGATGCACCATGGCCTGTGTCTGGTCGGTGGCAACACCAGTGAGACCGAGGATAACGGCTCTGTGGGCGGCTGCTATAACGGTGGGCCCCAGATTGGTCCCCCGACGTTGAAGAAATTTGGCTCCGTGCCCGGAGGCAGTCGCAACTGCGTGCGTTGTCGCTGGTTCGTGACCGAACCGCACCACCTGCCTGCGTTGGCAGCCCACTTCAACACACTGGCCTATCACTTCGACGAGGCACGCAACGCCTGCCTGGCCCGCGAACAGGAACTGCAAGGCCTAAAGAAGCAAAGGGCTGACGCGGAGGACGCTGGGCACCCGTTCGCTCGCCAAGACGCATACCGTCAGGCAGAGCGGGGGTGGGAAAGCGCTATGAAGCGCTTCAGCGACTTGGCCGAAGACTTGGTGGCCTGCTGGCGTCTTATCGAGCGATGCAAGGCGGCGTTGAATGCCGCGCAAGGCGACGGCACGCAAATGGTCACAGTCGGCGAGGTGGCCGACGTGAAGCTTGCCTTCGAGGAGACGGAATCCGAACTGCTCCAATTGAGTGGTGTCTGCGATAGTGTCGAGGTCTACCCCGACCTAGAGCCGGGAAAGGCGGTCTTCCGCCGTAGCCAACTCCTCGATGGCGTGCTCTACCGTGACGACCTGCCTCCCGTGTTCATGCTTCTGAGCGAGCAGGAGCAGCTGCTGGCGGGCAACGCCTTCATGCGACGTCTTGCCCAGCAGATGAACCCCGAGAACCCTGCGCTGGGCCAGCGGGAGGTGATTCGCCTGATGGACGCAGGCGTACGCCTTAGCCAGCACTTGAACATGGACCTCGCTTCGCTGCTGCATGGCGACCGCCCCGTCCAGTCGTTCTCCGCCGGTCCCCGACCCCTGACCGGAGATGAAGCATGAGCGCCATGACGGACATCCACCCGGACGCCGTGCTGGCATCGCTGCTCGACAAGGGCGGACGCTCCAACCGGCGGGCGAACCTGGCCAAGATGCATGAGCTTTGCCGCCGACAGCACGCAGCCGGCTCGCGTGAATTCTCCCTGCCGGCCATCGGCCGCCTGGCCGAAGCCGAAGGCATCCTGAAGGGGCGCGCCCTCTATAACGCCCAGTCCGCCGACTACCGGGCGCTCATTGAGGCGTGGTCCGCCTATGCCGGCCCCGCCGAGCCCAAGCCTCTCAAAACCTTGGCGAGCCATGACTACCTGATGCGGATTGAAGACCCTGCCATACGCTCCATCATGCAGGCCGTCATCGCTGAGCGCGACAAGCTCAAGGCGCAGCTCAATGTCCTGAAGGCCCACACGCAGGTGACCGTGGACCGTCGGCCCTTGGGTGCGACCATCTCTGCTGCTCCGGGGACACAGCCAGTGGCTGTGCTCGCCCTGTCTGCGCAATTGACGCCGTCGGAGCGTGAAGCCTTGCAGAAAGCGGTTTCGGCCAGCTACCTCGAAGAGCGCGGCCTGAAGGAAGGCAGCCACGGCGAAATCGTCAATGAGCGCGGACGGACGGTGTTCGAGGTGGGCTTTGCTCGTGCCGTTCGCAAGGTACTGGGCTGACTACGGTCAAAGTTATCGGCTGTTCTCGGCCACAAGCGGTAATTCGATGAGTCAAGGCGTCCGGCAGGTTAGGGCTGGAGGACTAAACCGCTCGCGCGGTAGTCCGCCGCGGCCTTGCAGCCATTCTCATCGGCATTGCGTAGGGCCGCAACGGGTAGCCGGCCAGTGAGTTGAGGTGCCCAGAAGTGAACAGCATCCGCCGTGCCGGGCGACGCCCTGCCCAAAATCTCATGAAAAAAGCGCCGACGTTGCCATCGGCGCTTTGAAGTTACGATGTATTACGATGTATTTCTACATCGCAACTACGTGTCGATAAAATTCAATTCTGACAAAGCACTACGCTCACTCACTCACATCCCATGTATGTTTAGGGTATGAGTCGAAAAAGGTGCGGCTTTTTGTATGGCTGGGTGGATCAGTAGCCCAGTGTCTGGCCGTCGGGGTTGCGCGGGTCGGAGGCGCCGTAGAGCATACCGTCGCGCACCTGAATGGTCTGCGTGCGGCCCATCGAGGGCTTGAGCGCGATGTTGTGGCCGCGTTGCTTCAGCAGCGCTATCGTGTCGGGCGAGAGGCCCTTCTCGATGCGCAGCTCGTCGGGCGTCCACTGGTGGTGCACGCGTGGCGTGGCGGCGGCTTCGGCCGGATTCATGCCGAAGTCGATGGTGTTGACTACGGTCTGCAACACAGTGGTGATGATGCGCGCGCCGCCGGGGCTGCCCGTGACGAGCGTGGGCTTGCCGTCCTTGAGCACGATGGTGGGCGTCATCGACGAGAGGGGGCGCTTCTTGGCGGCCACGGCGTTCGCATCGCCGCCTACGAGGCCATAGGCGTTGGCCACGCCGGGCTTGGCAGAGAAGTCGTCCATCTCGTTGTTGAGCAGGATGCCCGTACCCTTGGCCACGATGCCGCTGCCGAAATTCGTGTTGAGCGTGTAGGTCACGGCCACGGCGTTGCCGGCCTTGTCCACCACGGAGTAGTGCGTGGTCTGGTCGCTCTCATAGGGCTGCGGCTGGCCGGGCTTGATGCTCTTGCCCGAGCGTGCATGGTTCGGATCGATGGTCTTGGCTAGCGAGGCTGCGTAGGCCTTCGAGGTCAGGCCCTTGAGCGGGATCTTCACGAAGTCCGGGTCGCCCAGGTACTCGGAGCGGTCGGCGTAGGCCAGCTTCATGCTCTCGGCCATGTAGTGGATGGTCTGCGCGCTGTTGGGGCCCCACTGCGCGATCGGCAGGGGCTCGAGCATGTTGAGGATCTGCACGAGGTGCGGGCCACCGGAAGAGGGCGGGGGCATGGTCACGATCTCGTAGCCACGGTAGGTGCCACGCGTGGGGACGCGCTCCACCACCTTGTAGTCGCGCAGGTCCTGCAGCGTAATGGCACCCGCGTGCGGCGCCATCTCGGCCGCGATCTTCTGTGCGATCGCGCCTTCATAGAAAGCCTTCGCGCCCTGCTGGCCGATCAGCCGCATCGAATGGGCCAGATCCTTCTGCACGAGCAGGTCGCCGCGCTGGAGGGGTTCGCCGTTCTTCCAGAAGATGGCTTGCGTGGCGGGCCACTGGCCCATGTTCTTCTTCTCTTGCTGGAGGATCTTGGCCAGCGTCTCGCTCACGGGGAAGCCATGCTCGGCCAGCGCGGCCGCGGGGGCAACCACCTTGGCCAGCGGCATGGTGCCCCAGGTCTTGAGCGCATGCTCCATGCCGGCCACGGTGCCAGGTACGCCCACGGCATAGTGCGTGTAGAGCGACTTGCCGTCGATCACATTGCCCTTGGCGTCGAGGTACATGTCGCGCGTGGCCTTGGCGGGGGCCATTTCGCGGAAGTCCAGTGCCACGCTCTTGCCCGTCTTCGCGTCGTGCACCACCATGAAGCCGCCTCCGCCGAGGTTGCCCGCGTTGGGCAGGGCCACGGCCAACGCAAAGCCGATACCCACGGCCGCATCCACGGCGTTGCCGCCGGCCTTGAGGATGTCGAGGCCGATCTTGGAGGCCAGTTCCTGTTCGGTTGCCACCATGCCGTGCTTCGCAACGACTGGATGGAACACGTCCATGTCGAAGTCGTAGGCGGCACTCGCGGCCTGCGCGGCCGAGGTCTGCTGGACGGCGACCGGTGGTTGGGCTACGGCTTGCGGGGGCGGGCTGCTGCATGCCGCCAGGCTGGCCAATGCCAGTGCCAGGCTACTGGCGAGCAGTGTCGATCGGATGTTCATGGGCTTGTCTCCTTGACGTTGTCAGATAACGCTGGGGGAGTGTAGAGCGATCCACGGGCCGCTTCCATGCCGGATGCGAACGAGGTTATGCGCTGCGTATGGGGCTCAGGCAGGGTATGCCCTGGGTTATCGATGTACAAAAACTGTATACACTTTGGATCGAAACTTAGGAGAATTCCATGGGCCTGAGCACCCACGTCCTCGACACCATGAATGGCTGTCCCGCTGCGGGCATGGCGGTGGCGTTGTACTCCACCGAGGGCGAGCACGCCACGTTGATCAAGCGCCTTGTGCTCAACCACGACGGCCGCACCGACGCGCCGCTGTTCGACAACGCCAGCCTGCGGGTAGGCACCTACCGCCTCACCTTTGACGTGGCGGGGTACTTTCGCGCGCGCGGCGTGCAGCTGCCCGAGCCCAATTTCCTGAACCAGGTGAGCCTGGACTTCGGCGTGGCCCATGCCGATCAGCACTACCATGTGCCGCTGCTCGTGAGCCCGTGGAGCTATTCCACGTACCGCGGCTCCTGATCAGTTCTGCATCTGCCCTTCTGTGAGGGTGTCGAGCTGGAAGCGGCCCGACTCGTCCCATAGCCACACATCGGTGTAGGTGACGCGCCCCAGGCGCGCCGGGGCAGGGAAGGGCGCTGCGGCGCGCACGGTGCGTTCGATCTCGGCGATTACCTCGGGTGCATGGCGCGGCGCGCGCATCCAGTGCAGCCGGGTGACGCGGCCGGCGCGGTCGATGTCCACCTCGAGCACGCCCACGGCATAGAGCATCGGGGGGAGCTTGCCGGGGTAGATGCGCTGCACGTTGAGTCCGTACAGGTGCCGCGCCGCATCCTGGCGGTACGCACGCGGCGTGGCGGCCTGCGAAGCGCCTGCGGCGGGACCTGCCGGCGTGGCAGGCGCCGTCCCGGGCGATGGCGTGGCCGGCGCTTCGGGGGCAGTCTGGCAGGCTGCGAGCAGCAGGGCTGTGGCGGTCAGCAGGCTGGCAGTTGCCCAACGTGGGTGACGGATCAGACAGGTGCGGAACATGGTGGTGGCGCGTATGCTGGCAAAGAAAGCGGGGAAACCGGGCACGGACTGCCGTGTGAATGTTGCCGTAGAGGATAAGTCGTGACGCCGGTGCAGATGTTGCTGGATGTGCTGACCCGGGCGCCGGCCTGCCTGGTGGAGGTGGAGTCTACCCAAGGGTCGGTGCCGCGCGAGCGCGGGGCCTGGATGGCCGTGACCAGCCAGGGACTGTTGGGAACCATCGGCGGGGGGCACCTTGAATTCGAGGCCGTGACCGAAGCGCGCCAGCGCCTGGCGGGCGTGGCGGGGGCCGCCGTGGTGCGCTATCCGCTCGGGCCCACCCTGGGCCAGTGCTGCGGCGGTGTGGTGTATCTGCGCTTCACGCGCGTGACGGCGGCCGACGCCCCCGCGCTGCGTACCCGCCTGGCGCAGCAGCGCACGCCCGTGGCGCTATTCGGGGGCGGTCATGTGGGCCAGGCGTTGGCGCATGTGCTCGCGCCGCTGCCCTTTGCGCTGACCTGGATCGACAGCCGCGACGGCGTTTTCCCCGATCCGCCGCCCGAGGGCGCGCAGTGCGAACATTCCGACCCGGTGCAGGCTGCCGTGCCTGCTCTGGCGCCGGGTGCGTTCGTCCTCATCATGAGCTTCAGCCATGCCGAGGACCTCGACGTGGTGGCTACCTGCCTCAAGCGCCAACGCCTGCAGGGCGATCTGCCCTTCATCGGCCTGATCGGCAGCAAGACCAAGTGGGCCACCTTCAGCCACCGCTTGCTCGACCGGGGGTTCATGCCCGATGAACTGGCGTGGGTGACCTGTCCGATTGGCGTGCCCGGCATCCAGGGCAAGGAGCCCGAGGTGATTGCCGTGGCGGTGGCGGCCCAGCTCCTCCAGATGCGCTCCCGGGAGATGACTTAGGGTCATTCCCAGGGTGACAGGGCCTGGAAACGTACACCAATATTGCATACACTTCGCTTCCCTAGATTGGTCGCAGCGGTGCCCGGCGGTTCATCACCCAGGTGCGCGGCCTCTTCGTTCTGCTCAGAGCGCCCGCAGTGGTGAGCAGGTTGCACACAAAGCGGCATCCTCCATGCCGCAAGGTTGAGAAACATGGAAAGCTACCTTCTCGACTGGGCCAACCTGCTGCTGCGCTGGCTCCACGTCATCACCGCCATTGCCTGGGTCGGCTCCTCGTTCTACTTTGTCTTTCTCGACAGCAGCCTCACGCCGCCTGTCGATGAAGACCTCAAGAAGCAGGGCGTGAACGGTGAACTCTGGGCCGTGCACGGCGGCGGGTTCTACCACCCCGTCAAGTTCAACGTCTCGCCGCCGAAGCTGCCCGACCACCTGCACTGGTTCTACTGGGAGAGCTACACCACCTGGCTGAGCGGCTTCGCGCTGCTCTCGGTGTCCTATCTTTGGAATGCCAAGATCTACCTGGTCAACCCGGCCAACCCCGGTGCCATGGGCCCGGGTACGGCCATCGTGGCCGCTCTGGCGTTTCTGGTCGTGTTCTGGCTGCTGTACGACGGCATCTGCCGCGTCTTCGGCCAGAGGAAGAACGGCGACGCCATCGTGGGTGCCATGGTGTTGGGGCTGGTCTGCATCGCGGCCTTTCTGGCGTGCCACATCTTCCCGGGCCAGGCAGCGTTCCTGCTGATGGGCGCGATGCTCGCGACTTCGATGAGTGCCAACGTGTTCTTCTGGATCATTCCCGGCCAGCGCAAGGTTGTGAAGGCCCTCAAGGGAGGCCAGCCCGTGGATCCGATCCATGGCAAGCGTGGCAAGCAGCGCAGCGTGCACAACACCTATTTCACGCTGCCTGTGCTGTTTGCCATGCTGTCCAACCACTACGGCTGGCTCTACAGCCACGAACTGAACTGGCTGGTGCTGATCCTGATGATGTTCGCGGGCGCGGCCATCCGCCAGTTCTTCGTGATGCGCCATGGCTACAAGCTGGGCCGCAATGCCCATCCCTGGCCTTATGCGCTGGTGGGGGTGCTGGTGCTGATCGGTACGGCGCTATGGCTCAAGCCCGTACCCACGCCCGCAGCACCGTCCGCCGCGCCCGCTGCCGCTGCTGATGGCGCGGTCGGCTATGCCCAAATCGCGCCATTCTTTCAGCAGCATTGCGTGGTCTGCCACGGGTCGGCGGTACAGCAGAAGAATGTGCGCCTCGATTCGGCCGAGCAGGTCAAGGCCCATGCGCCGCAGATTTACCAGCAGGTGGTACAGCTGCGCAAAATGCCGTTCGGCAACCCCGGCGCGCTGACCGAGGATGAGCGCAACCTGATCAAGCGCTGGTACGAATCGGGCGCACCGGTCAACTGACCTCAGCGCCCCGTACCGCCAGACCTGCCGCCTCATGGCGGCCTGCGGGTTTGCTGCAGGTTTCGTTTTTTGCGCAGGCTTCGTGCGCAGCACAGGTCTCGTGCACCGCTATGCCCCGGGGGGCCAGCTTGGCATCGTGCTTGGCCATCGCAGCGAGGTTGGCCACCTCCTCGGCCCTGCGCAGGCGGCCCGGCTGGATGCGCAGCGCACCGATGGCGAGCGTGGTGCACGCGAAGAAGCGCTTCACGCCATGCCGGTCCTCGGCCCAGATTCCGCCGGCCTGGCGCGCGGGCTCGTCGTACAGCATGTGCGCCTCGCGTGCGAATTCATCCACGATGGCCTGGCAGCGCTGCATCCAGTCGCTGCTCTGGAAGAGCAGGATGAAATCGTCGCCTCCCACATGGCCCACGAAGTCGCGCCGCGCATCGCAGTGCGCCACAGCCAGGCGCGCTACGAGGCGGATCATCTGGTCGCCGCGCCAGTAGCCGTAGTAGTCGTTGAACGGCTTGAAGTGGTTGAGGTCGGCGTAGCAGGCCACGAACTCGGTGCCGCTCTCGAGTAGCCGCTGCACGTGCAGGCTGATCGGAATGTTGCCTGGCAGGAAGGTGAGCGGGTTGGCGTGGCGCGCGGCCTCGATGCGCGCCTCGGTCACGCTGCGCACGAGCTGCTCGCCGGTGCCTAGGCCCACGTAGCGGCCGTTGTCGGTGACGATGAAGCCGTCGTTCAGGTAGCGCTGGTCCTGCGAGGTGAGGATGCCCACGAGCTGGTCGACATCGCAATCGATCTCCACCACGCGCGGCGCATGGTTGGCGAATGCCATGCAGGACTTGCGGCCATGCACCTCGCGGAAGTACAGCGTGGCGTAATGGTTCATGAACTGCTGGCGGTTGATGAGCGCCACGGGCTGGCCCGCGGCATTCACCAAGGCCAGCGCGTGCAGCTGCGGATGCTCCTTGAACAGCGCGGCCACGGCGTCGTTGCTGCTCTCGGGCGTGGCCGGGGGGGCCTGCACCATGAGCAGGCTGCGCAGGATGCCGGGGCGAGCGCTCTGGCCCAGGTGCGGCAACACGGCCACACGCCGGTCGTGCAGGACGTCGAGCGCCGCGGCCTCAATGGCCTCGCGCGGGATGGGGGCGGGGCGTCCGAGCAGCCAGCCCTGGCCATAGGGAATGCCCAGGTCGCGCAGCGCGCGCAGGTCATCGCGCGTCTCGATGCCCTCGGCGATCAGCGTGGTGCCGAATACGTCGGCGATGCCCCGCAGGGCCTGGAGCATTTGTAACTGCTCGGGATGGTCGCTGATGTCGCGTATGAAGTATTTGTCGATCTTCACGTAATCGGGCTTGACCTCGGCCCATAGGCGCAGGCTGGAGCGCCCATCGCCGAAGTCGTCAAGCGCAAGGCGCGTTCCCGCTGCATGCACTTCCCGCAGCGCACCGCGCAGCGGCGCGAGGTCGGTCACGCGTTCATGCTCGGTGATCTCGAGCACGAGCATGCGTGCGGTCACGCCGAGGGTGTGCACGGTGTCGGCCCACAGGCCAGCGCCGCACTGGGCCACGGCCTGTATCAGAGCATCGGCGCTGATGTTGACGAACAGCCGCCCCGGCGCGTCCATCCGTCCCCACTGGCTCAGCGCAGTGCACAGGCAGGCAATCTCGAAGTCCTGCAGGATGCGCTCGCGCCGAGCCTGCTCCAACAGCATGTCGGGGGTGTGCAGTGCGGTGCCCTGCGGGCCCCGGATCAGGGCCTCGTGGGCGTAGATCGCGCCCTCGCGCAGGTCGCCCAGGGGCTGGAAAACGCAGGACAGCCCACCCTCTCGGACAAGGCGTGCCAGCGGGCCCTCACCATGGCGCAAATCCGGTGAAAGCGCGGCCATGACGGCGGCAAGCGCGTTCTGTTTGCAGTACGTCATTGGTTACAGCCTGTCACTTTTCCCGGGGCTGTAACCTTACCGTCGACGAATGACAGGCCTGTGAACGGTATTTGTCATTAATCTTGGAAGGGGTATATGCTATATATTTTATAGCACACGAATGCCGAGCCAATAGGGCGTGCGCGTGCCCTGGTGCGCATGGTGTTTGATTTCCCTCAAAGCTCCGAACGGTGGGGCGCGGCACAGTTCCAGCCATGTTTCTCACTCCGTCTTTCGACCCGTCCGCACAGGCCGAAGTGGTGGCGCCTGGCGAGGTACTGCGCCTGCGCAACCAACGGCCCACCGCTGTTCTGCACATCGACAGCGGCCGCGTGCTGCTGGGCGTGCGTGAGGGGGGGGTGATGCGCCATCAACTCGGTGTGGTCGAGGGGCCCGCATGGCTGGATGCGGCCTCGGTGCTGCTCGAGCAACCTTGCGCCGTGGACATGGTCGCCGAAACCGCCGTGCAGTTGCGCAGCGTGCCGCGCGAAACCTTCCTGCGCGGCTTCGGGGTGCTGCCTGCTTCGGTGCAGGGCTTGGTGCGCGATCTCGCAGCGGGCTATTGCCAGCAGACCGAGCTGGCGGTGAGTCGCCTTGCGCAGGACGCCGAGGCGCGCTGCGCACAGTGGCTGCTGCGGCATGCGCAGAACGATGGCAACGGTGCGCTGCGTGTAACGCTGCACCAGCGCAAGCGCCTGATTGCGGCCCAGCTCGGCATCGCACCCGAAACGCTCTCGCGCGTATTGCGCCACCTGCGCGAGCATGGCCTGATCTCTGGCACGGGCAACGTGCTCGCCCTGCCGCAGCCACGTGCGCTGCAGATGGTGGCTGGTAGCTGAGCCTCTCTCCCTACACCCTTGCCGGGACCGCCGGCTCAGGGTTTCTCCCTGGAATCCACTGAGGGTTCCACCCAGGATTCGCGCGGGGCGTGCTGCGTATATTTGCCTGAGAACCTTCAGGCACGCAACGCTCCATGTCCGCTGTCCATGCCCCTGACGATTTGGCCTTACCTCCCGGGGGGCGCGTATGACGCGTCCTGCGCATGGCCGTTTCGACACCCTGGTGGCATTCTGGTGGGCACCAGGGGCGATGGTGCTGCGCCTCATGCTCGTAGCGGCGTTGGCGGTAGGACTGGCAGGGGGCGCCGCTGCCTGGCTGGTGACCCGGGCTTCCGGGCAGGAAGTGGTGCGGCGCATCGTTGAGCAGCAGAACGACGAGGTCGAGATGCTGGCACGGCTGCTGGCGAGCAAGATCGAGCAGAGCCAGAAGGTGCTGGGTGCAGTGGCGGCGGGCATCACGCCGGCCATGCTCGACTCGCCCGCTGCGCTTGAATGGTTGATGCAGCAGGGGCTGCCGGCGGCCCGCTTTTTCGACAGCCTGCAGGTGGCCCAGCCCAATGGTGAGCTCAGCGTCAATCTGCGCCACGGTCGCCTGGAGAAGGCCGATAGCCTCGACCCCGCCGAGCGTGATTACCTGCGGCGCACCCTTGCGGACGGCAAGCCGCTCGTGTCCGAGCCCATTGCGGGCCGCACCGGCGATGCCCGCGTGATGTTCACCATGCCCCTGCACCGCGAGGACGGGGGCTTGCTGGGCGTGGTGGGTGGCGCGATCCGTCTGCAATCGCAGGGGTTGCTGCCGCCTTCGATGGCGCTGCCGCTGCGCGAGGATTCGCGCCTGATCGTTTTTACGCGCGATGGCACCATCCTCGCGCATTCGGAGCCTGCGCGCATCATGGGCCACGTGCGCGACGAGCCCGGCCTGTCACAGGTTTATGCAGCCTGGCTGCGTCGCACGCAGCCCATCCTCGACGGCGCTACGACGCAGGTGCTGCCCCAGCACATCGTGAGCGTCGCGGGCATGCCGTTGCCGCAGTGGCTGGTGGCGCGCGTGAGCGATTCCCAGGCCCAGCTCGCGTCGGTGCGCGGCGCTCAGTACAACGCCTGGTGGGCCGCTTGCGCCGTGCTGCTGCTCATTGCGCTTGCGGCCATGCTGTGCATGGCCTGGCTTGCGCAGCCACTGGCGCAGTTGCGCCACCGCGCGCCGCAGCTGCTGCAGGCCGACCCGGATGCGCTGGGGCCCTGGCCACGTTCGCGGGGCGAGGTCGATGCGCTGGTGGAGGTGTTTCGCGGCCTGGGGCGCCAGCGGGAGCAGCAGCGCGAGCGCCATGAGGCGCTCAGCGCGCAGTTCCAGGCCATTCTCGACGACGCGCCCGTGGGCATCGTGATCACACGCGATGGCCGGCTCGAGGTGTTGAGCCGCCAAGCCTGTCATATGCTGGGCTACCCGGTGGAGGCGCTACGGGGCCAGCACGCACGCATGCTCTACGCCTGCGACGCCGACTATGAGAGCCTGGGCCGGCGTGTGCGCGACGAGTTCGCGGCGCACGGCGCCTTTGACGGCGACGTGTGCTTCATGCGCAAGGACGGCGGCCCCGTGTGGGCTCGGGTGCAGGGGCGCGGGCTCGGCGGTGGCGGGGCGAGCACGGGCACCGTGTGGATCCTCGAGGACATGACCGCTGCGCGCGAGGCGCTGCTCCAGCAGGACTGGGCCGCGCTGCACGATCCACTCACGCTGCTGGCCAACCGTATGGCGTTCGAGCAGCGCCTACAGCAGATGCTCGCGCAGCACTCCGCCTTCGGACGCGAGGCCGGAGATTGCGGCGTGGTGCTTTTTCTGGATCTGGACCACTTTACCGTGGTGAACGACGTGGCGGGGCATGACGCGGGCGACGACGTGCTGCGCCATGTCGCGCGCCTCATCGATGCGCAGGTACGCCAGGTGGGCTGGGCTGCGCGGCTGGGGGGGGATGAGTTCGCCGTGGTTCTACCCGGCTGCGCACTGGCGCGCGGGCAGGCCGTGGCCGAGCAGCTGCGCGCGGCGTTGCAGGCCTGGGAGCCGTCATACCAGAGGCGCAGCTTCACGCTGGGCGCGAGCATCGGCCTCGTGGTACTCGACGCACGCCTGTCCAGCGTGGCTGAGGTGCTGCATGCGGCCGACATGGCCTGCTATGCCGCCAAACGCGCAGGGCGCAACCAGGTCGTCATGCACTCGCCTGAGGCGCTGGCCGCCCAGAGTGGCGGCTAGCAGCCTTCAGAGGAGCGCTTATTCCTGCTCGAGGAAACGCTGCGCGTCGAGCGCGGCCATGCAGCCCGTGCCTGCGCTTGTGATGGCCTGACGGTACACATGGTCCTGCACGTCGCCGGCTGCGAACACGCCGGGCACGCTGGTCTGCGTGGCGAAGCCCTTGAGCCCGCCCTGGGTGACGATGTAGCCGTTTTCCATCGCCAGCTGGCCCTGGAAGATCTCGGTATTGGGGGCGTGGCCGATGGCGATAAAGCAACCCTGCAGCGCGATGTCCTGCGTGCTGCCGTCCTGCGTGCTTTTCACGCGGATGCCCGTCACGCCGCTGCCATCGCCCAGCACTTCGTCGAGCGTGTGGAACAGCTTGAGTTCGATTTTGCCCGCAGCCACCTTCTCGTTGAGCTTGTCCACGAGGATGGGTTCGGCCTTGAACTTGTCGCGGCGGTGCACCAGCGTGACCTTGCGTGCGATGTTCGAGAGGTACAGGGCCTCCTCTACGGCGGTGTTGCCGCCGCCGACTACGCAGACATCCTGGTCGCGGTAGAAGAAGCCGTCGCAGGTCGCACAGCCCGAAACGCCCTTGCCCATGAAGTCAGTCTCGGAGGGCAGGCCCAGGTATTTGGCCGAGGCTCCTGTGGCGATGATGAGTGCGTCGCAGGTGTAGGTGCCGCTGTCGCCCTGGAGGGTGAAGGGGCGCTTGCTCAGGTCCACCTGGTTGATGTGGTCGAAGACGATCTGCGTCTTGAAGCGCTCCGCGTGCTCCAGGAACCGCTGCATCAGCTCGGGGCCTTGCACGCCGTTCACGTCGGCGGGCCAGTTGTCCACCTCCGTGGTAGTCATGAGCTGCCCGCCTTGGGCAATGCCGGTGACAAGCACGGGGTTCAGGTTTGCGCGGGCGGCATATACGGCGGCCGTGTAGCCGGCAGGGCCGGAGCCGAGGATGAGGACTTTGGCGTGTTGGGTCGTGGAGGACATGGTGGAAGTGATGTGGCGGTTGGTTCGCGCCCACTAGCCGGGCGCATGTGCTGGGCATCTGGGGCGTAAAGCGTGAGTATCAAGCTTTCGCAGTACCCTCGGGGTGGCGGTAGTTTCAATCACGGTGATTGTAAGAACCCATCGTCCCGCGCCGCTGGTGCCGCTGATGCCGGTGGGGCGGGTGGGGGCCTTGGGGCCCTTGGCGTGCAGCTTTGTAACCGATTTTGCGCGGGGCTTGGGGTAAGCTCGGCAGGCTTCGCCTATGACCTATTCGCTCAATACCCTGAACGCCTCTTCCGGTAAATCCGTGCCCCGCTCGGGGGTCTCCCGTTTCGGCCACGAGATCGCCCTGGTGGTGGGGCTGGTGGCCCTGGTGTTCTGGCTGCTTGCGCTGGTGAGTTATTCCGGGCAGGACGCGGCCTGGTCCACCTCGGGGAGCACGCCGGGGCGCATGGTGTCCAACTGGGCGGGGCGCTTCGGAGCCTGGCTCGCCGATGGCAGTTATTTCGCGCTGGGCTTTTCCGTCTGGTGGGGCGTGGCGGCGGCTATCCGCGCCTGGCTGGCGTCGCTCGCGCGCTGGATGCGCGGTGGCGAGGCCGAAGAGGGGGCCACGGAGCGCAGCCCGCACGTGCAGCGGCTGATGTTCTGGGGCGGCCTCGTGCTGCTGCTGGGCGCCAGCACGACGCTCGAATGGTCGCGCATGTACCGCTTCGAGGCGCTGTTGCCCGGCCATGCGGGGGGCGTGCTCGGCTACGTGCTGGGGCCCGCCGCCATGAAGTGGCTGGGCTTCGCCGGCTCGGGACTGGCGGCCATCGTGCTGGCCGTGCTGGGGGCGGCGCTGGTGTTCCGCTTCTCATGGGGGCAGGTGGCCGAGCGGCTCGGTGCGCGCCTCGATGGCCTGGTGCAGACGCGCCGTGCCCAGCGCGAGATCGCCAAGGACGTGGCCGTGGGCCGGCGCGCCGCGCGCGAGCGCGAGGAAGTGGTGCTTGAAGAGCGCCACGAGATCGAGGAGCACCACCCGCAGCCCGTCACCATCATCGAGCCGGTGCTGGCCGAGGTGCCGCAGAGCACGCGCGTGGTCAAGGAGCGCCAGAAGCCCCTGTTTTCCGACATGCCCGACAGCAAGCTGCCGCAGGTGGATCTGCTGGACGCTGCGCAGGCTCGCCAGGAAACGGTGTCGCCCGAGACGCTGGAGATGACCAGCCGCCTGATCGAGAAGAAGCTCAAGGACTTCGGCGTGGAGGTCACGGTGGTGGCCGCCATGCCCGGCCCGGTGATCACCCGCTACGAGATCGAGCCCGCCACGGGTGTGAAGGGCTCGCAGGTGGTCAATCTGGCCAAGGATCTGGCGCGCTCGCTGTCGCTGGTGTCCATCCGCGTGATCGAGACCATCCCGGGCAAGAACTACATGGCGCTGGAGCTGCCCAATGCCAAGCGCCAGACCATCCGCCTGTCGGAGATCCTGGGCTCGCAGGTTTACCACGACGCCCGCAGCATGTTGACCATGGGCCTGGGCAAGGACATCGTGGGTGCGCCCGTGGTGGCCGACCTGGCCAAGATGCCGCACGTGCTGGTGGCCGGCACCACGGGCTCGGGCAAGTCGGTGGGGATCAACGCCATGATCCTGTCGCTGCTCTACAAGGCCGAGGCGCGCGACGTGCGCCTCCTGATGATCGACCCCAAGATGCTGGAAATGTCGGTCTACGAAGGCATTCCGCACCTGCTCGCGCCTGTCGTCACCGACATGAAGCAGGCCGCCCACGGGCTGAACTGGTGCGTGGCCGAGATGGAGCGCCGCTACAAGCTCATGAGCAAGCTGGGCGTGCGCAACCTGGCGGGCTACAACACCAAGATCGACGAGGCCGCGGCGCGCGAGGAATCCATCCCCAACCCCTTCAGCCTCACGCCCGAGCAGCCCGAGCCGTTGCAGCGCCTGCCGCACATCGTGGTCATCATCGACGAGCTGGCCGACCTGATGATGGTGGTGGGCAAGAAGATCGAGGAGCTGATCGCCCGCCTGGCGCAAAAGGCGCGCGCCGCTGGTATCCACCTGATCCTGGCCACACAGCGCCCTAGCGTGGATGTGATCACCGGCCTGATCAAGGCCAACATCCCCACCCGCATTGCGTTCCAGGTCAGCAGCAAGATCGACAGCCGCACCATCCTGGACCAGATGGGTGCCGAAGCGCTGCTGGGCATGGGTGACATGCTCTACATGGCCAGCGGCACGGGCCTGCCCATTCGCGTGCACGGCGCCTTCGTTTCCGACGACGAGGTGCACCGCGTCGTCAGCTACCTGCGGGAACAAGGGGAGCCGGACTACATCGAAGGCGTGCTGGAGGGCGGTAACGTTGAGGGTGACGACAGCGGCTTCAGCCTGGACGGCGACAGCGGCGGCGAGAAAGACCCCATGTACGACCAGGCTGTCGAGGTGGTGCTCAAGGACCGCAAGGCCAGCATCTCCTACGTGCAGCGCAAGCTGCGCATTGGCTACAACCGCTCCGCCAACCTGTTGGAACAGATGGAAAAGGCCGGCCTGGTGAGTGCACTCACTTCGAGCGGCCAGCGCGACGTGCTGGTGCCTGCGCGCCCCGAGTAGCCTCCCCCATCGCTTGCGCCAGCGCCCACCGTGGCCTGGCAGGAGAATCCATGAAGCGACTGATTACTGCAATTTTCATAGCTGCCAGCGCCCAGCTGGCAAGCGCTGACGGCCTGAAAAGCCTGGAATCTTTCATGAAGTCCGCCCACAGCGGGCGGGCCGACTTCACCCAAACCGTGACGGCCCCGCCCAAGGACGGGCAGGCCGCGCGGACCAAGCAATCGAGCGGTAGCTTCGAATTCCAGCGCCCGGGGCGCTTCAAGTTCCTCTACAAAAAGCCGTTCGAGCAGACCATCGTGGCCGACGGCCAGACCCTGTGGCTGTACGACGCCGACCTGAACCAGGTGACGCAGCGCGCCCAGTCCCAGGCTCTGGGCAGCACGCCGGCGGCACTGCTGGCCTCCGCCCCCGACCTGGCCGCGCTGCGCGCCGACTTCACGCTGGAGTCCGCCCCTGCGCAGGACGGGCTGGAATGGGTGCAGGCCACGCCGAAGGCCAAGGACGGCCAACTCAAGAGCGTGCGCGTGGGCTTTCAGGGCGAGGGTCTGGCGGCCCTGGACATCCTGGACAGCTTTGGCCAGCGCTCGCTGATCCGTTTTACCGGCATGCAGCTCAACCCGGTGCTTCCGGCGGGCACCTTCCAGTTCAAGCCGCCCGCCGGGGCGGATGTGTTGCGGCAGTGATTGCTACTCTTTTTGTAGGATCTGGCGCTTGATAGGAAATCGGTGGCAGCCGATTGGGTTTACACAGTTGCCAGCGCGGCAGCCACCCGCGCACGCGCCTGCGGCAGCAGTTCGGCCTCGAACCAGGGGTGGTGCTTGAGCCAGCCGTTGTTGCGCGGGCTGGGGTGGGGCAGGGCGATTACCGCCGCATCGGCATCGCAGCCGCGCCGCACGGCCTCGGTCAGCGACTGGCCACGGTACTGCGGCAGGTGCCAAGCCAGCGCGTACTGGCCCAGCACTACCGTCAGCCGGATCTGCGGCAGCCGCGCCAGCAGCGGCGCGCGCCAGGCGGGCGCGCATTCGGGGCGCGGCGGTGCGTCGCCCGAAGCCCCGCGGCCCGGGTAGCAAAAGCCCATGGGCAGGATGGCAACGTGCCGGGGGTCGTAGAACACCTCGCGCGGCAGGCCCAGCCAGTCGCGCAGGCGCTCGCCGCTGGCGTCATCGAACGGAATGCCTGAGGCATGCACCTTGCGACCTGGCGCCTGCCCGGCGATCAGGATGCGTGCGCTGGCGGCCGCCTGCAGTACCGGGCGCGGGCCCAGCGGCAGGTGCGCCGCGCACAAGGTGCAGGCGCGCACGCGGCGCAGCAGCGCATCCAGGGATTCGCTGGCGGGCATTCAGGGCAGCACCTGGGCGCCGGCCTCGGTAAGCAGCGCGCGCAGCACCGAGCGGTGGCAGTGCGCCTCGCTTTCGCAGTAGCAGCCCACCGAGAAGTTGGCGCGTTGCGACAGCTCGGCCAGCAGGGCAATGGTGTGGCGGTTCTCGGGCGTGGCCATCTCGCGGCGGAACAGGCGGGTGAAGGCATCCCACTCCTGGGGCGTTTGCGCGACCTGGGCCAGCTTCACGGTCTCGGGGCTGGGCGAGAGGTTGGGGTACCACACGTCATACCAGTCCTGCGCCGCGAACTGCTCCTTGGGCACGCCGCGCGGCGGGCGACGCACGGTGCCGATGCGCGTGCCCTCGTCGGGCGCGCGGGGGGTGCCGAGTCGAACGATGCGGATGGGCATGGCGCGATCTTTTGCGCCCCTGTCAGGCCGAGCGGCCGTCGTAGCGGGTGATCTTGAGCGCATCGAGATCCACGTTTTCCAGGCAGCGCACGTTGACGGCCGCCATGCGCCGGCCATCGGGGCCCGTGCCTTCGCCAAAGGGGTGGATGCCGCAGGTGGGGCAGAAGTGGTGCTGAACCACGTGCTTGTGGAAGGTGTAGGTGCTCATGCGGTCCTCGGGCGTGCGCAGGTGCAGCTGCTGGCGCGGCACGAACCACAGGAGCGAGCCCTTGCGCTGGCACATCGAGCAGTTGCAGGCCATGGCTTGGGTGAGTTCGCCCTCCACATCGAAGGCGATGCGGCCGCAGTGGCAGCTACCGTGGTATTGCATGGGGATTTCTCCTCAGAAAGGGTGTCCATGGTAGGGCGCGCGCCGCCGTGCCACAAGCTACGATCCGGGTCTGTATTTATTTTTCTGTACGTTCCGATACCGTGAAACCCGCCGCCATGCCCCACCAGCCCCTTGCCGAACGCCTGCGCCCGCGCACTCTGGGCGAGGTGATCGGTCAGCAGCATGTGCTGGGGCCGGGCATGCCGTTGCGGCTGGCGTTCGAGTCGGGGCGGCCGCACAGCTGCATCCTCTGGGGGCCGCCGGGCGTGGGCAAGACCACGATCGCGCGGCTGATGGCCGATGCGTTCGATGCGCAGTTCATCAGCATCAGCGCGGTGCTGGGCGGTGTGAAGGACATCCGCGACGCCGTGGAGCGGGCCCAGGCCGCGCGCGATGGCCTGATGCAGCAACGCACCATCGTGTTCGTGGATGAAGTGCACCGCTTCAACAAGAGCCAGCAGGACGCCTTCCTGCCCCATGTCGAGAGCGGCCTGTTCACCTTCATCGGCGCGACCACCGAGAACCCGTCGTTCGAGGTGAACTCGGCCCTGTTGTCGCGCGCGGCCGTGTATGTGCTGCAGGCGCTGACCGAGGACGACCTCAAGCAGCTCGTGCGGCGCGCGCAGGATCTGCAGGTCGTGCCCGCGATCGACGCCGAGGCGCTCGACCGCCTCGTGGCCTATGCCGATGGCGATGCGCGCCGCCTGCTCAACACGCTCGAGACGCTGGCCATGGCGGCCGAGCAGGAGAAGCTCGATCACGTGGGCGATGCATGGCTGCTCAAGGTGCTGGGCGAGCGCATGCGCCGCTACGACAAGGGGGGCGAGCAGTTCTACGACACGATCAGCGCGCTGCACAAATCAGTGCGCGGCAGTGACCCCGATGCTGCGCTGTACTGGCTCGTGCGCATGCTCGATGGCGGAGCCGATCCGCGCTACATGGCGCGGCGCCTTGTACGCATGGCAAGCGAGGACATCGGGCTGGCCGACCCGCGCGCGCTGCGCCTGGCGCTGGACGCCGCCGAGGTCTACGAGCGCCTGGGCTCGCCCGAGGGCGAACTGGCGCTGGCCGAGTGCGTGGTGTACCTGGCCGTAGCGCCCAAATCGAATGCGGTCTACAAGGCCTACAACGCAGCGCGCGCCTTCGTGAAGCAGGACAGCACGCGCCCCGTGCCCATGCATTTGCGCAACGCACCCACCAAGCTCATGAAGGAGCTGGACTATGGCAAGGGCTACCGCTACGCGCACGACGAAGAGGGCGGCTTCGCGGCGGGCGAACGCTATCTGCCCGAGGGCATGGAGGAGCCCGGTTTCTACCAGCCGGTAGAGCGCGGCCTCGAAATCAAGATTGCGCAGAAGCTGGCGGAGTTGCGCGCGCGCAATGCGGCTGCGCGCGGCGCGGATGCCTGAGCAGGATCCGGGGCCCCGGCATGGGGCATGTGCGGGCCCATGCCATGCAATTAATAAGTTTGCAAATCAATAAAACTGCAAATATTAGAAATTCTTATGAGTTTCCTGGCCCGCTGATGAAAATCATATCCGAGGGAAAACCCCGCCAAACATGGCGTGGGCAAACGATTTCAACTGGCTAGAATTTCGGCAAAACCCGCGCAGTACCGAGCCTGGCGGGTTTTTTGCTAGATGACAGTCGGAGCCCACAAGGCCGCACCGATTCTGGTGTTGGCAAGGTGCGCACGTCACAAACGAAGGACTTCTTTTATGGACATTCTGCTGCAACAGATCATCAACGGTCTGGTCCTCGGCAGCATGTACGCCTTGATAGCCTTGGGCTACACGATGGTGTACGGCATCATTCAACTCATCAATTTCGCCCACGGGGAAGTGCTCATGATAGGTGCACTGACCAGTTGGAGCTGTATCGGATTGATGCAGGACGCCATGCCAGGCGCCCCCGGCTGGCTGATACTGCTGCTGGCCACGCTGATCGCTTGCGTGGTGGCCTCCGCGCTTAACTTCGTGATCGAGAAGATCGCCTACAAACCGCTGCGCAACAGCCCGCGTCTCGCGCCGCTGATCACCGCCATCGGCATGTCGATCCTGCTGCAGACGCTGGCGATGATCATCTGGAAGCCCAACTACAAACCGTATCCCACGCTGCTGTCCACAACGCCGTTCCAGATCGGCGGCGCCGTGATCACGCCCACCCAGGTGCTGATCCTGAGCGTGACGGCGGTGGCGCTGGCCTCGCTGGTCTACCTCGTGAACTACACGCGCCTGGGGCGCGCCATGCGCGCCACGGCGGAAAACCCGCGCGTGGCGGCCCTCATGGGCGTCAAGCCCGACATGGTCATCTCGGCCACCTTCATCATCGGCGCGGTGCTGGCGGCCATCGCCGGCATCATGTATGCCTCCAACTACGGCACGGCCCAGCACACCATGGGCTTCCTGCCGGGCCTCAAGGCCTTCACGGCGGCGGTGTTCGGCGGCATCGGCAACCTGGCGGGCGCGGTGGTCGGTGGCATTTTGCTGGGGCTCATCGAGTCCATCGGCTCGGGCTACATCGGCTCCCTCACGGGCGGCCTCCTGGGCAGCAACTACACCGACATCTTCGCCTTCATCGTGCTCATCATCATCCTCACGCTGCGCCCCTCGGGCCTGCTGGGTGAACGTGTGGCCGACCGCGCCTAAAGGAGCCCGGAACCATGAAAAACAACAAGCTCCAGTGGATCATCGGCATTGCCGCGCTGCTCTTGCTGCCGCTGATCCTGCAATCGTTCGGCAACGCCTGGGTGCGCATCGCCGACCTGGCTCTGCTGTATGTGATGCTGGCCCTGGGCCTCAACATCGTGGTCGGCTACGCCGGCCTGCTCGATCTCGGCTACGTGGCTTTCTACGCCGTGGGTGCCTACCTGTTCGGCCTCCTGGCGTCGCCGCACCTGTCGGACACCTTCGCTGGTTTCGCGGCCATGTTCCCCGATGGGCCGCATCTCTCGCTGTGGGTCGTGATACCGCTGGCGGCACTCGTCGCCGCGGTGGCCGGGGCCTTGCTCGGCGCCCCCACGCTCAAGCTGCGCGGCGACTACCTCGCCATCGTGACGCTGGGCTTCGGTGAAATCATCCGCATCTTCCTGAACAACCTCGATCACCCCATCAACCTGACCAACGGCCCCAAGGGCCTGGGCCAGATCGACTCGGTCAAGCTCTTCGGCCTGGACCTGGGCAAGCGGCTGGAGCTGTTCGGGTTCGACATCGCCTCCGTCACGCTGTACTACTACCTGTTCCTGGTCCTCGTGGCGTTCTCCGTGCTCATCTGCTATCGCCTCCAGGATTCGCGCATCGGCCGCGCCTGGATGGCCATCCGCGAGGACGAGATCGCCGCCAAGGCCATGGGCATCAACACCCGCAACATGAAGCTGCTGGCCTTCGCCATGGGCGCCACGTTCGGCGGCGTGTCGGGCGCCATGTTCGGTGCGTTCCAAGGTTTCGTGTCGCCCGAATCGTTCAGCCTGATGGAGTCGGTGATGATCGTCGCCATGGTGGTGCTGGGCGGC
>JAYSFC010000013.1:0-39215 GCA_041913505.1 Acidovorax sp.
TGCGGGTGCGGGTGCGGGTGCGGGTGCGGGTGCGGGTGCGGGTGCGGGTGCGGGCCCAGGAGCCACGGCAGGCGCATCAGACACGCCCAGTTGCAGCAAGGGGTCCAGCGGGCCCGATGCCAGCTCCATATCCACCGGCAGCGGAGCCGGCGCAGCGCCAGAATGCTCCGGTGCAGACACGGCCGCAGGCGCCGCTAACGGAGCCGGCTCGGTGGGCTGCGTGCGCGGAGTGATCACCGTAGCCAGGTACGCCTCTTCGGCCGCAGCGGGTGATGGCACGGCCGCTGGGGCTACACGCGGTTCGGGGGCCGTAGCTGCCACGGAGGCTGGGGCGCTCCATCCCAATGCGGCACGCAGTTCGTCGATGCTCTGGTAGCGGTCAGCCGGCATGACGCCCAGCGCCTTCATGACGACCGCACAGAACGGGGCGGAAAAGCGGTCGCCCACCAGATCGCCCACGGGTTTGAGTGGGTCACTGATCATGCGCGATATCGCCTGCACCGGGATCTTGCCCGTCATGGCGTGGTAGAGCACGCCGCCCACCGCGTAGACGTCGGTCCACGCGCCCTGCTGCATCGAGCCGTCGTCCGAATACTGCTCCACGGGCGCGAATCCCGGCTTGAGCACGGTGGTCAGTGCCTGCGTCATGCCACCGATGATGCGGCGCGCCGCGCCAAAATCCATGAGCACCGACTTGCCGCCCGGCATGACCAGGATGTTGTCGGGCGCCACATCGCGGTGGTAACACTTCTCGCGGTGCAGCACGGCCAGCGCCTGCAGGATGGGATCGAGGCTTTCGCGCAGCCAGTCCTCGGTCACCACCTCGGGCGTAGCGCGCACGATCTCGCGCAGCGAGGGCCCGCGGTAGTAGCGCATGGCCATGTACGCCGACCCGTTGCCCTCCCAGAAGCGGAACACCTCGACCAGCGACGGATAGGAAAAGCGCGCCAGCATCTTGGCCTCGTTGATGAAGCTCGACAGCCCCGCCGCGAAGGTCTTGCGGTGCTCCTCGGACTTGACCTGCACCGTGCCATCGGGGGCGCGCTGCGCAAAAGCCGAGGGAAGGTATTCCTTGATCGCCACGATGCGGTCCAGCGAGGTGTCGTGGGCGCTGTAGACGATGCCGAATCCCCCTTCACCGACCACGCCGGTGATCTCGAATTCACCCAGGCGGCTGCCCACGGGCAGCGCCTGGGAGGCGGTAGAGGCTGGAGATGCTGTGCTCATGGCGGTGGTGGGTTGGTGATGACGGGGTGGGACGGCGCGCCGCTACTTGAAGGTATGGCTCAGCGAAACCGGCGCGTCGGCCGAGATCTGGACGGTCTTTTTGAACGCAGGCGCGTTGGGCTTGGCGATCTCGACTTCATGCGAGCCTTCGGGCAGCTCGATGCGGCGCAACTGGCTGGCATTGGAAATGCCACGCGTCACGCCATCGATCGCTACCGAGCCCCAGGGCACGACGGAGAGATTCAGAACCCCCGTGCGCGCGACGGGAGGTGCCACCACGGCGGGCGCGGCCGCAACGGCCACAGCAGGTTCGGTGGCAGGCACCGGGGGAGCCGCGGGCGATGGCGCCACCGGCGGCGCTGCAGGCGCAGGCGCGGGAGCGGCGGCCGGCGTCGGGCTGGCCGTGGCGACCGGGGAGGCCGGCCTGCCGGACTGGTACCAGGCCAATCCGCCGCCCGCAGCCAGCAGTACCCCTGCCACCACCGCCGCCACGCCCCGGTTCCAGGCCGGTGTCTCGGCCTGCGGCCGGTAGGACGCCGTGTCGGCATCAGCCTGCAGCTCGGGCTCGGGGGCCTCCATTTGCGGCGCGGCGACGGGCACCGTCACTGGCAAGGGCGGCGCCGGGCCGGTGGCGGCCACGGTGGCATCGGCGGCAGGCGTCTGCGCAGTCACAGGCTTGGGGGCCTTGGGCAGCGTGATCGTGAGCGACGGCGCCACGGTCCAGCCCAAGAGATCGCGCAGTTCACGCACGCTCTGCACACGGTCTTCGACGCGCATGGCCATGGCGCGGGCCACGGCGTCGGAAAAGCGCTCGGAGAACGCATCGCCCATCAGTTCGCTGATCTTGGGCAGGGGATCGGTGATCATGCGCGACACGGCTTGCAAAGGCGCCTTGCCGGTGGCCATGTGGTACAGCACCCCGCCCAGGGCGTAGACATCGGTCCAGGCGCCTTGCTTCAGCGTGCCGTCGTCCACGTACTGCTCAATGGGCGCATAGCCGGGCTTCAGCACCGTGGTCAGCGCCTGGGTGCCATCCCCGATGATGCGGCGCGCGGAACCGAAGTCGAGCAGCACGGGCCGGTCGTTGTCGGTCAGCATGATGTTGTCGGGCGCGATGTCACGGTGGAACACCTGCTCGCGGTGCAGCATCTCGATCGCATCGAAGATCGGCGCCATGATCTGCGCGATGGCCTCCTCGTCAAAGCCTTGGGGCATGCGCTGCAGCCGCTGGCGCAGCGTTTCGCCCGCGTAGTAACGCATCGCCATGTAGGCCGTACCGTTGGCCTCCCAGAAGCGGTAAACCTCCACGAGCGCCGGGTGGGCAAACTTGGCCAGCAGCTTGGCTTCCTTGATGAAGCTCTGCAGGCCGGCATCGAAGGTGGCGCGCTGGTTCGCGGCCCGCACGGCCACACGCACGCCGTCGACCCGCCCCGCAAAGGAGGCCGGCATGAACTCCTTGAGTGCGACGGTGCGGTCCAGCGAGTTGTCGCGCGCGAGGTAGACGATGCCGAACCCGCCTTCGCCCACCAGGCCCACGATCTCGAAGTCCGACACCACCGTGCCGATCGGCAGGCAGTTGGCATGGCTTGCCAGCAACGAAGACGATGATGAATCAGTCACCACATCGCACCTCTTGTTCTTGCCCCACAAAACCACCCACAGGGCCCATGCCCGCTCTACGCTCTAGAACGACAGGCCGACTTCCGTCTTGCCCTTGAACTGGGTACTGCCCACCATGCGCGAACGGAAAGCCGTCGTGGCCGCAGCGCGGCCCTCGCTGACCAGCGCATCGGCGGCGCCCTTGTCGGCCCCCATCAATGCCACATCGGTCACCTGGATCTGTACGCCTTCGCGCGGGATGTTCACGTCCCGGATGCGCCCCTTGACCTCGAACTGGTAGACGACGCGCTGGCAGCTCGGCCCCGTGCCGCTCACGCAGTACGGAAAATCTTGCCGGTAGGCGACGAGGCCGCCAATCAGCGCCCTGGCCTGCTCGGTGCGCTCATCCTGGTCCTTGGCCTGCTTGCGCTCGGCAACCTCGAGGGCTGCGATTTTTTGCTTGGCCAGGCTGTGGCGCGCGCATTCGTCCTCGGGGTAGTTCTCCATGAAGCGGCGCAGGGCCTGCACGGTGCGCGCCGCGTTATAAGCCTTGGAACACAGCGTCGCACGCGAAACCGCCGGCGCCCCCGCCGGGCTGCTTGCGGCCACGGCGGGCTCGGGCTCGGCTGGGGACGACGCAGAGCGGCCTGGCGCACCGTCGGTCTGGAACGACATGGTGCCCAGCGACGTGGGCTTGCCGGCATCGAACACGCCCACGAACTGGTCTCCAGATCCCCAGCGGTAAATGCCCTTGCCCTGCGGTACGCCGTCACGGACCTCGCCAACGTAGGTGTCGCCCGAGGGAAAGGCAATGCGCCCTTCGCCCGTGGCTTGGTCGCTCACCCAAGCGCCCACGTAGGTGCTTCCATCGGGAAAACGCATGCTGCCCTGGCCTTGGCGCCGGTCATCGAGCCAATCGCCCTCGTAGCGCAGGCCGCTCTTCCATTCCGCGATACCGTGGCCCGCACGCTTGTTGCGCACCCAGTCGCCGCTGTAACGGTCCCCCTCGCGGTTGGTCCAGGTGCCCACCCCCGTGCGGTCCCCGGCCACAAAAGCGCCCTCGTACAGATCGCCGTTGGCTGAGCGCAGCGAACCCTGCCCCGAAGGCTGGTCCGCGCTCCACTCCCCTGTGTAGACCGATTGGTTGCCGAAGTACATGGTGCCCTTGCCCTGGCGCTTTCCCTGGCGCACTTCTCCCACGTACCGGTCACCTCCCGACAGACGCCACTCCCCTTGGCCATCAGGCAGCCCATCGCGCCAATCTCCCGCGTAGGACTGCCCATTGGCCCAAGTGAACGTGCCACGGCCCACCTTGTTGCCGTTCTCCAGCCGCCCTTCGTAGCGCTGACCATCGTCGTACACCACAACGCCAGTGCCCGAGATCAGCCCCCGCGGCCCACTCACGAAATCGCCGCGGTACGTCGCATTGGTCGCCCGGATCTCCCTGCCCGCCCCCTGGGCCTGGCCTGAGAGTGGGGGTACCGGCGGGGGTGGGGAAGGAGGTGTGGCAGCGGCCGTGGTCGCCACCACGGGGAACACCTCGGACCTGCGCACCGTCGTCGCATGCAGCTGCATGACCGCTGGCGCCACCTGGCTCTGGCAATCGACGCCAGCGGTGCGGCAATCCTCGAGCTGCTCGGTACGCACCAGACGGCCATCCGCAAAGCGCGCCCGCAAGATGTAACGAAGTTCACCGCCGCTGAAGGCGTAGACGCTGCCCACTCCCTGGGCGCGCCCCTGGCTGCATTCGCCACTCCAGGAAACCGTCAGCGGGTCGAGCGCGGGCAGGTCGGACAGCTGGCAACCGGATTTGATGTCTCGGGCCTCTGCCGCCGCTGCGGACTGGGAAGCCCCCAGGAAAAGCCCCGGCCCCACAAGCAGGCTTGCACACGTTCCGACCCAAGCGTTCACGAAGCGGCTGAACTGCATGACTGGACCTCGCCCGATGCGGATTGACCCGAGGAGCCACGCGGCCCCATGGCGGGGCACGCGCTGTGCAGGATCATGCGTGCTTGTTGCCTGCTTGTAAATATCTGGCAGATCGGCATATAGTTGTTGCGCTCGCTGCGATACGGCACCCATCCCGGTGCTCCTGCGGCCGGGCTGAAGCGGGGGCGCAGCGGTGATCAATCTCAGCGGCTTTGCGGAACCAGTCGATTCGCCGGCGCCCTGCGGGCCCGATTGCGAGTACGAAGGGGATTTCCTCGCTCTGGCGCTTGCAGCCCAAGGCAAGCCCGAACAGCAGTTCGGCGACGCCATCATTCCCGCAGTAGACCCCGACTGGCGCGCCGTGGACCAGATGGCCCGCGATCTGCTCGGCCGCACAAAGGACCTGCGCGTGGCCACGCTGCTCACCACGGCAGTGACCGTGCTGCAAGGCATCGCAGGGTTCGCTGCCGGCGTGCAGCTGGTGCATCTGCTGTGCACGCGCTACTGGGGCGACGTCCACCCCCGCATGGACGCCGACGGCGAACACGACCCCTTCATGCGCGCCAGCGCACTGGCGGAGCTCGGCAACGCCGACCTGTTGAAGGCTCTGCGCGGCGCGGAATTGCTGAGCCGCCCCCTGCCCATCACCCTGCGCGACCTCGAGCAGCTCAGCAGCCGCGATGGCGCGGCCCGCTATACCGAACCCCAGGTGCTTTCGGCCCTCGCCGACGGGTTTGCCGACTCTGCCGGCGCCGAGGCGTTTCAGAGCGCCCATGCGGGCCTTACGGCCCTGGAGCAATACCTGGGCGAGCAGTTGGGTGCCGACCGACCCGACTGGTCGGCGCTACAAGCCCTGCTGCACAGTGCCCACGCCGTGGTGCAGCGCGTCCACCCGGGCGCCGCTGCGGCCACCCTGGATGGTGAAGCACCCACCGAGAACGCGCTCGATGGCGGCGCCGCGGCACTTGTCGCCGCATCGCCCGCACCCGGCGAAATCCGCTCGCGCGAAGACGTGCGCCGTGCGCTGCGCCGCATCGACGACTACCTGCAGCGCAATGAACCCAGCAACCCGGCCGCGCTGTTCGTGCGACGCGCAGAAAGCATGCTCGACAAGAGCTTCATGGACATCATCCGCGACCTGGCGCCCGACGCCATCTCGCACCTCGAAATGATCGCGGGCAGCGCATCGGCGTCCGACCCCTCTTCCTGAAAACACCGAAAGCCACACCGCCTCCCTCCACCGCAGCCTTTTCATTCACGACGAAAGGAATTCACCATGTCGACCAAGAAAAGCGGCCAGAAATGGATAGCGAAGAACCGGGCGCCACGGGTGCAGATCGAATACGACGTGGAGGTCTACGGCTCGGAAAAGAAGGTGCAGATTCCGTTCGTGATGGGCGTGATGGCCGAGCTGTCGGGCAAGTCCGAGGTGGCGCTACCCGACATCGCCGATCGCAAGTTCACCGAGATCGACTTCGACAACTTCGATGCGCGCATGAAGGCCATCAAGCCGCGCGTGGCCTTCCAGGTGCCAAACACGCTGGGAGGCGATGGCTATCTTGCGGTAGACGTGAGCTTCGAGAGCCTCGACGACTTCTCGCCCGCGGCCGTGGCGCGCAAGGTGGGAGCGCTCAACCAGTTGCTTGAAGCGCGCACGCAACTCCATAACCTGCTGTCCTACATGGATGGCAAGTCGGGCGCCGAGGAGCTGCTGGCCAAGGTGCTGCAGGACCCGACACTGCTCAACGCCCTGTCATCCGCCCCCAAGCCCCAGGACGGCAACCCGGCCTGAACGGCCCATGCGAGGAGGAGCGACCATGGCCACCGAAACCCAAACCACCGCATCGCCGCTGGCACAAGTGCAGTTCCAGGGCAGCGAATTCGCATCGCTGCTGAGCAAGGAGTTCAAGCCCAAGACCGACGAGGCGCGTGGCGCCATCGAGACGGCGGTGCAGACCCTGGCCCAGCAAGCGCTCACGCATGCCAAGACGATCTCCACCGATGCGTACCAGACCATCGAGTCCCTGATCGCCGAAATCGACCGCAAGCTCTCCGAGCAGCTCAACCTCATCATCCACCACGAGGACTTCCAGCGCCTCGAAGGCTCATGGCGGGGTCTCAAGTACCTGATCGACAACTCGGACCCCGACGAGATGCTGAAGATCCGGGTGCTCAACATCTCCAAGAACGAGCTGCGCAAGACCATGCGCCGCTACAAGGGCACGGGCTGGGACCAGAGCCCCGTGTTCAAGAAGCTCTACGAGGAAGAGTACGGGCAGTTCGGCGGAGAGCCCTACGGCTGCATCGTGGGTGACTACTTTTTCGACCACAGCGCGCCCGACGTGGAGCTACTGGGCGAGATGGCGCGCGTAGCCGCCGCCGCGCATGCGCCCTTCATTGCCGGGGCGTCGCCCACCATCATGCAGATGAGCACCTGGCAGGAGCTGTCCAACCCGCGAGATCTGACCAAGATCTTCGGCACCACCGAATACACGGCCTGGCGCTCGCTGCGCGAGGCCGACGACTCCAAGTACGTGGGCCTGGCCATGCCGCGCTATCTGGCGCGCATGCCCTACGGCGCCAAGACCAACCCGGTCGATGAATTCGACTTCGAGGAAGACACCGAAGGGGGTAGCCACGCCAAGTACTGCTGGTCGAACTCGGCTTTCGCGATGGCCGCCAACATCAACCGCTCGTTCAAGGAGTATGGCTGGTGCACCTCGATCCGCGGCGTGGAATCGGGCGGCGCCGTCTACGACCTGCCGGCCCATGCCTTCCCCTCGGACGACGGCGGCCTGGACCTCAAGTGCCCCACCGAGATCGCGATCAGCGACCGGCGCGAGGCCGAGCTGGCCAAGAATGGCTTCATGCCCCTGGTGCACCGAAAGAACACCGACCTGGCGGTGTTCATCGGCGCGCAGTCGCTCAACAAGCCCGCCGAGTACTACGACCCCGACGCCACTGCCAACGCCAACCTGGCCGCACGCCTGCCCTACATGTTTGCGTGCTCACGCTTCGCGCACTACCTCAAGTGCATCGTGCGCGACAAGATCGGCTCCTTCCGCGAGCGCGACGACATGCAGAAGTGGCTCAACGAATGGATCATGAACTACGTGGATGGCGACCCCGCCAACTCCACGCAAGAAACCAAGGCACGCAAACCACTGGCCGCCGCCGAGGTGGTGGTGGAGGAGGTGGAGGGCAACCCCGGCTACTACACCTCCAAGTTTTTCCTGCGCCCCCACTACCAGCTCGAGGGCCTCACCGTGTCCTTGCGCCTGGTATCCAAGCTGCCCACCGCCAAGGCGGCGGGAACTGCATAGCCCACAGCGAGCAAGCGCCGGCTCCGCGATCGCGGGACGGCCTGGTAGCGGTGCAGGCGGCTCGCGCATGCGGGCATGGCCGCCGCCCTGCACTGGTTGGTAAGCCGATGCGACAAGGAGTGAATCATGGCTGGAAACCTGTTTTTGCAGATCGATGGCGTTACCGGGGAATGCACCGAGCAGGGGCACACCGGGTGGATCGACGTCATGAGCTATAGCGAGGGGCTGCACAACACCCAAAGCATCGGCTACGGCGGCGGCGGCGGGGTGGGCACTGTGCAGTACTCCGACATTCAGATCACCTGCCTCCTAGAGAAAGCCATCCCCAGTCTCATGGCTGGCTGCGCCAGCAGCAAACACTATGGCACGGCGAAACTGCATGCCACCAAGATGGGCGGCGATAAAGGCTGGGTCTATCTCGAAGTGACGCTGACCGACGTGCTGGTCAGCAGCGTGCAGTTTTCCGGCGCGCAGAACGCCATGCCCATCGTGTCTGTGAGCCTCGCGTTCGCCAAGATCAAGACCGAGTACTGGGAGCAGAACAAGGATGGCGGCAAAGGCTCGTCGAGCAACGCCGAGTGGGACGTCAAGAAGAACCAGAAAGCCTGAACCACCCGCCGCCCCGCACCTATCCGGAAAACCGCCATGGCCACGCTGGAAGAACAGCTGCAGGCGCTCCAGGCCCAAGTCCGGCAGGACGCTGCCTCGGCGCGCCTACGCGTGCACCTGTTTCAGCTGCTGTGTGTAATGGGCCAGTGGCAGCGCGCGCTGGCCCAGTTGCAGCTATGTGCGCAGCTCGATGCCAAGGCCCTGCCCATGGCACAGACCTACCGCGAAGCCATCCGTTGCGAGAAGCTGCGCACCGAGGTGTTTGCGGGCCGAGGCCGGCCAGCGATCCTCGGAGAGCCCCCGCCATGGATCGGCCTCTTGCTGGAAGCCCTGCGGCTCGATGGCGCGGGGCATGCCGACGCCGCGGCCGCGCTGCGCGCCCAGGCGCTGGAGCAGGCCGATGCCCCCCCCCTGCCGCCTGGACGGCCAGGACTGCGAGGGCCTGCTCGACGCAGACTCGCGGCTAGGGCCGGTCCTGGAAGTGGTGGCCAATGCCCAGTACTTCTGGCTGCCCATGCAGGCGTGCCAGGCGATCGAAATGCAGGCACCGGCCGATCTGCGCGACCTGGTCTGGGCCCCCGTCGACATCGTGCTCGTCCACGGCGGCCGCCTGCCCGCACTCATGCCAAGCCGCTACCCCGAAAGCGAGCATCTGGCCACCCATCCGCAGGCCGACCAGTTGCGCCAGTGCAAGCTCACCGACTGGACCCCGCTAGGCCCCGAGATGTGGGCAGGGCTGGGCCAGCGCATGTGGGTCAGCGACCTGGGGGAGCACCCCATGCTGGACACCCGCAACATCACGTGGGCGGCCGAGGGCGCGGCACCCGTGAGCGCCCCCTCGACCGGCTGAACAAGGAAACCGGTGATGCCGACACTCCCCCCCCCCGCCCCCGACGTCGCGCCCCGCCGCGATGCCGATCGCCTGCAGCCCGCGCTGCTCGACCGGCTCACCGACGACGACCCCGAGAACCACCAGGAGCCTGCGCAGCAAGCGGTGGTCTCCAAGAGCCAGCTCAAGCGCATGGTGCTGCGCGACCTGGCCTGGCTGCTCAACACCACGGCGCACGATACCGACGGCCAGCTCGACGATTACCCCGAGGTTCAGCACTCGGTGATCAATTACGGCATTCCCGTGCTCTCGGGCAAGCATTTCTCGGGGGTTGATTGGCACGACATCGAGCGCCAGATCCATGCAGCCATCCTGGCATTCGAGCCCCGCATCCTGCCCGGCTCCCTGAACGTGCGTGCCGTGGCCCCGAGCGACCCGCTGGGCCACCACAACCTGCTGCACTTCGAGATCCGGGGCGAGCTCTGGTCCATGCCGTTTCCGCAGGAGCTGCTGCTGCGCTCCGAGCTGGACCTGGAAACGGGCCACATCCGGCTCACCGACCAGATCGCCCCCGGCACCGGAGCATGACATGGACCCGCGCCTGCTCGACTACTACAACCGCGAGCTGGCCTATGTGCGTGAGCAGGGCAGCGAGTTCGCACAGCAGTTCCCCAAGGTGGCGGCCCGCCTGGGCATGCGCGGCACCGAGGTGGCAGACCCCTATGTCGAACGCTTGCTGGAGGGCTTCGCCTTCATGTCGGCGCGCATTCAGCTCAAGATGGATGCGGAATTTCCCCGATTTTCCCAGCGCCTGCTGGATCTGGTCTACCCGGGCTACCTCGCGCCCACGCCGGCCATGGGGGTCGTGCGCCTCGAGCCTTCGGCCTCCCAAGGCGGATCGCCAGAGGGCTATGTGCTGCCGCGCCATGCGCGCCTGCGCGCACGCCTGCCCGCGCACGAGCAGACGGCCTGCGAATTCCGCACCGCGCACGCGCTCAGCCTGTGGCCCCTGCGCCTCGTACAGGCGCGCCTCACGGCCGCACCGCCCGATCTGCCCGTGGCGGGCTTTCGCTGGGGCTCGCCCGTGCGCGGCGCCCTGCGCCTGCAGTTCGAGACCACATCCCAGATCGCGGTGGCAGCGCTCAAGCTCGACCGCTTGCCGGTCTTCGTGGCCGGCACCGGCGACACCGCCTCGCGGCTGCAGGAGCTGATCCATACGCAGTGCCTGGGTGTCCTTGTACGTGGCGGCGATGCCTCTACAGCCCCGCTGGTGCCACTGCCGCCGAGCAGCGTCCAGCCCGAGGGCTTCGAGGCCGAGCAAGCCCTGCTCACCACGCCAGCGCGCGGCTTCGACGGCTACCGGCTGCTGCACGAGTACTTCGCGTTTCCCGAGCGCTACCAGTTCTTTTCGGTGCAGGGGCTGCAACGCGCCCTGCCGCAAATCCCCGGCCAACACTTTGAGCTCGTGCTGCTGCTCAAAAGTGCGCTGCCCGCGCTCGAGCCCGTGGTGGGTGCAGCCAACTTCCTGCTGCACTGCACCCCGGTGGTAAACCTGTTCACGCGCAGCTCCGACCGCATTCCCGTTGCCGCCAACCGCTTCGAGCACCACATCGTGATCGACCGGGGCCGACCGCTCGACTTCGAGGTGCACAGCATCGAGCGCGTACAGGGCCACCGCAGTGACAGCGAGGGGCCCCAGCCCTTCCTGTCGTTCTATGGCGCCGCCCTGCCCGAACGCCACGGCGCAGGGGCCTATTACTCGGTACGGCGCGAGCCACGCCTGCTGTCCGAGCATGCGCGCCGACACGGCCCACGTACCGGCTACGTGGGCAGCGAGTGCTTCCTGTCGCTGGTCGATGCGCAGGATGCCCCCTACCCCGACGAAGTCCGCCACATCACCGTGGACGCGCTGTGCACGAACCGGGACTTATCCCTGCTGACCCCGGTAGGTACGGGCGAGACCGACCTCACGCTGCTGAGTTCAGCCCCCGTGGACAGCATCCGCTTCGTGGCTGGCCCCAGCCGCCCGGTGCCCGCGCTGGCCGAGCGCGAGATCACCTGGCGCCTGATTTCGCACCTGAGCCTCAACTACCTCACGCTCACCGACCTCGATCCCGAGCAGGGCGCAGCCGCATTGCGTGAGCTGCTGACCCTCTACGCAAGGCTGGGCGCCACGGGTGCGCAGGCCCAGATCGAGGCCGTGCAGCAATTGCGGGTGCAGGCCATCAACCGCCGCGTGCCAGGGCGGGGACCCATCGTCTTCGGGCGCGGGGTACAGCTGGATCTGCTGCTGGACGAAGTGCCGCTGGCCGGCCAGAGCCCCTGGGCCCTGGGGGCTGTGCTGGAGCAGTTTTTCGCCCGCCATGTCGGCATCAACGCATTCACCGAATTCAACCTGCGCAGCACCCAGCGCGGCACCATCGCCCAATGGGCGCCCCGCATCGGACGGAGGCCCGTGGCATGACCACCCCCACCCTCCCCGCGATGGACACCCGCCTGGGAGCACTGTTTGCCGCGCTCGAACGGGATGCGCCCAGCTTCGACTTCTACAACGTCCTGCGCCTGATCGATGCCCGCAACCCGGGCACAGCGCCGCTGGGCCGGGCCGCCCATCCACGCGACGAGCCCCTGCGCCTCACGCAGCAGCCCTCGCTGGCCTTCGCGCCCGCCGCGCTGCACAGCTACCAAGCGGGCATGGCGGCCTATGGCCTGGGGCGGCTGGCGGTCTACCACTTCGGCCTGTTCGGACCCCATGGTGCACTTCCCACGCATCTGACCGAGTACGCGCAGGAGCGCCTGCTCCATGCCAAGGACGAAACCCTGCTGCGCTTTTGCGACATCTTCCAGCACCGCATGATCCTGCTGTTCTACCGCGCCTGGGCCGACTGCCAGGCCGTGACCAGCCTGGATTGCCCCGAGCGCGATGCGTTCTCACGCCACGTGGGCAGCCTCATCGGCCTGGGTCAAGGCAGCGTGCGGCGGCGCGACACCGTTCCCGACCATGCCAAGCTGCACCACAGCGGCCACCTGGCGCGCCCCCAGCGCAACCCGGCTGGACTGTGCCGGGCCCTGAGCGACTGGCTGCGGGCCCCCGTGCAGTTGCAGGAATACCAGCACCAATGGCTCGCGCTGGGCCCGGGCGACCGAACGCAGCTCACCGGCGCCGTACAGGCCGGCGGGCAGGGCGTGGGGCCGGCCGCGTCCTGCCTGGGCCAGGGGGCGGTGCTGGGCGAGCGCGTGCCCGACGTGCAGCACCGCTTCCAACTGCGCATCGGCCCGCTGCCACTGGCCGAGTTCGAGCGCCATCTGCCCGGGCGCAGCCGCTTTTTCGAGGTACGAGACTGGGTGCGCAACTACCTGGGGCTGGAACTCGCCTGGGACTTGCGCCTGGTGCTGTGCCAGGCCGACGTCCAGCCCACCTGCCTGGGGCGACGGGGACAGCTGGGCTGGACCACCTGGATCGGCCCGCCGCAGGGTGGGCACCCGCACGATGCCGACGATGTGCTGCTCGACCCCGAGCGGCTGAGCGCGAGCCCGCTGGCCGCACCGCCCCCGCCTGCCAAGGAGGACTGCCGTGTCTGAAATCAGCCGCGCCGCTTTGTTCGGCAAACTCAACCCCTTGCTCTACCAGTCCATCGAGGGCGCCACGGTTTTCTGCAAGCTGCGTGGCAACCCCTACGTGGAACTCGTGCACTGGCTGCACCAGATCCTGAGCGGCAACGACAGCGATCTGCACCGCATCGTGCGGCATTTCGAGGTGGACGCGGCCAAGCTCGCGGCCGACCTCACGCGCGCGCTGGACCGGCTGCCGCGCGGCGCCACGGCCATCTCCGACCTGTCCGAGCACATCGAGAACGCCGTGGAGCGCGCCTGGGTCTATGGCACGCTCAAGTACGGCGACAGCCAGGTGCGCGGCGGCTACCTGCTCGTGGGCCTGGTCAAGACCACCAGCCTGCGCAACCTGCTCTACGGCATTTCGCGCGAGTTCGAAAAGCTCGGCATCGATGCGCTCAGCGACCAGTTGCCTGGCATCGTCAAGGGCTCGCCCGAGGAGAGCCTGGCCGCCAGCGACGGCAGCGGCCTTGCCAGCGCCACGCCCGGCGAGGCCAGCGGCGCCATGGCGCCCGCGGCGCTGGGCAAGCAGGAGGCCCTCAAGAAATACGCCGTGGACCTGACCGAGAAGGCCAGGAATGGCGAGATCGACCCCGTCACCGGGCGCGACGAAGAGATCCGCCAGATCGTCGACATCCTCATGCGCCGGCGCCAGAACAATCCCCTGCTCACAGGCGAGGCCGGCGTGGGCAAGACCGCCGTGGTCGAGGGCTTCGCGCTGCGGCTGGCCCGTGGCGACGTGCCGCCGCAGCTGCGCGAGGTCAGCCTGCTGTCGCTCGACATTGGGCTGCTGCAGGCCGGCGCCAGCATGAAGGGGGAGTTCGAGCAACGGCTGCGCCAGGTCATCGATGAGGTGCAAGCCAGCCCCAAACCCGTGATCCTGTTCGTCGACGAGGTCCATACCCTCGTGGGCGCCGGCGGCCAGGCCGGTACGGGCGATGCGGCCAACCTGCTCAAGCCGGCGCTGGCGCGCGGCACGCTGCGCACCATCGGCGCCACCACCTGGGCCGAGTACAAGAAGTACATCGAGAAAGACCCGGCGCTCACGCGCCGCTTCCAGGTCGTGCAGGTGCCGGAGCCCGGCGAGGCCCAGGCGATTTCCATGCTGCGCGGCGTGGCCTCAGTGCTCGAAAAGCACCACAAGGTGCTGCTGCTTGACGAAGCCATCGCGGCTGCGGTGAGCCTCTCGCACCGCTACATCCCCGCGCGCCAGTTGCCCGACAAGGCCGTGAGCCTGCTCGACACGAGCTGCGCGCGCGTGGCTGTGAGCCAGCACGCAACGCCCCCCGAGGTGGAGAACGCGCAGCGCCTCATCGAGGTTCTGGAGGTCGAACAAGGCATCGTGGAACGCGAGGCGGCCATGGGCGTGCCCGTGGGCCAGCGCCTCACCGAGGTACAGGCCCGGCGCGCGGATGCACAGGCCGTGCTCGATGCCGTGACCCAACGCTGGGAGCGCGAGAAGGGCCTGGTGGCCCAGGTGCTCGCACTGCGCGAGCGCCTGCGCAGCCTGGGCGACGGCCGCATCGAGTCCGCCGCGGCCGGCGACGACCCGGACCGCGACGCGCTGCTGGCCGAACTGGCCACCCTGCAGGCCATCCTGGCCGAGGCCCAGGGAGAACGGCCCCTGATCCTGCCCGCCGTGGACGCACAGGCCGTGGCCTCCGTGGTGGCCGACTGGACGGGCATCCCCGTGGGCCGCATGGTCAAGAACGAGCTCGAATCCGTTTTGCGCATCGCCGACACGCTGAACCAGCGCGTGATCGGCCAGCGCCACGGCCTGGATCTCATCGCCCGGCGCATCCAGACAGCGCGCGCACGGCTCGACAACCCGAGCAAGCCCGTGGGCGTGTTCTTGCTCGTGGGCCCCTCGGGCGTGGGCAAGACCGAGACCGCACTCACACTGGCCGAAGCGCTGTATGGCGGCGAGCAGAACCTCATCACCATCAACATGAGCGAGTTCCAGGAGGCGCACACCGTCTCCACGCTCAAGGGCGCCCCCCCCGGCTACGTGGGCTACGGCGAGGGCGGCGTGCTCACCGAGGCCGTGCGGCGCAAGCCCTACAGTGTAGTGCTGCTCGACGAGGTGGAGAAGGCCCACAGCGACGTGCACGAGATCTTCTTCCAGGTATTCGACAAAGGCGTCATGGAAGACGGCGAGGGCCGGCTCATCGACTTCAAGAACACCGTCATCATCCTCACGAGCAACGTGGGCAGCGACCTCGTGATGAACCTCACGCGCGACCCAGAGCTCATGCCCAGCCCTGACGAGATCGCCAAGGCCCTGCGCGATCCGCTGCTCAAGGTTTTTCCGGCTGCGCTGCTCGGGCGCCTGCAGGTCATTCCCTACTACCCGCTGAGCGACGAGATGCTCGGCGACATCATCCGGCTGCAGCTGCGCCGCATCGAGCGCCGCCTGGCCGAGAACCACCAGGCCCGCTTCAGCTACACCGACGACGTGGTGCGCCTCATCGCATCGCGCTGCCACGAGGTGGAGAGCGGCGGCCGCATGATCGACGCCATCCTCACCAACACCGTACTGCCGCGCCTGGCCGAGGAGTACCTGCACCGCAGCCTCGCGGGCGAAGCCTTCGGCGACGTCGCGCTCACGGTGGAGGGCGGCGACTTCGGCTACCGGTTCAGTCCGGCCTGAACCGTTCCTTCAAGCGCACCAGCCCCTCCGGAAAGCCCGCCATGGAACGCCTAGTCGATGCCGTCACCCCGCTCGGGGATGCCCTGTGGTTCCGGCAGATGAAGGGAACCGAGGCACTGTCCAGCCTGTTCGAGTACGAGGTACTGCTGCACGGCCGCGACAGCGGCCTCAGCGCCAAGGCCATGCTGGGCAAGCCCATCACGCTCAAGCTCGAAACCGCGGGCGGCGGCGAGCGCTACTTCAATGGCCTGTGCACGCGCTTTCGTGCCGCGGGGCGCGAGGGCGAGCAGCACCTGTACACGGCGCGCATGCATCCCTGGCTGTGGCTTGCGGGCCGGCGCAGCGACTGCAAGATCTTCCAGTTCATGAAGGTGCCCGACATCGTTTCCGACGTGCTCGGCAAGTACGGATCGCCACTGGAGCTGCGCCTGCGCAAGAGCTACCGCGAATGGGAGTACTGCGTGCAGTACCAGGAAACCGACCTCAACTTCGTGATGCGCCTCATGGAGCACGAGGGCATCTATTTCTTCTTCGAGCACCAGGCCAATAACCACACGCTCGTGCTCATTGACGACATTGGCAGCCATGCACCACTGCCCGGCAAGCCCAGCATCAAGTACTTCGGCGTGGATGCCGGCACCGTGGCCACCGAAGAGCACTTCAACAGCTGGGAGGTTTGCGAGGACGTTGCCTCGGGCGAGTACCTGAGCGACGACTACGACTTCGAGAAGCCGCGCGCCGACCTCAAGACCCGGCGCCAGCAACCCATGGGGCACAGCCACGACCCCTGGGAGCGCTATACCTGGCCCGGCGGCTACGTGCAGCTCGACGACGGTGAGAGCTATGCCGAAACACGGCTTGAGGCCTTGCAGGCCGACCGTGAACGCACCCTGGGCCACACCACGGTGCGCACCATGGCGCCAGGCTACCTGTTCTCGCTCGAGCGCTGCCCTCGCGCCGACCAGAACCGCGAATACCTGGCCGTGGGGCTCACCTACTACCTGCGCGACAACACGCGCATGGCGGTGGGCGGCGGCGGTGAGGGGGACTCCGACTGGCGCTTCGAAACCACCGCCCAGCCCACGAGCCTGCCCTACCGCCCGCCCCAGGTCACACCCAAGCCGCGGGCCCACGGCTTGCAGACCGCCGTGGTGGTGGGCCCGCCCGGCGAGGAGATCTATACCGATCAATACGGGCGCGTGAAGGTGCAGTTCTTCTGGGACCGCTACGGCCAGCGCAACGAGCACAGCAGCTGCTGGATGCGTGTGGCCTCACCCTGGGCGGGCGAGAAATGGGGCTTCATCCAGATCCCGCGCATCGGCCAGGAAGTGGTGGTGGACTTCATCGACGGCGACCCCGACCACCCCTTGATCACAGGCCGCGTCTACAACGCCGACCAGATGCCCCCCTACGGACTGCCTGCCAACAAAACCGCCAGCGGCTTCAAATCGCGCTCCACCCAGGGCGGCAGCGCGGTGGATTTCAACGAAATCCGCATGGAGGACCTCAAAGGCAAAGAGCAGTTCTACCTGCACGCCCAGCGCAACTTCGACAGCGTGGTCGAACTCAACGAGTCGCGCGTCATCGGCAATGACCGCCAGACCCGCGTGGGCCACAACGACGACCGCTTCGTGGCCAACGACTGCCGCACCGTCGTGGCGGCCAACCAAACCCTGCAGGTGCAGGCCCATCAGTCGACGGCCGTGGCGGGCTCCCAGAGCCTCAGCGTACTCGGCAACCAGAGCAACATGGTCAAGGGCAAACGCACGCAAAGCGTGGGCGGCAACCTGGCCGAAAAAACCGGCGGGGACCACCGCGAGAGCGTGGGCGGCAAGCACACCATCACCGTGGGCGGCGACGAGAAGAACAACATCGGCGGCACGCAGCTCAACTTCGTGCAGGGCGGGCGCAAATCGGTGGTGGCGGGCAAGGAGGTGGTGACCTCCACCGGCAAAACCACCCATTTCGCCGCCGCAGGCTATGGCGTGCTAACGCCCCTGAAGTACTCGGTAAGCTGCCTGAACCGCCAGGTCAATGTGGATGCCACCGATAGGACCACGGTGGTCGGCACGCAAACGCTGACCGTCGGCGGATCGCGCAGCAGCACCATCGGCATTTCGGACAGTACCACCGTGGGCGCAAGCCACACCGTTGAAGTGGGTGCCAGCAGCTCGCTGACCGCGGGCGCCAGCGTCACCATCCTGGCGGGGGGGGCAGTTTCGGTCACGGGCGGGGCCGCCGTCACCGTCACGGGCAGCACCGTCACCATTACTGCCGCAACGATCAACCTCGTGGGCATCGTCAACATCGCCGGCATGCTCAACGTGGCAGGCACCATCGTCACGCCGAGCATCGTTTCGGCCACCTACACGCCAGGCGTGGGCAACTTGATATAGAGCGAAAGCGCACGCCATGCCCCCCCTGCCCGCACCCACCCTCTGGCCTGCCGATGTGCTGGCGCAGCGCCTGCGCGCGCCCGAGCCCGAGGTACGCCTGGGCGCGTTGGGCATGGCCGTACAAAGCGGTGCGCCGCTGGCGGCCTGCCGCGAAGCCCTGCTGAACGCGGCCCAGGCCTGCGCGGGCGACGCCCTTGCGGCGCAGCTGGCGGTGTCGGCCTTGGGCAGCCTGCCCCCCGCACAGGCCCAGCCCGAGGCACTGGACTGGCTGGCCACGCAATGCGCGCCCACGGCCCCGCCCGCCGTGCGCACCGCCGCCGCCCATGCGCTGTACCGCCTGCAGGCCCTGCCCGACGCGGCGGTGCCCTCGGTGCAAGCACTGCTGCTCGATGCCGAGCCGAATGCCCGCCGCGTCGCCTTGCTCGCCTTCAGCCCTTTCGCCACACGCCATGCGGCTTCGCTGGCGCCGTTCGTGCTGCAGACCCCGCCCGGCCAGTGGACCACCGAACTGCTGCAGGCCCTGGCCGCCAGCGCGGGCGATGACCCCTCGGCCCGCGAGCGGCAGGGCGGCTTTCTGGTGCGCATATTGCAGAACGCACCGCTCCTGCCCACCGCCATCGCCGGCTATGCGGCGCTGGCGCGCCTGAACCCGCGCGGCCCTGCGCTGCAGGCCTTGCTGGACGCGGCCACCCGAGCGCCAGAAGCCGCACAGCGCCAGGCCGCCCTCGAAGCCGTGGGGGCCCTGGGCGAAGCGGCCCAGAGTGCGGCGCCCGTGCTGGCGCGCCTGCTCGTGGCCTGCAGCGGCGACGCAGCGCAGGAAGAAAGCCTGTGCCGCGCCCTCGTGCGGGTGCGCGCCCGCCCAGGCGACATGCAACTGCCGCACATCGCTCAGCGCATCGCCCGGGGACCGGACCGTGCGGCCGCCGCGCACTGCATGCTGCTGTGCCTGCACCCGCGCGCCTGCGCAGGTGCGGCCCCCACCGTGCGCGAGCGCTTCGCGCGGGCCGGCGAGGCACTGCGCCCCGCGCTGTCGCAGACCCACAAGATGCTGGCCGGCACCGAACTCACAGCCAGCGAAACCGTACCGGAGGTATGACATGCCCACGACCGACGCCCTGGCCAAGACCATCGAGGACACCAAGTCCGTCGTCGACGACGCCACGGCCAAGATGAACAAGGCGTCCCAGTTGCTCGATGACGACGTGGCCCAGGTCAACCAGGCCATGCAGGACTACGAGGACGTCAAGGACATGGTGGAGCAGGTCAAGGCCGACATCTCTGAAGCGGTGAGCACGCTCAGCGATGGGGTGGACGCGGCAAGCGACGGCGAGGCCCTCGTGCTGGCGGCCACCGTGGCCAAGGGGGTTGCCCAGATCGTGGATGCCATGGCACGCTATGCCAAGGCGTTCGCCGAGTTGCAGCAGAAATTCGAACGGTACAAGAAAGCGGTCGAACACAATGAGCAAGTCATCCGGACGTTCTGATGACCAGGCACTGGTCGGGAGGTGCGCATGAGTGACCGCAGCCGCGTGGTCTGGTCGGAGGGCATGTTCCTGCGGCCCCAGCATTTCCAGCAGGCCGAGCGCCACCATGAATTCGCGCGACGCCAGGCCCTGCTGTGCGCCGAGGGGCACTTCTGGGGCTTCCACGCGCTCACGCTCGACAGCGCGGCACTCGCCATCGGCCAGGTGGCCCTCGCGCGTGCCAGCGGCGTGATGCCCGACGGCACGCCCTTCGCCTTCCCCGACGTGCAAGACGCCCCGCCCGCGCTGGCCATCGGCGAGAACGTGCGCAGCCAGCGCATCATGCTGTGCCTGCCCATGTACCGCCCCGGCAGCGAGGAAGTGTCGTTTGAAGACGATGTGCGCTCCCTGGCGCGCTACCGCGTGCAGGACGAAGACGCGCCCGACCAGAACTCCGTGGGCGGCGAGCCCGCCCCCATCCAGCTGGCCTTGCCGCGTCTGCGCCTGCTGCCCGAGGGCGAAGTGCCCGAAGGTTGGATGCAGGTGTGCGTGGCCACCGTGACCGAGCGCCGCAACGACCTGTCGGTGGCTCTGGACGAGCAGCACATTCCCCCCCTGGTGGCCGCGCACGAAAGCGCGGTGCTCTCGGGGTTCCTGCGCGAGCTCGCGGGCCTTTTGCACCACCGGGGCGAAGCGCTGGCGGCTCGGCTGTCGTCGCCCGGGCGTGGAGGGGTTTCCGAAGTGGCGGATTTCCTCATGCTGCAACTTGTGAACCGCCACGAGCCCGTGGTGGCCCACCTTTCGCAGTTGCGCACGCTGCACCCCGAGCGCCTGTACGCCGACCTGCTCGCCCTGGCCGGCGACCTCAGCACCTTCACCACCCAGGCACGCCGCCCCGGCGACTATCCGGCCTACCAGCACGACGACCTGGCCAGCTGCTTTCAGCCCCTGATGGCCGACCTGCGCCGCTCACTGTCGATGGTGCTGGAGCAGAACGCCTTCCAGATCGAGCTCATGGAGCGTGCCTACGGCGTGCGCGTGGCCGTGATCGCCGACCCCGAGCTGATCCGCCGCGCGAGCTTCGTGCTCGCCGTGGCGGCCGACCTGCCCGGAGAGCTCGTGCGCAAGCAGTTTCCGGCCCAGGTCAAGATCGGCCCGGTCGAGAAAATCCGCGACCTCGTCAACCTGCACCTTCCGGGCGTGGGCCTGCGGCCTCTGCCGGTGGCGCCACGGCAGATTCCGTACCACGCGGGCAACAACTACTTTGAACTCGACACGGCGAGCGAGTTCTGGCACGCGCTCGAGCGTTCGGGCGGGCTGGCCATGCACATCGCGGGCGACTTTCCGGGCCTTAAGCTCGAGTTCTGGGCGATTCGATCATGAGCACCCCCTTTCCGCCCCCGCCCTCCATGCCGTCCGCCGCCGGACTGGACCCGTTCGCGCTGTTCAATGCGCCTGCCGCTGCGCCACCGCCCGCGCAGCCCGCAGCGGGGCCTACCGCCCCACTTCCCGTCGAGCCGGCGCTCGCCCCCGACCTGCCCGAGATCCTGAGCGGTGCCAACCCGCTCGCCATGGCGGCCAACCCGCTGCTGAGCCTGATTCCGCAGATCCGCGTCATGCCCCACCACCCCGACCCGGCCCAGCTGCGCCAGTACCTGGTCGAGCAGGTGCAGCTGTTCGAGCGCCGCGCGCGCGAGGCCCAGGTGAGCCCAGAGGTGGTGCTGGGCGCGCGCTACGCGCTGTGCACCGCGCTCGACGAAACCGCCGCCAAGACGCCCTGGGGCGGCGCTGGCGTGTGGTCGCGCCACAGCCTGCTCGTTACCTTCCACAACGAGACCTGGGGTGGTGAAAAATTCTTCCAGTTGCTCGCGCGACTGGCCCAGGAGCCCAAGAAGCACCTGGACCTCATCGAGCTCATGGCGGTGTGCATCGCCCTGGGCTTCGAAGGCCGCTTCGGCGTGGTGGACAACGGCCGCACGCAGCTTGAGGCGCTGCGCAGGCGCCTCGTGGAGATCATCGGCAGCACGCGCGGCGAATACCCGCGCGCCCTGTCCCAGCACTGGCGCGGCGCAGAGGCCGACGGCCGCGCGCGCTGGGGCTTTCTGCCGCTGTGGATCGCGGCAGGCGCCACGCTGCTGCTGCTCGTGCTCATCTATGCGCTCTATGCGTTCTTCCTGGCCAACCGCTCCAGCGAGGTGTTCAGCACACTCGCCAGCGTGCGCGTGCCCAAGGCCCAGGCCGCGCCCGTGGAGCGCGCGCCCGTGCGCCGCTTCGCCCAGTTCCTCGAGCCCGAGGTGCGCGAGGGCCTGGTCACCGTGCGCGACGAGGCCGACCGCAGCGTGGTCACGCTGCGCGGCGACGGGCTGTTCGACTCCGGCGCCACGGAGGTCAAGCCGCGCTACCTGCCCGTGCTCGCGCGCGTGGCCGATGCGCTCAACACCGTGAGCGGCACGGTGCTCGTGACGGGCTATACCGACAACGTACCGATCCGCACGGTGCGCTTCCCCTCCAACTACGAGCTGTCGCAGGCGCGCGCCGACGCGGTGCGGCGCATCATCGACGAGCGCCTGCAGGCCAAGAATCGCACGCGCGCCGAGGGCCGCGCCGACAGCGACTCCGTGGCGCCCAACGACAGCGCCGAGAACCGCTCGCGCAACCGCCGCGTCGAGGTGACCCTGCTGGTCGCGCCACAGGAGCGCGACCGCGAGCTCAACGCGCCTGGCCAATGAAACGCAAGGAGCCCAGACCATGAGTACCTTGCGCCGACTGCTGCATGCCATCGTCAACCGCACCACGCTGGCGCTGCTGCTGCTCGTACTGCTGTCGCTGCTGATTTGGTTTGCAGGGCCGCTGCTGGCCGTGTCATTCTCCGAGGCCCAGGCCCATCCGCTTGGGCCGGCCTGGGTACGGTGGCTCGTGATTGGCGCCCTCTGGGGCCTGTGGCTGCTCAAGCAGTTCGTGCGCTGGTGGCGCGAGCGCTCGCTCAACGGCGCCCTGCTCAACCAGCTTGCCAGGCTGCAGCAAAGCCAGGGCGGCGCCCAGGGCCCTGCAGGCCAGGAAGAAGTGGCGGAACTCGGCCGCCGCTTCAAGCAGGCCGCCGAGGTGCTCAAGAAGGCGCGCCTGGGGGGCGAGCAGAACGGCGGCTGGCTCGCGGGCCTGTCGCGGCAGTACGTGTACCAGCTGCCGTGGTACGCCTTCATCGGCGCGCCAGGGTCGGGCAAGACCACGGCCCTGGTCAATGCCGGATTGAGCTTTCCGCTGGCCGAGCAGTTCGGCAAGGCCGCAATCCGCGGCGTGGGCGGCACGCGCAACTGCGACTGGTGGTTCACCAACGAGGCCGTGCTCATCGACACCGCAGGGCGCTACACCACCCAGGAAAGCAACACCGCCGTGGACAAGGCCGAGTGGCAGGGCTTTCTGGGCCTGCTGCGGCGCTTCCGGCCACGCCAGCCGCTCAACGGCGTGCTGCTCACGCTCTCGGTGCCAGACCTGCTGCAGATGAACGCCCAGGAACGCCAGCAGCACGCGGCCGCGCTCAAGGCGCGCCTGGCCGAGCTGCGCGAAGGCCTGGGCGTGCAATTGCCGGTTTACGTGCTGGTCACCAAGACCGACCTGCTCTCGGGCTTCTCCGAGTACTTCCTGAACCTCGGGCGCGAAGAGCGCGCGCAAGTTTGGGGCTTCACGCTGCCCTACGACGCTCGCCAGCCGGGCGTGGCCAACATCCGCGAGCATTTCGAGCGCGAGTTCGACCTGCTCAAGCACCGGCTCGACGACGGCATGCACGAGCGGCTGCTCGCCGAGCCCGACCTGTCGCGGCGTGCGCTGGCCTATGCGCTGCCGCAGCAGTTCCACGGCCTGCGCGAGGTGCTGGGGCGGCTGTTGGCTGAGGTGTTCAGCGAATCCAAGTTCAACGAGCAGCCGCTGCTGCGTGGCGTGTACTTCACCTCGGGCACGCAGGAGGGCACGCCTTTCGACCGCGTGCTCGGCGCCATGCAGCGCACCTTCCACGTTCCGAGCAAGGTCGCCAGCGAGGGCGTGGCCGCGCCCGGCGGCGGAACGGGCAAAAGCTTCTTCCTGCAGGACCTGCTGCAGCAGGTGGTCTTCCCCGAACATTTCATCGCGGGGCGCAACCTCGCGGCCGAGCGGCGCATGGCGGCGCTGCGGTGGGCGGGCCTGGGCGTCTGCGCGCTACTGTTCGTGGGCGCCAACATCGCCTGGTCGCCCTGGGTCAGCTACGGCAGCAACTTGCGCTATATCGGCGAGGTGGGTGACAAGGCCCAGGCGCTTGCAGCCGAGGCGCAGAAGGTGCCGACGGCGCCCAGCGACAACGTTGCAGCGCTGCTGCCCCTGCTCAACCAGGCGCGCGAAGTGGCCTGGAGCGATGCCTTCCCTCCCGACGCGGTGCCCTGGTCCTACCGCTGGGGGCTATACCAGGGCGACAAGCTCGAGGCCGGTGGCCAGCAGGCCTATAACCGTTTGCTTGAAGACGCGTTACTGCCCCGTGTGGCGCAGCGCCTGGAGAACCTGCTGCGCCAAGCCCCGCAAGGCAACGCCGACTACCTTTACCAAGCCCTCAAGGCCTACCTGATGCTGGGCGGCGATGGGCACTTCAACGCCGATGCGCTCAAGCTCTGGATCCGCGCCGACTGGGACCGCAGCCAGACCGCCGCCACGCTGGAGCAGCGCCGCCAGCTCGACGCCCACCTCGATGCCTTGCTGCGAGATCGCATGCTGGTTTCGCCCTACCCGCAGCAGCGCGACCTGGTGCGCCAGGCGCGCGAGGTGCTCGGCCAGCAGCCCCCTGCCAGCCGCGCCTACAGCCGCATCAAGGCGCGCCTGCTGGGGCCTGATCTGCCCGAGTTCAGCATCGCCGCCGTGGCCGGCGCCGAGGCCCCCAACGTGCTCACGCGTGCGAGCCGCCAGCCGCTCAACGCAGGCATTCCGGGCCTCTACACGCCGCGCGGCTACCAACAGTTCCAAAAGGAGCTGGCCGGCGCCCTGGCCGACCTCAGCCAGGAAGACGCCTGGGTGCTGGGCCGCGCGCCCTCGCGCGGCACCGTGGCGGCCCCCAACCCCGTGGAGCTGCTGCAAAGCACGCAGCAGATCAAGCGCCTGTACCTCACTGAATACGCTCGCACCTGGCAGGACTACCTGGGCGACGTGCGCCTGCTGCCGCGCGCCAGCCTGGCCGAGACGATCCAGATGGCGCGGCTGCTGTCCTCGCCCGATTCGCCGTTGCTGCTGCTCACCCGCGCGGCTGCGCGCGAGACGCGGCTCACGCCCACCGAGACCGCCAGCAGCGGTAGCGTGGGCCAGGCCGTGGAAAAGCTCAACCGCCTCAAGCAGGAGGTGAGCAGCGCAGCCGGCGTGGCGCTGGGCAGCGCGGCCGCCACCGAGGACCGCATCGAGATGATGGTGGACGGCCCCTTCACCCCACTGCACACGCTCACCAAAGGCCCGCCGGGCACGGCCCCCATCGACGCGCTCTCCAAGGTCATTGAGGAGTACCAGGCCAGCCTGGTTGCGGCCGAAAGCGCGCTGCGCGGCGGCCTGGTGCCGCGCACCCAGGACGCCGAGAACCGCCTGCGCACCGAGGCCGCGCGCCTGCCGCCACCCGTGCGCAACGTGCTCGAAGGCCTGATCGGCCAGGCCTCGCAGCAGGTAGCAGGCGGCACGCGCAGCACGGCCAATGCCGCCATCAAGGGCAGCGTGGGCCAGACCTGCGGCGCCGTCATCAGCGGACGCTATCCCTTCGTGCGCAACGCCCGGCAGGACGTGCAGGCCAACGATTTCGCCCAGGTCTTCGCACCGGGAGGGCTCATGGACGACACCTTTCAGAAGAACCTCGCCCCCTACGTCGACACCTCGCGCAGCACCTGGGTGCCACGCCCCGGCCCCGAGGGCGCGGGTGCGGGCTCGGCCGCCGACGTGGCGCAGTTCCAGCGTGCCGCCACCATACGCGATGCGTTCTTCACGCCGGGCAGCCGCAGCGTCAAGTTCGACCTCATCGTGCGGGTGGTCCAGCTCGGCGGCGCCGACAAGCTCGATCTCGACGTGGACGGCCAGGTGCTCAGTGCCACCCCGGGCGCCGATGCCTCGGGCCGCATCAGCTGGCCCGGCCCGCGCGGCACCAACCAGGTCAAGCTCAGCGTCACGCCAGCCAAGGGCAGCCCGCCCCAGGTAATCGCCACCGATGGCTTCTGGGCCCTGCACCGCCTCATCGATCGCGGCCAGGTGCAGCCCGGCGGAGCGCCCGAGAAGCTGCTCGTGAACTTCGCGCTCGATGGTGGGCGCACCGTGTCCATCGAGTTCGCCGCTCAGTCGGTGCGCAACCCGCTGCGCCTGCCCCAGCTCGAGGCTTTCGCCTGCCCCGGAAAGGTGTAGCGCATGCCTCCCGCCGCCCCCCTCCCTGCCCCGGACGCCAACGCACCGCCACCTGGCTGCGCCTGGTACGGCAAACTGCCCGGCGTGGGCGATTTCGCCGCGCGCCGCATGCCCTATGGCTTGCAGCAGTTCTGGGACCGTTGGGGTGCCGCGGGCCTGGAGGCGCTCGCAGCCCTGCATGCGCAACGGCTGCCCGAGGTCTGGCAGCACATGCCCCCGTGGGCTTTTCTGCTGCCCGAGCAACCTGCGATCGCGCACAGCCAACTCGGCGTATGGGCGCCATCCTGCGACCGCGTAGGGCGCAAATTCCCGCTCGTGGTCACGCTGCCCCTCGGCCGCGCCGATCTGCCCGCGCTGCTGCCCCACGCCAGCGCGCTGGCACATGCCTGGGCGGCCGTGATCGGGCAGGCCCAGCGCGAACGCTGGCCCGCAGATCTGCTGGACCAGCAACTCGAAGCCACCGGGCAGGAGGCACTGTACGGGCCGCACGATACCGAAGACCCCGAGCAGACCCTGCCACGCGGCGCCAGCCCCGCCACGCTGCCCTGGCCCAACCTGCCTTCCACCTTTGACCCTGGCGGCACGCTGAGCTACTGGTGGAGCGTGCCCGCCCACCTCACAGGTTTTCGCGCGCGGCAGCACGAGGGCCCGCTCGACAGCGCCCTCGCCCTGGGCTTGAGCCAGTAGCACTGCGCCGCGCACACCGGCCGCCAGCAGAATGTGCGCGGCTCGTGTAGCCTTGGGGCCCCATCGCCACCGCCCCACTGCCCCGCCGTGTCTCCACCTTCTTCCCGCGCTCCGGCGCTGCCCGCGCGCGCTGCCTGGGCCATGCTGCTGGCCCTGGTGTCGGGCTTTGCGCTGAGCCAGGCCTTTCGCACCATCACCGCCATCATCGCGACGGGGCTGCAGGCCGAGTTCGGGCTGTCACCACAAGCCCTGGGCCTGTTCGCGGGGACGTTCGCGTTCGCGTTCGGCGGCATGCAGCTGTTCATGGGCATCGGCATCGACCTCTTCGGCGTGCGGCGCACCGTGCTCACGGCGTTTCCGCTCACGGTGGTGGGTTCGGTGCTGTCGGCCTGGGCACCGGGCTACGGTGCGGTGCTGCTGGGCCAGGCGCTGATCGGCGTGGGCTGCGCACCGGCTTTCCTGGTCTGCACGGTGTTCATCGCGCGCTACTTTGCGCCGCAGCGCTTCGCCGTGGTGTCGGGCGTGGCCATGGGCCTGGGCGGGCTGGGCATGCTGTTCACGGGTACGCCGCTCGCGTGGCTCGTGCAGCAGTCCTCATGGCGCATGGGTTTCGCGGTGCTCGCGGGGCTGGCGGCGCTCGCGTGGCTGGTGATCTTTTGGCGCGTGCACGAACCTGCACGGGCTGCCGATGTGGGACCGCGCGAATCGCTGGGCCAAGCGGCGCGCGGCTTCGGGGCGCTGTTCCTCCTGCCGCACACGCTGGGCATCATGCTGCTGGCGCTCGTGACCTATGCATCGTTCCTTGCGCTGCGCGGACTGTGGCTCGGTCCGCTGCTCATCGAGCGGCACGGGTATTCGCTCGTGCAGAGCGGCAACGTGGCCGTGGTCGTCTCGCTGGTGTCGCTGTTCGGGCCCGCGCTGTTCGGGCGGCTCGATCCGGGCGTGGCCCGGCGGCGGCGCTGGATCGTCGGCGGCACCGTGCTCATGGCCGGCCTGTTCCTGGGCATCGCGCTGCTGCACAGCGCCTGGATGGACGTGGGGGGTGCGATCGCCGCGGGCGTGCTCTCGGGCTACATCGTGCTGCAGTACGCCGACGTGCGCTCTGCCTATCCCGCCGCGATGACGGGGCGCGCCATGGCGGTGTTCACCATGGCCATGTTCCTCGGCGTGGCGCTCATGCAGTGGGTTACGGGGCTGGCCGCCTCGCTTACGCATGCGCGGGGCGGCGATCCCTACGTGGCGGTCATGCTCACCATCGCGGCGCTGCTCGCGGCGGGTGCCCTGGCCTTCCGGTGGCTTCCCGCTCCCGGTGTTTTAGGCAAAAGTGACCGCTAGTGCTTTTGCCACCTTTATAGTTAGCTATATTTTTCAGAGCAAACTGGCGCTAGACCCATCCCCCCGGTAAAGCCAGGGCAAGTCCAGCAGGCGCTCCCCCAGCAGGCGCAACGACAGGTCACGCCCCCAGCGCACGGGTCCGGTCGCGTGGAAGATGCGGCCATTGCGCAGGGAGCGCGCCTGCACGCGCGCGTTGCGCTGCCAGCGGTTGAGCGCGTAGCGGCGCAGGCGCAGCGGCACCTCGAGGTCGTGCATGGCCAGCGCGCGCTGCAGCTCGGCCGCGTCCTCGATGGCCATGCCCGCGCCCTGCGCGAGGTAGGGGCGCATCGGGTGGGCCGCATCGCCCAGCAGCGCAACCAGGCCCTGCGCCATCTGTGCCGCCGAGCGCACGGGCGGGCGGTCCGCCAGCGGCCACAGGCGCCAGCCGCCACCGGCCTCAGGGACGCCGCGCACGAGGTCCTGCAGCGCGCTGCAGGTACCCGCGAGCGCGGCCTCCAGATCCGCCGCGTTGGCGCTGTGGTCCCAGGTGTCCAGGTCTTGCGGCGCCGGGCCCTCGATGATGACCACCACGTTCTGCAGCTCGCCGCGGCGCACGGGGTACTGCACCACATGCAGGCGCGGCCCCATCCAGGCCGTGACCTGGGTGGCGCGCAAACGCTCGGGCAAGGCCTGCTGCGGCACCACCACACGGTAGGCCAGGTGGCCCGTCACGCGTGGCGGGCCGTCGCCGAGCAGCTGGGCGCGCGTGCGGCTGCGCACGCCGTCGGCGCCCACGAGGGCGTCACCCTCGATGACCTTGTTGCAGCGCGTGCGCACGGTAATGGCGCCTTCGGATTCGCTATGGCTTTCGATGGCCTGGTCGAGGTTCAGGTGCACATCGGGGTCCTGGCGCAGGCCCTCGAGCAGCAGCGCATGCAGATCGGCCCGGTGGATGGTGGCGTAGGCCGCGCCGTAGCGCTCCACGGCCGTGGCCCCGAGCGGCAGCGCCGCGAGCTGCGCGCCGCTGAGCGCGCAGCGCACCACGAGGCGCGGGGGAAAAGCCGCCACGGCCTGCAGCGAAGCCTGTAGCCCCCAGGCCTGCAGCCGGCGCACCACATTGGGCCCGAGCTGCACGCCCGCGCCCACCTCGCTGAATGCCGCCGCGCGCTCGAACAGCCGCACCTCCCAGCCCGCGCGCGCCGCGCCTATGCCGGCGGCCAGGCCACCGATGCCGCCACCCGCGATCAACACCTGCTTCTTCATGGGCGCATTGTGCCTTCCACAGGAGGGGGCATGGACGATGCCGCTGCGGCATGAAGCTGGGGCCCCAAGCGATGGATGCAGAGCAAGGGCCGCCCGCAGCGAGGGTTGCGTCCCCTTGTCCGCATTGCATTGCGAGAGCGGGGGGAAGCGGCACAGCCGCTCAGGGGAGCGTCAACAGTTGCCGCAATACATAGGGCAGGATGCCGCCTGCGCGGTAATAGTCGACCTCGATGGGCGTGTCGATACGCAGCTTCACCGTGACCTCGCGCCGCGTTCCGTCAGCGCGGTGGATGACGAGCGTGGCGTCGCTCTGCGGCGTGAGCGCTGGATCGGGCCGCACGTCGATGCGCTCGCTGCCCGTAAGGCCCAGCGACTCCCACGAATCCGCGCCCTGGAACTGCAACGGCAGCACGCCCATGCCCACGAGGTTGGAGCGGTGGATGCGCTCGAAGCTCCTGGCCACCACGGCCTTGATGCCCAGCAGTTGCGTGCCCTTGGCAGCCCAGTCGCGGCTGGAGCCCGTGCCGTACTCCTCACCCGCGAAGATCACGGTGGGTGTCTTCTGCTCGATGTAGCGCATGGCCGCGTCGAAGATGAACATCTTCTCGCCCTGCAGCGCGCCATCGTTCTGGAACAGCGTCACGCCGCCCTCCTCGCGCGAGCCGTCGGCCAGGGGCGGGATCATGAGGTTCTTGATGCGCACGTTGGCGAAGGTGCCGCGCATCATCACGTCGTGGTTGCCGCGCCGCGCGCCGTAGCTGTTGAAGTCCTGCTTCATCACGCCGTGCTGCAGCAGCCATTGCCCCGCGGGCGAGCTTTCCTTGATAGAGCCGGCCGGCGAGATGTGGTCGGTGGTGATCGAGTCGCCGAACAGCGCCATGATGCGCGCGCCCTCCACGCCCACCGCACCGCTGCCATCACCCGCCCCTTGCAGCGAGAATCCGCTGAAGAATGGCGGCTCGGCGATGTAGGTGCTCTGGGGCCAGGTGTAGGCGGTGCCGCCCACGCCGCGGATCGCGCTCCAGAGCTTGCCGGGGTCGCTCTTGACCTTGCCGTAGTTCTCGCGGAACGCCTTGCCATTCATCGCGTGGCGCATGAGGGCGTGGATTTCCTCGCTCGACGGCCAGATGTCGCCCAGGTACACGTCGCGCCCGCCCTTGCCCTTTCCCACGGGCTCGGTCATGAGGTCCTTGAGCACCGTGCCGGCGATCGCGTAGGCCACCACGAGCGGTGGGCTCGCCAGAAAGTTGGCCTTGAGGTTGGGGTGGATGCGCGCCTCGAAGTTGCGGTTGCCCGAGAGCACGGCTGCACAGACGAGATCGTTCTTGGCAATGGCCTCGTTGAGTTCGGGCGTGAGGTCGCCCGCGTTGCCGATGCAGGTCGTGCAACCGTAGCCCGCCACGGCAAAGCCGAGCTTTTCAAGGTAGGGCAGCAGGCCGGTCTCGGCCAGGTACTCGGTCACGATGCGTGAACCGGGCGCGAGCGAGGTCTTGATGTGCGGCTGCACCTTGAGCCCCGCCTTCACGGCCTTCTTGGCCAGCAGGCCCGCCGCCAGCAGCACGCTGGGGTTGGAGGTGTTGGTGCAGCTCGTGATGGCGGCGATCAGCACATCGCCGTTGCCGATCTTGAGCACCTTGGCGTCGTCGGCAGGCAGCTCGCACACCGTGGCGGCCTGCGCGTCGGCGTGCGCGGTTTCCAGGGTGGGACGGTTGCCCACCATCTCGACCACGGGCCGCGCCGCACCCGGCTGGGGCTGGGGTGCCTCGGCGGCTGGTGCGCCGTCGCCGCAGCCCACGCGGTGGCGCTGCTGCAGGCGATCGGCCGGCTGGTTGAAGCCGTTTTCGGCAGCGGGCTTGCTGAACAGACTGGTGAACTGGGCCTTGACGTTGCCGATCTCGATGCGGTCCTGCGGGCGCTTGGGGCCTGCCAGGCTCGGCGCCACGTCGCCGAGGTCCAGGCGCACGACCTGGGAATAGTCGATCTCGCCCGCGCGCGGCACGCCAAACAAGCCCTGGGCCTTGAAGTAGGCCTCGAAGGCTTCGATTTCGGCCTTGCTGCGGCCCGTGCCCTTGAAATAATCGATGGTCTTCTCGTCCACAGGGAAGAAGCCCATCGTGGCGCCATATTCAGGCGCCATGTTGCCAATGGTGGCGCGGTCGGGCAGCGAGAGCGTGCGCGTGCCCTCGCCGAAGAACTCGACGAACTTGCCCACCACCTTGTGGCGGCGCAGGAGTTCGGTCACCGTGAGCACGAGGTCGGTGGCGGTCACGCCCTCGCGCAGCCGGCCGGTAAGCTCAAAGCCCACCACGTCGGGCGTGAGGAAATAGACGGGCTGCCCCAGCATGGCCGCCTCGGCCTCGATACCGCCCACGCCCCAGCCCACCACACCGATGCCATTGATCATGGTCGTGTGGCTGTCCGTGCCGACAAGGGTATCGGGGTAAAACACACCGTCCTTGCGCTGGTGCACGCCGCGCGCGAGGTACTCAAGATTGACCTGGTGCACGATGCCAAAACCCGGAGGCACCACGCCAAAGGTATCGAACGCCTGCATGCCCCACTTCATGAACTCGTAGCGCTCGCGGTTGCGCTGGAATTCGAGTTTCATATTGAGGTCCAGCGCCTTCCTGGTGCCGTAATGATCCACCATGATCGAGTGGTCCACCACGAGATCCACAGGCACCAGCGGCTCGATTTTCTTGGGATTTTTCCCCAATTTCTGGGCCACGCTGCGCATGGCAGCCAAATCAGCCAGCAGCGGCACGCCCGTGAAGTCCTGCAATACCACGCGCGCCACGACAAAGGGGATTTCGTCCTTGCGCTCGGCCTGGGGCTGCCACTGCGCCAATTGCTCCACATGCTCGGCCGTCACCTTGCGGCCATCGCAATTGCGCAGCACCGATTCGAGGACGATACGAATCGATACCGGTAAACGTGCAATCTGGGGGAACTTCCGGGTCAGAGCGGGCAGCGAATACAGCTTGCCGCTGCGACCCGAGGCCGTCTGGAACTCCTTGAGGGTGGAAGCAAAGGCGTGGCGCGCGGTGCGGGACGACAAGGCCATGTAAGGCTCCTAGCAGTGGGGAACAGGTAATGCTGTCTATTCTCGGCAGCCCCCCACTGACGCGCAATAGCGGCCGCAAACAAAAAAGTCCGCAAAGCGGACTTGATTGCCGGGGAATAACCCCCTACCCAGACCATGGGTTTCAGATGGCGAACTTCTCGCGATCCTCGTTCTGGATCCACTTGGGAGCCTTGCCCCGGCCGGTCCAGGTCTGGCCCGTGGCGGGGTTGCGGTACTTGGGAGCCACCTTGCTGCCTGCGGCCGACGCCGCACGGGGTGCGCGCCCCGCCGGAAACACGTCCTGAGCCGAGAGGCCATATTCGGCCACAATCGCTCGCACCTGGGAAACCGCTTCCGCCAACTCCCGGCGGCGGGCCTCACTGATTTGTTGTTCCAGGGCTTCGCGTTGTTTCAGCAGCTCTTTGTAGGAAGTGGTCATGGTATGGCATGAAATTGGTGAATCGAGCTTTTATTATATGAATAATGCCGATTGCGTGCAGAGATTCATGAATACGCAATTTCCACAACCCTTTACCGCCCCTTACGCTTCCGCCAATTTTTCCACCTGCGCCAATACCTTATCGATGCGCCTGCCATCCAAATCGAGCACCTCGAATACCCAGCCAGCGCAAGCGATGCGCTCACCCACGCTCGGCAAATGACCCGACTCGGCAAGCAGCAATCCGGCCACTGTGTTATAGCGGCCGCGGTCTTCTTCAGGTAAATCCCGAATATCAAGGCGCGCTTTCAATTCGGAAACCGGCATGAGGCCATCGAGCAGCCATGAGCCGTCTTCCCGCTGCGTGGCCCAGGCGTCGCTGGCAGCCCCCGGTTGCAACTCCCCCGTGATGGCTTCGAGCAAATCGCGCGGCGTCATGATCCCTTGCACCACGCCATATTCATCCACCACGAAAACCAGGCGGCCCGAGCGGGCACGGAACTGGTCGAGAAGCTCCATACCACTCAACGTTTCGGGAACAAAGGAAGCCGGCACAACATAATCTTCCAGCAAGCCTGGTGCATCAGACCCCAGGGCCAGCAATTGCGCCACGCTGACCACGCCCACGACGTCGTCCAGCGAACCACGGCACACTGGGTACCAGGAGTGCCCGCCCTTACCCGCATCAATGCCAGCCATGCGCAGAGCGCCCACCACCGACAAGTCGGCATCGAGCCAGTCCACATCGGAACGCGGCACCATGAGCGAGGTCAGCGGCCGGTCATCCAGACGGAACACGTTCTGCACCATCTGGTGCTCGTGGTGTTCGATCAAGCCCGCCTCGCGCCCTTCCTCCAGACTGGCGGCGATCTCTTCTTCGGTCACGGAGCGCTCTGCGGAATTGTCGATGCGCAGCAGCCGGAGCACAGCCTGCGTGGAAATCGAAAGAAGGCGCACGAAAGGCTTGGCCACGCGGGCCATGCCCGCCATGGGCCGTGCCACGAAGCGCGCCACCGTTTCGGGATAGAGCTGTCCGATGCGCTTGGGCACAAGCTCGCCGAACACGATGGTGATGAAGGTGATCACGGTGACCACCAGTGCCGTGGCCGTGATGCCCGCAGCTCTTTCCGGCACACCCATCGTCTGCAGCCAGCGGCCGAGACCATCGCTGAAGGCCGCCTCGCCCAAAATACCATTGAGCATGCCGATCGAGGTAATGCCGACCTGCACCGACGACAGAAACTGGGTCGGATTGTCGAGCAGCTCCAATGCCGCCCGGGCACCCTTGTCCCCGCTCTCGGACATGGCCGCCAAACGCACCTTGCGGCTCGATGCAAGCGCCAGTTCCGACATTGCGAACACGCCATTGAGCAGGGTCAGCAGCGCGATCAGCAGAAAATCCATGAATCAGAAAATGTAAAGACCACCATGGCACTGTACTGTATTGGCGACATCCAGGGCTGCGACGGCGCATTCGAACGCCTGCTGGCCCATATCGATTTCTCTCCCAGCCGCGACACCGTCTACCTGCTCGGGGATCTGGTGAACCGAGGCCCGGACTCGGCCGCCGTGCTACGCCGCTGCATGGCGCTGGGAGACTCCGTACGCCCCCTGCTGGGCAACCACGACCTGCACCTGCTGGCCACTGCCCACGGCGCGCGCAAGCCCTCGCGCCGCGACACGCTTGCTTCGGTGCTCGAGGCGCCCGACCGTGATGCTTTGCTCGATTGGCTACGCCAGCAGCCGCTCGCACGCGCGCATGTGCATGCAGGCGAGCGCCTGCTCATGGTGCACGCGGGCGTGCTGCCCGTCTGGAGCGCCGACGACACGCTGGCGCGCGCGCAGGAGGTGCACGCCGTGTTGCGCGGCCCTGGTCTGCACGATTTTCTGCACGCGATGTATGGCAACGCACCCGACCGATGGAGCGACAGCCTTGCGGGCATGGACCGGTTGCGCGTGATCGTGAACGCACTCACGCGGTTGCGCTTTTGCTCTCCCGAGGGCGCCATGGATTTCGAGAGCACCGAAAGTGCGGACACGCCCCCTGAGGGACTCGTGCCATGGTTCGACGTGCCGGGCCGGCGCAGCGCGGGCACGCTGATAGCCTGCGGCCACTGGTCCACGTTGGGCTGGATGAACCGCCCCGATCTGCTCGGGCTCGATACGGGCTGCGTATGGGGCGGATGCCTGAGCGCGGTGCGCTTCGGCGCCACGCTGGCCGAGCGCACACAGCACAAGGTGCCATGCGAGCAAGCCCAACAGCCTGGCGCCTGAAGCCTCTACCCGACGGCTACGGGACGCAATGCCGCTGCCATGCCCGGCGAGCGCCACAGCGTGCCGTCCGCGCCTGCCACCAGGACATCGGCCTGCGGATGCCGCGCACTCCAGGCAGGGGCAGCAGACACACCCTGCACCATCAAGGCAGCTCCCCAGCCATTCACGGCCTCCACGCTGCGTGCCAGCAGCGCCACACCGTGCACGCCGGTGGTGGGCCAGCCCGTGTGCGGATCTAGCACGTGGTGCAGACGCCGGCCCGAGCGCAGGAAGCCCCGCTCGTAGTCGCCTGAAGACGCCACCACGCCAGGCCCCTCAATGTCGATCGCGCCCAGCAGTTGCTCCGGCGCGCGCGGATCGCGCACGCCCACACGCCAGGGGCGGCCCTGCAGGCGCCCGGACACGAGCACATCCCCTCCGCCGTTGAGCAGCGCATTGTCGATGCCTTCGCGCGCCAGCACGCGCAGCCCGGCCTCGAGGATCGGCAGCTTGGCGATGCCACCCAGATCCAGCGCCATGCCGGGCCGTGCAAGATACGCCGTGCCCGCGCGTGCGTCGAGCCGCAGACTACGCCCCCCCACGTGGCGCAGCGCCTGCGCAATCTCGGCGGGTGCAGGCATGGCCTCATGGCCGGGTTCGAAGTGCCAGCCGTCCAGCGCGCCCACCGTGGGGTCGAACGCGCCCGCGCTCTCGCGGTACAGCCGCTCGGCGCTGCGCAGCACCGCCATGGTCTCGGAATCCACGCCCACCGGATGCCGCCCCGCAGCCGCGCCGATGCGCCGCACGGCGCTGTCGGGCCGGTAGCGGCTCCACAGAGCCTCCAGCCGCTGCATCTCGGCGAACGCGCGCTCGATGACCGACTGAAGGTCCAGACCGTTGCCAGCCCCCCCGTCGACCATGATGTCCACCCGCGTACCCATCAGCACGCGGCTTCCACGCTGCAAGCCCTGGGCCCGGGCTGCGCCGGGGACAGCCCATGGCAGCGCGCCGAGCAATGGAAGCGCCAGCGCGAAACTCCGCCTCGACAAGCGAGGCTGCGGCGCCAACGCGAAATCGCCTTGCATCGATCGCCCCGTCCGTCAGATGGACTGGTCGGCCATGAAGTCCACCGCCGCCTTCACTTCGTCATCAGACAGGGTGGTCGATCCGCCGCGTGCGGGCATGGAGCCCTTGGAGCCCGTAAAGCCTTCGAGTGCGTGCTTGTAGAGCGTTTCCTTGCCTTGCGCGATACGAGGGCCCCAGTCGGCCTTGTCACCAGGCTTGGGCGCGCCAGCCACGCCAGCCGCGTGGCACATGGCGCAGGTTTTGCCGAACACGCCCTTGCCTACCGTGTTCTCGGCCACGGGGGCAGGGGCCGGAGCGGGTGCAGCGGCCGGCGCGGGGGCCGCAGGAGCGGCGGCGGGTGCCGGGGCATCGTTCTTGCCACAGGCGGCCAGCGCCAGGGTTGCGGCGGCCAACGCCATCGTGAGGATTGTCTTGTTCATGAGAAGCCTTTCGGTTGTTTGTGCTGCGTCAAAGCCCGGGGGCATGGCAGCCTGCACGCTCGATGCGGTAGGCCGCGCCTTCAGGCAAGGGCGCCAGTTTGGCCGCTTCCCCACACCGGCTGGTTGATGTGAATCAATATCCAAAGAGTCATTTGCAGTGACCATTTGCCTGCCCTCGCCGACCCGGCGATCTGCATTCTCACACCGACACGAGCCCCCGCCACCGCCATGGACATCCTGCGATTCCCGAACCGCCTGCGCTGGTGGATCGTCGCGTGGCTCTTTTGCGGGCTGGGGGCTGCGCTCGCTTCCCCGTTGGTGCGCCCCCACAGCATGGAGCTGGCCTGTTCGGCTGCCAGCGGCACCACCCTGGTGGTTCACGCCAAGACCGGCAACGCCGTGCTCGACGCGCTGGACCTGAACTGCCTGCTGTGCCTGCCGGGCAGCGCACCACCGCCGCCCGCCTGCCACGCACCGCCCACCCTGGCGGTGGCCATGCCTCCGCCCGCGCAGCCGCCGGGCGCACCTACTCCCACTCCCACGGCCGCGCCGCCACCAGCGCGCGCGCCTCCGCTTTCCCCTTCCGTTTTCCCATCCTGAAAAGAGGACTTCATGAGCGACAAGAAAGACAGCCTGAGCCCAGAAACCACCGCCATGGGGCGGCGCCGTTTCATCAATACCGCCGCGCTGGCGGGTCTGGCAGCGGGCGTTGCCGCGTGCAACGAAAAGCCCGCCGCATCTACGGCACCTGCGGCCTCTGCCGCGGCCGCGCCGACCGCGCATGCGGGCCCCGATGTGGGCAAGTACGAAGTGGCTCCGGGCCAGCTCGATGATTACTATTCGTTCTCTTCGGGCGGGCACTCTGGAGAAGTGCGCATTTATGGTCTGCCGTCCGGCCGCCTGTTCAAGCGCATTCCGGTCTTCAACATGGATTGCCTCGTTGGCTGGGGCATTACCAACGAATCGAAAAAAATCCTGGGCACCAAGCCCGACGGCAGCCTCAAGTACCACACGGGCGACACCCACCACGTGCACCCCTCGTACAAGGATGGCACCTACGACGGCCGCTATATCTTCGTGAACGACAAGATCCATGGCCGCCTAGCACGTATCCGCATGGATACGATGGAAACCGACAAGATCACCGAGCTGCCCCTGGTGCAAGGCTTCCACGGCGTGTTCCCCGACAAGCGCGACCCTGTGGACCCGGCCATCAACCATACGACCCGCGTGTTCTGCGGCGCCGAGTTCAGCATTCCGCTGGTCAACAACGGCAAGAACATGGACGCTACGAAAGAGTACCGCTCCGTCTTCAGCTGCGTGGACGCCGAAACCATGGAAGTGCGCTGGCAGGTGCTGATCGACGGTAACTGCGATCTCGTGGCCACCTCGTATGACGGCAAGCTCGCCTGTACCAACCAGTACAACACCGAGAACGGCGCGCATTACGAAGACATGATGACCGCCGAGCGCGACGCCTGCCTCTTCTTCAACGTCGCCCGCATCGAAGAGGCTGTCAAGGCCGGCAAGTTCAAGACCTACGGCGACTCCAAGGTCCCCGTGGTCGATGGCACCAAGGCTGCCAATGCCGATCCCAAGACTGCGTTGACCTGCTATGTGCCGGTCTCTAAAAACCCGCACGGCGTGAACGCCAGCCCAGACGGCAAGTACTACGCCTGCTCTGGCAAGTTGTCTCCCACGGCCACCCTGATTGAGCATGCCCTCGTGCTGAAGTGGTTCGACGGCGAGCTCAAGGACCCGCGCGACGCCGTGGTGGCCGAGCCCGAAATCGGCCTGGGCCCGCTGCACACCGGCTTCGACGGCCGCGGCAACGCCTACACCACGCTGTTCCTGGACAGCCAGATCGTCAAGTGGAACGTGGAAGCCGCCATCAAGTCCTTCAAGGGCGACAAATCGGTCAACCCCGTGGTGGACCGCATCGACGTGATGTACCAGCCCGGCCACGGCTTCACGTCCATGGGCGAGACCAAGGACGCCGACGGCAAGTACTTCCTGTCGGACAACAAGTTCTCCAAGGATCGCTTCCTGCCCGTGGGCCCTCTGCACCCCGAAACGGCGCAGCTGATTGACATCAGCGGCGACAAGATGAAGCTGGTGGCCGACCACGCGGTGTGGTCCGAGCCGCACGACTCCATCATCATCCCTCGCAGCCTCGTGCGCACGCGCCAGGTGTATGACATCAACGACTTCCCGAACGCCGTCAAAGACGCGAAGGACTGCCGCGTCGAACGCAAGGGCAAGAAGGTCACGGTGTACCTGACGTCCCAGGCGCCGACCTTTGGTCTGCGCGAATGGACCGTCAAGCGTGGCGACGAGGTGACCATCATCCTTACCAACCTTGACAAGGTCGAGGATCTGACGCACGGTTTCGCGATTCCAAAGTACGATATTCAGTTCATCGTGAACCCGCAGGAAACCAAGTCGGTGACTTTCATCGCCGACAAGCCCGGCGTCTACTGGTGTTACTGCACCAATTTCTGTCACGCTCTGCACCTTGAAATGCGTTCGCGCATGTTGGTCGAGGCCTGAGTTCCTCGCCCTGGCGGCGCGGCCCGCACCCCCCCCCCCCCAGTTAGTGGGAAACAAATGCGTAGCCCAGAAACCCCAGTGGAAACAACCCGTGTGGCCCCCAACCCGAAACACAAACC
>JAYSFC010000013.1:39225-40790 GCA_041913505.1 Acidovorax sp.
CGGAACGCAAGCTGTACAACGATGCCGGTAATGCACTTCATCGCGGCCCTGGTGGCCGCGTTTTTTCTTCTGATCGGGTCGGCCTTCGGCCAGGCCTATGAGGCCAAGCTGCCGGAAGACCTGAGCAGCTTTCCCGCGCTGTGCGAGCGCGTGGATTGCCATGCGGTGTTCCCCGGCGCCACGCGCTTCTCCGCGCGCAAGGGACAGCCGCCGTTCGTGGAGGCCTACGACGCGCATGACCAGTTGCTGGGCTACGTGATGCTCTCCACCGACATCACCGACACGCCCGCCTACTCGGGCAAGCCGGTGGTGACGCTGATCGGCATGGACAAGGCCGGCCGCTTCGTCGGCTTCAAGGTGCTGAAGCACTCCGAGCCCATCCTGCTGCTGGGTATCCCGGAGGCGGCACTCACCAAGTTCCACGACCAGTACAAGGGCCACAGCGTGGCCGAGAACCTGGAGGTGGGCGGCGGCGGCAGCGGCGCCACGCACCTGGACGCGATATCGGGCGCCACCGTCACGGTCATTGCGCAGAACCAGGTCATCACCACCGCCGGCCAGGCCGTGGCGGCGCAGGTCGGCATCCTGCCGCCCACCGTGCGTGAACCGGCGCGCTTCGCCAAGAGTGGCAAGACGCCCAGCTGGGCCGAGCTGGTGGACGAGGGCGCGGTGCAGCGCCTGGTGGTGACGCCGCAGCAGGTGGGCCTGCCCCCCGGCCCGGAACCCTTCATCGAGCTGTGGTTCGGCAGCCTGGACCACCCCGAGATCGGCACGGCGCTGCTGGGCAAGGCCGGCTTCGAGTCGCTGCGCAGCCGGCTGAAAGAACACGAGCACGCGCTCTTCATCGTGCGCACCGCCGGGGCCGAGAGCTTTAAGGGCTCGGGCTTCGTGCGCGGCGGCATCTACGACCGCATCCAGATCAAGCAGGGCCGCGACCTCTTCACCTTCCGCGACACCGATTACCTGAACCTCTACGCGCTGAAGGCGCCGGGCGCGCCCGAGTACAGCGAGGCGGCGATCTTCATCCTGCGCTCCAAGGCCTTCTCGGCCGCCCACCCCTGGAAGCTGAACTTCTTGGGCAACCGCGTGGACCGCGCCACCGGCCAGCGCAGCTTCGCCAACTTCGAGCAGCGCTACTGGCTGAGTGACGCCCGCCTGGAAGGCGGCCGCCCGCAGGTCGAGGAAGAGACGGCGCCCTGGAAGAAGGCCTGGGCCGCACGGCCCGGCGCGCTGCTGGGCTTCATCGCCCTGCTGCTGGCCACGGCCCTCGTCTACTCGCAGCGCGAGCGGCTCACACGCCTTTCAACCCACAAGAACAAGTGGCCGGTCAATGCCTTCAAGTACACGGCCTGGGCGCTCTCCGTCGGTTTCGTCGGCTTTGGTCTTCTGGCCCAGCCGTCGATCACCCAGGTGCTGACCTGGTTCCACTCGCTGCTGTTCCAGTGGCAGTGGGAGCTGTTCCTCTCCGACCCGTTCATCTTCGTGTTCTGGGTCTTCATCATCGTCACCACCTTCGTCTGGGGCCGCGGCCTGTTCTGCGGCTGGCTCTGCCCCTTCGGTTCTTT
>JAYSFC010000014.1:0-40779 GCA_041913505.1 Acidovorax sp.
CGGCCGCGAAGGCCACGGGCTCGGCGTGGAAGTTGCCGCCCGAGATCACCTCGCCCGTATCGGTGAACACCAGCGGGTTGTCGGACGCGGCGTTCGCCTCGATGCGCAGCACGCGCGCGGCGTGCGTGAGGTTGTCCAGGCATGCGCCCATGACCTGGGGCACGCAGCGGATGGAGTACGGGTCCTGCACGCGGCCGCAGTGGGGGTGCGAGGGGTCGATGGCGCTGCCTTCGAGCAGCGCACGCACGGCGGCGGCCACGGCAATCTGGCCGGCCTGGCCGCGCGCTTGGTGGATGCGCGCGTCGAAAGGCTTGACCGAGCCCTTGATGGCCTCGAGCGTGAGCGCGCCCGACACGAGGCCGGCGGCGAACACGCTTTCGGCGCCGAACAGGCCCGCCAGCGCGAGCGCCGTGGACACCTGCGTGCCGTTGAGCAGCGCCAGCCCTTCCTTGGGCCCCAGCACGAAGGGCGCCAGGCCCACGGCCGCCATGGCCTCGCGGCCCGAAACGATCTGGCCCTTCACCTTGGCCTGGCCTTCGCCGATCAGTACGCAGGCCAGGTGCGCCAGCGGCGCGAGGTCGCCCGAAGCGCCTACCGAGCCCTTGGCCGGAATGATGGGCAGCACATCGGCATTGGCCAGGATCAGCAGAGCATCGGCCAGCGCCGGACGCACGCCCGAGTGGCCGCGCGCCAGGCTCACGGCCTTGGTGGCCAGCACCATGCGCACCACGGCATCGGGCAACGGTTCGCCCGTGCCCACGCTGTGCGACAGCACCAGGTTGCGCTGCAGATCCGCGAGGTGGTTGTGTGCAATTTTGGTGCTGGCCAGCTTGCCGAAGCCGGTGTTGATGCCGTAGACCACTTGATCCTCGTCCACGATGCGCTGCACCGTGGCCTCGGCAGCCCGCATCCCGGCTAGCGCAGCGGGGTCAAGCGTGAGGCGCACGCCGCCGGCGCTCACGCGGCGCAGATCGGCCAGGCTCACATGGCCGGGCCGCAGCACCAGGGTATCGGAGGAAGCTTGGGTTGCAGTGGTCATAGGTTCAATCCTGTATATACAAGTTGGTACAAGCGAAAAATGCGAGGCCACCCCGGGCGGCCGCGAGGGTTCTCTATCCAAACACCGGGTTGCCGTCCGCGCGGAAGCGGCTGCCCAGGCGGTAGCGCGAAGCGGGGTGCAGGCAGCGCACCATGGTCACGGGCACGCCCCGGCTCCAGGTGCGCCGCGTAAGCAGCAGGCAGGGCTGCGCCGGCTCCATCTCCAAAAGCTGGGCCTGCTCCGCCGTGGGCAGCACGGCGTCGACCACATGTTCCACCTGGTCGAACGGCACGTTGCGCACGAGGAATTCCGAGGGCTGCAGCTGCGTGAAGTCCTGCTTGGCGAACTGGGGCACCACGCGCGGGTTCACGTAGCGGTCCTCGAGCTGGACGGGCACACCGTCTTCGAGGTGCACGCACACGGAATGGAAGACCGATTCACCCGTGCGCATGTCGAGCGCGGCCGCCACCTCCATGGTGGCCGAGACGCGCTCCACGGTGAGCACTTTGCAGCGGTAGTCGTGCCCGCGCTGGCGGATCTCGCTCGCCAGGTTGGCGATCTGCAGCAGCGTGGACTGCGGCTTGTCCTCGGCCACGAAGCTGCCTACGCCCGCCACGCGCACGATGCGCCCTTGCTCGGCCAGCTCGCGCAGCGCGCGGTTCACCGTCATGCGCGACATGCCGAACTGCATCACCAGGTCGTTCTCGGAGGGCAGGCGGTCGCCGGCCTTCCAGGAGCCGTCCTGGATCTTGCGCGCGATGTGGTCCTTGATCTGCTGGTACAGCGCGAGTGCCGACGTATCGGGCTGCACGGCGGGCCGTGCGGCCTTGGCGCTGGCGCGGACGAGAGAGGCAGTGGCCATGGGGCGTGCGTCCGGAATCAGTGGGCCTCCGCGGCCATGGACTCGGCGCGGATTTCCTCGGTGAGGCGCGCCTTGAGCTCCATGAACTCGGGCGAGGTCTTGATGGTGTAGTGGCGCGGGTGCGGCAGACTGACGGCAATCTCGGTCTTGATGCGCCCCGGGCGCGCGCTGAAAACGGCCACGCGGTTGGCCATGAAGATGGCCTCGTCGATGTCGTGTGTCACGAACATCACGGTCTTGCGCTCGGCCTCCCAGATGCCCAGCAGCAGTTCCTGCATGAGCACGCGGGTCTGGTTGTCCAGTGCGCCGAAGGGCTCGTCCATGAGCAGGATCTTGGGGTCGTTGGCCAGCGCGCGGGCAATGGCCGTGCGCTGCTGCATGCCGCCCGAGAGCTGCTTGGGAAAATGCTGCTCGAAGCCGCGCAGCCCCACCTTGGCGATGAAGTAGGCGGCGCGCTCCTTCTGCTGCGCTTCGGGCATGCCGCGCTCGCGCAGGCCGAAGCGGATGTTCTGCTCGATGGTGAGCCAGGGAAACAGCGTGTAGCTCTGGAACACCATGCCACGGTCGGCGCCCGGGCCTTCCACGGGGCGGCCGCCCAGCAGCACGCGGCCCGAGGAAGGGTGGTCCAGCCCGGCCACGATGCGCAGCATGGTGGATTTGCCGCAGCCCGAGGGGCCGAGGATGGTCACGAAATCGTTCTCCTGCACATCGAAATCGACGGGCAGCAGGGCCTGCGTGGCCTGCCCCTTGGGGCTGACGAAGGTGCGCGAGACACCTTGAATGGACAGCAGCGGACTCATCGCAGGGCACTCCAGGCAAACAGACGGCGGTTGACGAACTTGAAGAAGGAATCCGACACCAGCCCGATGAGGCCGATGACAATGATGCCGAAGATGATCTGGCCCGTGTTCAGCAGCGCCTGGCTGTCGGTGATCATGTGGCCAATGCCCGAGGACGAGCCGATCAGCTCGGCCACGATCACGTAGGTCCAGGCCCAGCCCAGCACGAGGCGCAGCGTCTCGGCGATGTCGGGCGCGGCGCCCGGAATCAGTACGCGGCGCACGATGCCGCTGTTGGTGGCGCCCAGCGTGTAGGCCGCTTCCACCAGGTCCTTGCGGGCGTTGCCCACGATCACGGCCACCATCAGGATGATCTGGAACACCGAGCCGATGAAGATCACAAGCAGCTTCTGCAGCTCGCCCAGGCCCGCCCACAGGATCAGGAGCGGAATGAAGGCCGAGGCCGGCAGGTAGCGGCAGAACGACACGAAGGGCTCCAGGAACGCCTCCACGCCCTTGTGAGCACCCATCGCGATGCCCAGGGGCACCGCGATGATGACGGCCAGCACGAAGCCGCCCACCACGCGCCACACGGTCATGCCGATGTCGTGCAGAAAGCCGAACTCGGTGAAGAGCAGCCAGCCTTCCTTGGCCATGGTGATGGGGCTGGCCAGGAACGTGGGCGACACGAAGCCGCCCAGCGTGAACACCGCCCACACGCCAAAGAACACCACGAAGAACGCCACCCCCAACACCAGCCGCGCGCGGGTGCTCACTGGTTCTAGCGGAGCCAGGGCCCGGCGGCGCGGCCGCTTTTCATCGGCCCCTAGCAAAGGTGCAACACCCATTACGCGACTCATATCTCGGCCCTCTTGCTGTCTGTGCTTACTTGATGAAGCTGTCGTCGTACATGGCGCTGTAGTTCTCGGGCAGCTTGCGGATCACGCCGGCCTCCAGCAGGATCGCGGCGGCGTCTTTCATGAACGTCGTCAGCTCGCCCGCAAAGAACTTCTGGTTGGCCGCCTTGTCTTGCCAGCGCAGGTAAGCCGACGACTTGGCGAAGGCCTCGCCCGTCTGCTTGACGGCCGCGCCCATGATGTCGTTGGACTTGGCCGCATCGGCCTTGATCATGTCCAGCGCCTCGAAGTAGGAAGTAGCCAGGGCCTGCGCGGCCTTGGGGTTGGCCTTGAGCCAGGCTGGATCGCAACCCACGGTGTCCATCACCATGGGGTAGTCGATCGTGGTGGCCAGGATCTTGCCGGCCTGCGGGTTGGCACGCACGGTGGAGAGATAGGGCTCATAGGTCATGGCCGCATCGTTCTGGCCCGACACGAAGGCCTGCGCGGCCGGCTGGGGCTCCAGCGAGACAATCTTCACATCCTTGAGGCTCATGCCGTTCTTGGACAGCATCCAGGCCAGGCCGAAGTACGGCGCCGTGCCGGGGGCGCTCACGCCCACAGTCTTGCCCTTGAGGTCCGCGAAGCTCTTGACGTCGCCACGCACGGCAATGCCGTCGGCGCCGTAGGACTTGTCCATCTGGAAGATCTGCACGATGGGCACGCCGTTGGCATTCCAGGCCACGTGCGTCTCCACCGTGGTGGCGGCGCACTGGATCGCCTTGGAAGCCAGGGCCAGATGGCGATCCTTCTGCGGAATCATCTTCAGTTCCACATCCAGGCCGTGCTTCTTGAAGATGCCCGCCTTGTCGGCCAGCGTCAGCGGCGCAAAGCCCGTCCAACCCGACATGCCCAGTGCCACCTTGGTCTCCTGGGCCTGTGCAGGCGCCACCAACCCCGCCACACATGCCACCGCCGCCGCCAGCGATGCCATCTTCACAACCGTTCGGCTCATCATCAGCTCCTGTAGGAAAAAAGTACTTGTGCTCATCCGGATGGAAGCAGGCCTTGCTTCCTGGCAGCAATGATCAGCGCTCCCGCATACCTGTCTATACAGGGTAAACGCTAGGAAACGCCTGGCAAACACCAGGAAAACCACCCACTTCCCGCCTCCCGGGACCGCCCCTTGGAGCGTCCCGCAGCGGCGTGACCAGATGCACCTACGGCAGCAAGAACCAGGCCAGGTATCCCACCGGCCCCTCGCCCCATTGCAGGGCGCGCCGCGTAGCGTGGCTCAGTCGCCCCGCCGTGGTCTGCCCGCCATCAGCCCCAGCAAGCAGAGCAACGCAAATACCCCGCCAGCGCCAAACGTCATCGACGAGCCATGGGCATCCCACAACAGCCCTGCGATGACACTGGCCGCGAGCATGGCCAGGCCGCTGGCCAGGTTGAACACCCCGTAGGCCGTCCCACGCAGATCGGGGGGCGCCGTATCGGCCACCATGGTCGCGAGGAGCCCCTGCGTCATCCCCATGTGGATGCCCCAAACCGCTACGCCCAGCACCACGACGCCCCAATGCTGTGCGAAGGCCAGCAGCCCATCGGCCACGATCAGCACCACCAGGCCCCAGGCCAGCAGCCGGGTGTGACTCATGCGGTCCGACAGCTTGCCGAATGGATAGGCGCAGGCCGCGTAAACCAGGTTCATCGCCACCATCACGAGCGGCACCAGCGCCGTGGGAATGCCCACCTGCTGCGCGCGCAGCACGAGAAAGGCCTCGCTGAACCGGGCCAGCGTGAACACCGCGCCCAGCAGCACCACCCACCAGTACGCGCCACTGAGCCGGCGGATGTTCTCTCGCCGGATCGGGTTGGTTTTGGGCTCGCCCTCGTGGCGCTCGGGCTCGCGCACACCCAACGCCAGCACGGCCACCGACAGCATGCCGGGAACCACGGCCACCCAGAACACGGCGCGGAAGTCGTTGGCCCAGAGCAGCATCAACCCCACGGCCAGCAGGGGGCCAAGGAACGCCCCCACCGTATCAAGCGACTGCCGCAACCCGAAGGCGGCGCCGCGAATCTCCGGCGGCGTGATGTCGGCCACCAGCGCGTCGCGCGGTGCGCCGCGGATGCCCTTGCCAATGCGGTCGGTCAGCCGCGCGGTCACGATCAGCCCCGCGCCCGAGGCAACGGCGAACAGCGGCTTGGTGAACGCGCCCAGCGCATAGCCGAACAGCGCCAACCCCTTGCGCCGGCCAAGGTAGTCGCTGAGCGCGCCCGAGAACACCTTCACGATCAGCGCCGTGGCCTCGGCCAGCCCTTCGATCAGGCCCACCGCGAAGGCCGACATGCCCAACGCCCCCACCATGAACATCGGCAGCAGGCTGTGGATCATCTCGGAGGAGATATCCATCAGCATGCTGACAAAGCCCAGGGCCCACACCGACGGCGGTATGCGCGCGAGCGCCCCCTTGCTCTGCGCTCCCAGGGCCGCGTTGTCCTGCACCATGCTGGTTTTCTCCTTCATACCCCAAAGCCCCTCATCGGCCACCGCTTCGAAACACCCGAGCCACAAGGCCGCCAGCAACCATTGGAGCATGCCAGCACCCCACCTTCGATTACAGCAAGGTCCTCGCGGTATCGATACGGCGCATTCTTCCGGGCGCGCGCAGGCTCAGGCTGCACGCTCCCCGATGGGGAGTTCTTTTACGGAAGAGGAAGTTTGGAGAGAGGATGGGCAGGCGCCCGCGGCGGCACGCAGCCTGGCGCAGCGCCAAGGAGCCGGTCGACGGAAGGCTCAGTCGTCATCATCCTCGCGATGCCACCGCTTGTAGTAGCGCTTGCGCCACTTCTTGTCCCATTTCTCCCAGCGGTCATCGTCGTCCCCGCGCCATACCGGCGCATAGGTGGGCTGCGGCACCACCATGACGGGACGCGGCGCATACACAGGTGCAGGCACGACATACGCGGGCGGCGGGGCATAGACAGGCGCGGGCTCCACATACACCGCGCCGGGAACGGCAATGCCCAGATTCACGCTGACGCCAGCCATCACCGAAGCGCTCGCCAGGGCCAGGAGCCCGGCCAGCGCGAGCTTTGGGTATTTCATGTCATTCCTTCTTCCGAGATGCACAGGCAGCAGCGCTGCCACGAGTGCCCTATGCCTTGGAACGAAGTGCCAGTTCTCCCGGTTGACGATGCGCACGTAACCAAACCCCGGCAGATGAAAGCGTATGCTGCGGACTCGGTCCTTACTCCGCAGGCTTTGGCATCAGGCCGCGAGCACCATGCGCGCAATGATGTTGCGCTGCACCTCCGACGACCCCTCGTAGATACGCAGGATGCGTGCATCGCGAACATAGCGTTCCAGCGGCATCTCGCGCGTGTAGCCGTAGCCACCATGGATCTGCAGCGCGGCGTCGGCCACGAAGCCCACCATCTCGGACGCGTGCAGCTTGGCCATGGCCGACTGCAGCGTGAACGGCTGGCCCGCCTGGCGCAGCGCGAGCGCCTGCAGCGTAAGCGCCCAGGAGGCTTCCAGGCGCAGCTTCATGTCGGCCAGCATCCACTGCAGGCCCTGCTTGGTGGCAATGGGTTCGCCGCCGATCTGGCGCTCGCGCATCCAGCGCGTGGCGTCGGCCAGCGCGGCCTCGGCAATGCCCAGGGCCGTGGCTGCCACGTCGAGGCGGCTGTTGTCCAGCACCTTCATGGCGGTCTTGAAGCCCGTGCCCTCGGCGCCCAGCCGGTTCACGGAGGGCACGCGCACGCCGTCGAAGGCCACCTCGAACGCATGCGCGCCCTGGATGCCCATGAGCTTTTCGGGCGATGAGATGCTGATGCCGGGCGAGCCCGTTTCCACCACGAAGGCGCTCACGCCGCGCGCGCCCGCGTCGAGATCGGTCTTGGCGAAGACGACGAGAAACCTCGCCTCCCTCGCGTTCGAAATGAAGTGCTTCACGCCATCGATGCGGTAGTGGGCGCCCTCGCCCTCCCCTTCCCGCACGGCGCGGGTGCGCAAGTCGGCCGGGTGCGATCCGCCGCGCGGCTCGGTGAGCGCGAAGCCCGCCAGCCATTCGCCGCTGGCCGCGCGCGGCAGCCACTGCGCGTGCTGCTCGGGGCTGCCGCCGATGAGCACGGCGTCGGTGCCCAGGTAGTGCGCGCCGATCATCGACGAGGTGGCCGCGCAGGCGCGCGAGATTTCCACCAGCGACAGCAGCATGGCCGTGGGCGTGACGCCCGCGCCGCCCAGGTGCTCGGGCAGGTTCATGCCCATCACGCCCAGTTCGGCCAGTTGCGGCACGTGGCAGGTAGTGGACAGGCCGTGCTCGTCGATCTCGCGCGCGCGCGGCGCCAGGGTTTCGGTGGCAAAGCGGGCCACGGCGTCGGCCACGGCCTGGTCATCGGGGCCCACGCCCAAACGGTTCATCGGGTTCATTGCATCGGTTCCTGAAGGTCAAAGAGAAACAGCGGGGGTGGCGGGGCCGAACAGCCCCGCCGCGCGCAGCGCGGCCAGCCGCTCGCCGCCTGCCCGCAGCAGCCCCGCCATGAGTTCGTCGGTGTGCTGGCCCAAGGCGGGCGCGGGTTCGGCGCGGTTGGGTGCCGAGCCGCCAAACTTGACAGGCTGGGTGGGCACGCGCAGCCCGGGCAGGCGCGGGTCCTGAACCGCGCGCAGCAGGCCGCGCGCCTGGGCCTGCTCGGATTCGAGCGCCTGCGCCGTGGTCCACAGCGGGCTGCCGGGTACGCCAGCCGCCTCCAGGGCAGCCACCACCTCGGCCACGGAGCGCTGGCCCGCCCAGGCCTCGATGGCGGCGGCCAGTTGGGGCTCGTTGGCGCGGCGCAGTTCGTCTGAGGCAAAACGGGCGTCGTGCGCAAAGCTGGGCTCGCCGATCAGCGTCGCCAACGTGGCGAACAGCTTGTGGTTGAGCACAGCGAGCGCGAAGTGCCCGTCGCGCGCGCGGTACACGCCAAATGGCGCCGAGAACGAGTGCCGGTTGCCGCTGCGCCGCGCGCTCTGGCCCGTGAACAGGTAGCGGCCCACGCCGGTGACGAGGAAAGCCAGCGTGGCGTCGAACATGGCCACGTCCACATGCTGGCCCTCGCCCGTGCGGCGCTGCTGCAGCAGCGCGGCCAGCGTGGCCCACGAGGCGAACAGGCCCGCGATCACGTCCGACACGGCCTCGCCCACCATGGTGGGGGCGCCCTCGGGCTCGCCCGTGGCCTCCATGAGACCGCTCATGGCCTGCACGATGATGTCGTAGGCCGGCAGGTGCGCGAGCGGCCCCGTCTGGCCGAAGCCCGACACGCTCACATACACCAGGCGCGGGTTCGCGCGGCGCAGCGCCTCGGGGCCCACGCCCAGGCGCTCGGCCACGCCGGGGCGGAAGTTCTCGACCACCACGTCCACCCCTGCCGCCAGTTCGGCCACGGTGGCCGCAGCCTCGGGGTGCTTGAGGTCCAGTACCAGGCTCTTCTTGTTGCGGTTGAGCGCGGTGAACAGGCTGCTGATGCCGTCCCGCATGGGTCCGATGTGGCGGTAGTCGTCGCCGCCGGGCGGCTCGACCTTGATGACCTCGGCCCCGAGGTCGGCCAGCAGGGCCGTGGACAGGGGCCCCGCGAGCACGCGGCTGAAGTCGAGGATGCGGACGCCGTCGAGCGGCCGGGTGGCAGGGGTGGATGCGGGCGGGGTCATGCGGGGCTCCTGGGGTGCGCGATGGGGCCCATGGTTGCCCAAACCATCATCAAAATAAAATATTCAATCTTGATACTCTGGATCAATCATCTTGATCAACATCAGCCTGCGCCAGTTGGAGTACTTTGCCGCCGCCGCCCGGCACGGGGGCGCGGCGCGCGCGGCCGAGGCGCTCAGCGTGTCGCAGCCCAGCATCTCCAAGGCCATTGCCGACCTGGAGGCGCTGTGGGGCGAAACACTATTCGTGCGCCGCCACGCGCGCGGCCTGGAGCTGACGGCGGCGGGCCACATGCGCCACCGCGAGGCACATGCACTGCTGGAAAGCGCCCGCGCACTCGAAGGGCCTCGCACCGATGAGGAAGCAGGCTTGTTGCGCGTGGGCTGCCTGGCCACGCTCGCGCCGCGCCACCTGCCCGCCATGCTGGTGCGCATGCGCGAGCGCCATCCCCGGGTGGAGATCGAGGTGCACGAGGGCGACACCGAGGCGCTGCTGCAGATGCTAGAGCGCGGCGCGCTCGACACCGCCCTGCTCTACGACCTGGGCCTGGCGCGCCCCGTGCGGCTGGAGCCCGTGACGGCCTTCGTGCCCTATGCGCTGCTGCCCGCGCGCCATGCGCTCGCGGCGCGTACGAGCCTGCCCCTGGCCGCGCTCGCGCAGGAGCCCTTCATCCTCATCGACCTGCCGCACAGCCGCGAGTACTTTCTCTCGCTGTTCCGCCAAGCGGGCGTGACCCCGCGCATCGCGCATGCCACGCCGTCGATCGAGATGGTGCGCTCGCTCGTGGCCAACGGGCTGGGCGTGTCGCTGCTCACCACGCGCCCAGCGCGCGACTGGAGCTACGACGGCAAGCGCCTGGCCTGTCGCCGCCTGCGCGGGCCGCTGGCGGCGCAATCGGTGGTGCTGGCCACGCCCGAGCGCCTGGGCGCGCACAACCCGCGCGCCGCGCTGTTCGCGCGCGTGGCGCGCGAGTGCTTCACGCAACAGCGCGACGCCATGACGGTGCCTGGAATGCGCTGAAGCAAAGCCTCACCTCCAGGGCTTTGTTATTAATTTGATAGCATTAAATAGCCGCAGGAAAAGCACCAGCGGCCATTTCTTTCACAAATGCACGCTCAAAGCTTGGCGAGCGACACCTCGGTGGACTTGACGAGCGCCACCACGTCGGAGCCCACCGTGAGGCCCAGGTCGTCCACCGAGCGCGTGGTGATGACCGAGGTGACGATGCCCCAGGGCGTTTCCACGTCGACCTCGGACACGACGTCGCCGCGGATGATCTCGCGCACCTTGCCCTTGAACTGGTTGCGCACGTTGATGGCTTGGATGGACATGGGTTTTCTCCTTGAAAGTCCGTAGAAAAAGCGACACAAGAAATCAGATGGCCCAGCGCAGGCCGTGGGCCGGCGTGCCGGGCCAGTGCGGGTCCGGCGGCTCGGCGGCGCCGGGGCGCTGCAGCACGCGGTCGAGGATGCGCTTTTCGAGCGCGGCGAAGGCCGGGTCGCCGTGCGAGCGCGGGCGCGCCAGCGCAATGGTTTCGTCCAGCGCGATCTGCCCGTCCTCGATGAGCACCACGCGATCGGCCAGCGCCACGGCTTCCTGCACGTCGTGCGTGACGAGCAGCGCCGTGAAGCCGTGGCGCCGCCACAGGCCCTCGATGAGGCGGTGCATCTCGATGCGCGTGAGCGCGTCGAGCGCGCCCAGCGGCTCATCGAGCAGCAGCAGGCGCGGCTGGTGCACCAGGGCACGCGCCAGGGCCACGCGCTGGCGCTGGCCGCCCGACAGGCGCGCGGGCCATTCCTGGGCGCGCTCGGCCAGCCCCACCTGGGCCAGCATCTCGCGAGCGCGCTCCTGCAGCCCGGGGTGCAGGCCCAGCGTTACGTTGCCCAGCACGCGGCGCCAGGGCAGCAGGCGCGCCTCCTGGAACATGATGCGCGTGTGCGCCGACAGGCCTGCCACGGGTGCACCGTCGGCCAGCACACGGCCGCCGCTCGCGGCTTCCAGGCCGGCGGCCAGGCGCAGCAGCGTGCTCTTGCCGCAGCCGCTGCGGCCCACGATGGCGACGAACTGCCCGGGCTCGATGGTGAGATGGGCGCTCTGCAGCACGGTGCGCGCGCCGTAGCGCTTGGTCAGGCCCTGGATTGCCAGGCGCACACCGCCCGCAGGCGTCTTGGATGGGGATTCGGTCATGCCGGAATGCCTTTCAAGCGGATTGGTAGCCGGGATGCCAGCGCAGCCAGTAGCGCTCCAGCGCCTTGGCGAACACATCGGCCAATTTGCCCAGCAGCGCATAGAGCAGGATGCCCACGAGCACCACGTCGGTCTGCAGGAATTCGCGCGCGTTCATCGTGAGGTAGCCGATGCCGGCCTGGGCCGAGATGGTCTCGGCCACGATCAGGATCACCCACATCAGGCCCAGCGAGAAGCGCAGCCCCACGAGGATGGACGACAGCGCGCCCGGCAGGATCACCTGGCGGTAGAGCTGCCAGCGCGAGAGGCCGTAGGTGCGCCCCATCTCGATCAGGCCCGGGTCCACATTGCGAATGCCGTGGAAGGTGTTGAGGTAGATCGGGAAGAACACCGACACGCTGATGAGGAACAACTTGGCCCACTCGTCGATGCCGAACCACAGGATCACGAGCGGGATCAGCGCGAGCGCCGGGATGTTGCGCACCATTTGCACGGTGGAGTCGAGCAGCGTCTCGGCAATGCGCAGCGAGCCCGTGAGCAACCCCAGCAACAGGCCCAGCCCGCCGCCGATGGCCAGCCCCGTGAGCGCGCGGCCCGCGCTCACCTTCACATGGGTCCACAGCTCGCCCGATTCGGCCAGCGTCCACGCGGCCCGCACCACTTCGAGCGGCGCGGGCAGCACGCGCGTGGACAGCCAGCCCCAGGACGAGGCGAGCTGCCACAGCACGATGAGCGTGACGGGCACCACCCAGGGCAGCAGGCGCCTCCCCAAGGCCGCGGCCCCGCGCAGCAGCACGCGCCGCAGGCGGCCCGGTTCACTGGACTCGCTGGGGTTGTGGGGCGCAAGGCCCACAGAGAGTTCTTGAACGGCTTGGTTCATGCCTGCCTCCTTCAGCTTTGCGCCGCGCGCGGCACGAACTGGTGGGCTACCACCTCGCCGAAAGGCCCACCCGGGGCGCCGCCCGCGAGCTTCTCGCGCACGGCCAGCGGCAGCAGCGGGAACACCAGCTCCGCGAAGCGGTAGGCCTCTTCGAGGTGCGGGTAGCCCGAGAGCACGAAGGTGTCGATGCCCAGGCCGGCGTACTCGCGGATGCGCTCGGCCACCGTGTACGGGTCGCCCACCAGCGCCGTGCCCGCACCGCCGCGCACCAGGCCCACGCCGGCCCACAGGTTGGGGCTGATCTCCAGGTCCTGGCGGCTGCGCTTGGCGCCGCCGGCGTGCAGCGCGGCCATGCGGCGCTGGCCCTCGGAGTCCATGCGCGCGAAGGCGGCCTGGGCCTGCACCACCGTCTCGTCCTTCAGGCGGCTGATGAGGCTGTCGGCCGCGGCCCAGGCCTCGGCGTCGGTCTCGCGCACGATCACGTGCAGGCGGATGCCAAAGCGCACCGTGCGGCCGTGGCGCGCGGCCTTCTCGCGCACGTCGGCGATCTTGCGCGCCACCTCGGCCGGGGGCTCTCCCCAGGTCAGGTAGGCGTCCACCTGCTCGGCCGCCAGCTCGTGCGCGGCCGGCGACGAGCCGCCAAAGTACACGGGCGGATGGGGCCGCTGCACGGGCGGGAACAGCAGCTTGGCGCCCTTGACTTGCAAGTGCTGGCCCTCGTAGTCAAGGCTCTGGCCCTCATGGCTGCGCGCCAGGATCTCGCGCCAGATGCGGATGAACTCCGCCGACTGTTCGTAGCGCGTGGCGTGGTCGAGGAACACGCCGTCGCCCTCCAGCTCGGCCTGGTCGCCGCCCGTCACGAGGTTGATGAGCAGCCGCCCGCCCGAGAGCCGGTCGAACGAAGCCGCCATGCGTGCGGCCAGGCTGGGCTGGTGCAGGCCGGGGCGCACGGCCACGAGGAACTTGAGCCGCTTCGTGACCGCGATCAGGCTGGAGGCGACAACCCAGGGGTCTTCGCACGAGCGGCCCGTGGGGATCAGCACGCCCTCGTAGCCCAGGCTGTCTGCCGCGATGGCAACCTGCTTGACATAGTCATGGCTGAGCTGGCGCGCACCCTCGGAGGTACCGAGGTAGCGGCTGTCGCCGTGAGTGGGAATGAACCAGAAAACTTGCATGGAACGGATCTCCTCGTGGAATGCAGAAATGCGATGGGATTCAGGTGCGCGCCAGGCGCGCGAACTCGGCGGCCTTGGGGGCCCAGACGATGTCGGCCACGGTGACGGGCCTGGGGATCAGGCCCAGCTTGAAGAACGCGTCGGCCACGCGCTGCTGGTCGGCCACCGTGCGGGGGCCCAGCAGCCCCACGGGCGAGCGCGGGCGGCGCTGGATGAACAGGCTCACCACGCCCGCATCCAGCCCGCTGAAGCTGGCGATGAGCTTGATCGCCTCCTTGCGTGCGTCCTGCGCGAGCTGGTCGGCACGCGTGAGTTCGTCGAACAGCACGGCCAGCACCTGTGGGTGCCTGTCCACGAAGGGGCGCGCGGCGAGGTAGAACGAGTTGTTGCTCGACAGCTCGCGCCCCGTGGCCAGTACGCGCGGCTGGATGGCCAGCTCGGTGGCGGCGTAGAACGGGTCCCAGATCGCCCAGGCGTCCACGCTCTTGCGCTCGAATGCGGCGCGCGCGTCGGCGGGCGCCAGGTACACGGGCTGGATGTCGGCCCAGGCCAGGCCCGCCTTGTCGAGCGCGCGCACCAGCAGGTAGTGCGCGCTCGATCCCTTTTGCAGCGCGACGCGCTTGCCCTTGAGGTCGGCCAGGCGCTGCAGCGGCGATTCGGCCAGCACGAGGATGGCCGAGCTGTCGGGCTTGGGCGGCTCGGCGCCCACATAGAGCAGTTCTTTGCCTGCCGCCTGCGCGAACACGGGCGGCGAATCGCCCGTGAGGCCGAACTCCAGGCTGCCCACGGACAGCGCCTCGAGCAGTTGCGGCCCGGCGGGAAACTCCAGCCACTGGACCTTGGTGCCCGGAAAGCGCTTTTCGAGCACGCCCTGCTGCTTGAGGATAACGAGGTTGACGGCCGACTTCTGGTAGCCGATGCGCAGCTGCTCGGGGCCCGGTACGGGTTTCTCGGGCTGGGCACCCTGCGCGCGCGCATAGCGGCTCGCGAGGCTCCAGCTGAACGCCGTCACGGCCAGCAGTTGCAGCGTGCGGCGGCGCTCGGGTGTCAGGGGGGAGGAATGTGCCATGGCATGGTCTCCTGCGGTGGCGAAGGGCTCAGAGCAGGTCAACCGGCGCGGCATGCAGCAGGTTGAGCTTCTTGGGAATCAGCTTGAGCGCATGGAAGGTGTCGGCGATCTGCTGCTGCTCGGCCAGGATCTCCCGCGTGACGGGCGCGGTGCCGTAGTTGGCTCGGCCCACGTAGGCCTCGGTGACCGCCTTGTCGAGCCCGAGCACGCTGGCGAGCTCGGCAGCAGCCTCGCCCTTGTTCTTCGACACCCAGGTGTCGATGGCGTTGATTTCCTCGATGGCGATGCGCAGCACGTCGGTGTTCCGGGTCGCGAAGTCGCGTGAGGTGAAGTAGTACGCGCGGTTGTTCACCACGCCCGTCGCGTCGGCGAGCAGGCGCGCGTCGAGCGACTTCTGGGCGGCGGCCAGGAACGGGTCCCAGATCAGCCAGGCGTCCACGGCCCCTTTCTCGAAGGCCGCGCGCGCATCGGCCGGCGCCAGGAAGATGGACTGCACGTCGCCATAGGCCAGGCCGTTTTTTTCCAGCAGCTTCACGAGGAAGTACTGCACGTTGGAGCCCTTGTTGTAGGCCACGCGCTTGCCCTTGAGGTCGCGCACGCTGCGGATCGGCGAGTTTTTTGGTACGAGCACTGCCTCTAGTGCGGGGCGCGGCACGGTGGCGCCCGCATACACCAGCGGTGCGCCGGCGGCCTGCGCGAAGATGGGCGGGGCCTCGCCCACGTCACCGAAATCAATGGAGCCCACGTTGAGCGCCTCCAGTTGCACCGGGCCCGCATTGAACTCGGTCCAGGTCACCTTCACGCCCAGCGGTGTGAGGCGCTTTTCGAGCGTGCCGCGGTTCTTGAGGAGGGAGAGCCACCCTTTCTGGTGGCCCACGCGCAGCACGCGCTCGGGTTTCTGGGCCCAGGCGGTGCCGGCGGCGGCCCAAGCAGCAAGGCCCAGGCCCGAGGCCAGCGCCTGGCGGCGGGGCAAGGCAGCGGAAGCGGTGTTCGGTTTCATGGCGATGGTCTTTCTTGGAAACGGCGGGCAGCAGCCCGCCGGCCCCGCCCTCCGGCGGGGCTGGCTGTGTAATAGAGGGATAAAAGGGAAGACGACGCGGTGGCGCTTCAGACGCTACATCGCACCTGCGAGAACGGTACGGGCGCAAAGCGGCCCGACTGCGCGGCCGGAGGCCGTAGGGTTTCGGTGATGAGCAGGTTCACGGCATCGTCGATGCGCGCGGCCACGTCGCCGGCCACGTCGTAGGCGCCTTCGGGCGTGAGGGCCACCTGCACGTCGGTCGCGTAGATACCCGGCAGGATGTGCTTGGCCCCCAGCGACTGCAGAACGGGCCGCAGCGCGTAGTCGAGCGCCAGCATGTGGTGAGGGCTGCCGCCCGTGGCAAGCGGCAGCACGGTCTTGCCTTTGAGGGCCGTCTGCGGCAGCAGATCGAGGAAGACCTTGAGCACGCCGCTGTAGGCAGCCTTGTACACGGGCGTGGAAACGACCAGCACGTCGGCATCGGCCACCTGCTCCACCGCGTGGGCGACGGTGCGGTGGGCCGCGTCGGCCAGCAGCAGCGCCTGCGGGTTCAGGTCGCGGATGTGCAGGCGCTCGACCAGCGCCCCGCGCGCCACGAGCCGCAGCGACACGGCGTCGAGCAGGGCCGCCGAGCGCGAGCGCTCCGACGGGCTTCCGGCAATCAGGAGTACGGACATGGTGAAACGGCAGCCTCTGTTGGTAAGCAGAACTTACTTCTTGGTGTAGATCTGGTCGAAGCTCGCCCCGTCGGCGAAATGCTCCTTGTCGGCCTTGGCCCAGCCGCCGAACGCCTGGTCGATGGTCACAAGGGTGAGCTTGGGGAACTGCTTGTCGTACTTGGCTTTGGCTTTTTCGCCCGTGGGGCGGTAGAAGTTGCGGCCCGCGATGTCCTGGCCTTCGTCGGAGTACAGGTACCTTAGGTATTCCTCGGCCACGGCGCGCGTGCCCTTCCTGTCGACCACCTTGTCCACCACGGCCACGCTGGGCTCGGCCAGGATGGAGAGCGAAGGCACGACGATCTCGAACTTCTCCGGCCCGAACTCCTTGAGCGCGAGGAAGGCCTCGTTTTCCCAGGCCAGCAGCACGTCGCCCACGCCGCGCTGCACGAAGGTGATGGTGGCGCCGCGCGCGCCGGTATCCAGCACGGGCACGTTCTTGAACAGCTTACCGATGTAGTCGCGCGCGCCCGCGTCGCCACCATACTTGCGCTTCGCATACTCCCAGGCGGCCAGGTAGTTCCAGCGCGCGCCGCCGCTGGTCTTCGGGTTGGGCGTGATCACCTGCACACCGGGCTTGATGAGGTCGTCCCAGTCCTTCAGGCCCTTGGGGTTGCCCTTCTTCACCAGGAAGACGATGGTCGAGGTGTAGGGCGCCGAGTTGTGCGGCAGGCGCTTTTGCCAATCAGTCTTGACGAGGCCACCATGGGCCGCGAGCGCGTCCACATCCCCGCCCAGGGCCAGCGTGGCCACGTCGGCGTCGATGCCGTCGATGATCGAGCGCGCCTGCTTGCCCGAGCCGCCATGCGACTGTTTGACCGCCACCTCCTGGCCCGTCTTGGCCTTCCAGTGCCTGGCGAAGGCCTGGTTGTATTCGACGTAGAGCTCGCGGGTGGGGTCGTAGGAGACGTTGAGCAGGGTCAACGGCTGTGCGAACGACGGCAACGTCGTCAGGGCCATGCCCGCCGCCAGGGCTGCGGCGAGGGGAAACTTGATAAAGTGGCGGCGATTTTTCATGGAACGGCCTTTCTGGGTGCGATAGGTGGTGCGAACACCGATGAAACGCATTCTGGAAGCCATTCCTCAAAACTGAAACCAATAAGATTTCAGTTCTTAATATCCAAGACATCTGAAATCACCTCCAAGGACTGTTCCCCATGGCACGCACCGTTCACTGCATCAAGCTCGGCAAGGACGCCGAAGGCCTCGATTTCCCGCCCTACCCTGGTGAACTCGGCAAGCGCATCTACGAAAGCGTGAGCAAGGAAGCCTGGGCCGGCTGGCTCAAGCACCAGACCATGCTGGTCAACGAGAACCGCCTGAACCTGGCCGACGCACGTGCGCGCCAGTACCTCGCGCGCCAGATGGAGAACCACTTCTTCGGCGCCGGCGCCGACGCCGCCGCCGGCTACGTGCCGCCCAGCAACGGCTGACGCCATGCCCGAGCCGATCGACTGGCTCCCCGACGGCACCCCCTACAGCCCCCGCTTCGGTGACCGCTACCACAGCGGCGCCAACCATGGCCTGGACCAGGCGCGCGACGCCTTCCTGGGCGGCTGCGGCCTGCCTGCGGCCTGGGCCGGGCTGCCGCAGTGGCGCATCCTGGAGACCGGCTTCGGCTTCGGCCTCAACTTCCTCGTGACCTGGGCCGCCTGGCGCTCTGACCCCGCGCGGCCCCGCGTACTGCACTTCGTTTCCACCGAGGCCTGGCCCGTGGGCAGCGCCGACCTGCTGCGCGCCGCGCCGCAGGATGAGGAGCTGCAGCCGCTTGCACAACAACTGGCCGCCCAGTTCTGGGGCCTGTTGCCGGGCGTGCACCGGCTGTCGTTCGAGGGCGGGCGTGTGCTGCTCACGCTGTACATCGGCGACGCGCAAGCCATGCTGCGCCAGCAGACGCTCACGGTGGACGCGGTCTACCTCGACGGCTTCAGCCCCTCGCAAAACCCCGACCTGTGGAGCGTGCACACGCTCAAGGCCGTGGCGCGCTGCTGCCGGCGCGGCACGCGGCTGGCCACCTGGAGCGTGGCGCGCACGGTGCGAGACGGCTTGGCCCAATGCGGCTTCGAGGTGCGCAAGGTGCCCGGCGTGCCCCCCAAGCGCGACAACCTGCAGGCGGTCTACGCCCCGCACTGGGAGCCGCGCGCGGCCCAGCCAGCCCGGATCGCTGCCGAGCCCTCGCGCTGCCTCGTCATCGGTGGCGGCCTGGCGGACGCTGCCGCCGCTGCCAGCCTGGCGCGCCGGGGCTGGGCGGTGGAAGTGCTCGACCAGGGCGCCGCCCCAGCCGCCGGGGCCTCGGGCCTGCCTGCCGGCGTATTCGCCCCCCATGTCTCGCCCGACGACAGCCTGCTGTCGCGCCTGTCGCGCGGCGGCCTGCGCCTGACACTGCAAACGGCACGCAACCTGCTGCGCGAAGATGCTGACTGGGGCGCGAGCGGCGTGCTCGAGCACTGCCTGGACGGCAAGCGCCGCCTGCCCGCCGCATGGGCCGACGGCCCGGGTGTGGACTGGAGCATTCCCGCGGGCGCCGAGTCACTGGCCGCCGCGGGACTGCCTTCGGAGGCGATCGCCAACTGGCACCCGCATGGCGGCTGGATCCGGCCTGCGCGGCTCGTCGAGGCGCTGCTCGCGCAGCCCGGTATCCGCTGGCGCGGCCACACCCGCGTGGATCGCCTGGAGCAGGGTATGGACGCCAACGGCCGCGCGCAATGGCGCGTGCTTGACCAAGCCGGCGCCGTGCTGGCCGAGGCGCCGCTCATCGTGGTCGCGGCGGGCGCTGGCAGCATCGGCCTGTGCACACCGTTCTGGCCGCAGGCGCCGCTACGCCCGCTGCGCGGCCAGGTGTCGTGCGCGCCCTGCGGCAACGGGTCGGCGCTCCCCCCCTTCCCCGTCAACGGCCACGGCAATCTCGTGCCCTGGGTTCCGGGAGACGAAGGCCCATTCTGGGTGCTGGGTTCCACCTTCGAGCGCGGCCAGGAGCAACTGCCGCTCACGCCGCAGGAAACGGCAGCGGGCCACGCCGCCAACCTGCTCAAGCTGCAGGACCTGCTGCCCGGCTTGGCCCAGGAGCTGCAATCCCGTTTCGGCCCCAGCGGCACCGTCCAGGCCTGGGCCGCCGTGCGCTGCACGGTGCCTGACCGGGTGCCCGTGGTCGGTCCGATCGATCCCGAAGCCCTGCCCGGACTCTGGGTCAGCACGGCCATGGGCGCGCGCGGTCTCACGTTGTCGTTGGTATGCGGAGAACTGCTGGCCGCGCGGCTGCACGGCGAACCCCTGCCGCTCGATGGCAAGCTTGCCCACGCCCTATCGAGCGAGCGGCTGCGCCCAAGCCCCGCCGGGACGGCCGCCGGCTGACGCCGCGCGGGCCGTGCCCTCGAAGCGCTCAGCGCCGGCCGTGGTGATTGTGTTCACGCCCGCCATCGGGGGGCGGCGCCACATAGGCCATGACGCTGTGGTCCAGCACACCCGCCGGGGCAATCCGTTGCAGATCGACGGGCTGGATGTTCGCGCCGTTGAAACGAAAGGCGAATTCACCCCCAGCGGCGACGAAACGGACCACTTCGCCGTAGGCTACGTTCACGTACCGGGTCTGCGGCCCGATGGCGATCGTGCGCGAAGCCTGCGACACCGGCACCGCATCGCCCTGCAAGGCCAGGGGTACGGCCGACGCACATGCGCCCAGCGCCGCAGCGAGGCACAGTGTCCCGCCATACCGTGTCGCTCTGTTCATACTGCCTCCTCATTTCCCATGGGGCTGCCATGCCCCGCACACCCCCGAGTATGGGCGCCGCGTATGCGCTGCACACCCCTGTGGGCACAACACCCCCACTGCCAATGCTCTCAGTCTTTTTGGCTCCAATAAATATAAGCTTATGCACATAAGGGAAGCACAAAACAATAGTTTGCTTTTATATAGACCCTCTTTACAGTCGCGCCCATGCACGACTTCGCGTTCATCCTGGCTGGCTTCGGCGTAGGCCTGACCGTAGGCCTCACCGGCGTAGGCGGGGGCTCGCTAATGACGCCCGTGCTGATCTTTTTCTTCGGCATCAAGCCCCACATGGCCGTGGGCACGGATCTGCTGTTCGCGGCCTTCACCAAGATGGGCGGCACCGTGAGCCTTGCACGCCAGCGCCTCGTGCCCTGGCGCGTGGTGGCCCAGCTGTGTGCAGGCAGCCTTCCCGCCGCGCTGCTGGCCCTGTGGGCGCTGCAACACCTGGGACCGGGCAGCGCGCAGGCCCAGCGCATCATGACGACCACGCTGGGCGGCGCACTGCTGCTCACGGCCGCAGCCACGTTCTACAAGGTGGTGGCCTTCTCGCACCCGCGTCCCCAGCTTGCGCAGGGCAGCGGCGCGGACCCGCAAGCCGCGCTACGCCCGCGCCACTGGAGCCTGCCCGTGCTGCTGGGCGCCGTGATCGGCACCCTGGTCACCTTCACCTCGGTGGGCGCGGGCGCCATCGGTGTTTCGGTGCTGCTGCTGGTCTTCCCGCTGCTGCCGCTGCCGCGCATCATCGCGGCCGACATCGCCTACGCCGTGCCACTCACGCTCGTGGCGGGGCTGGGCCACGCATCCCTGGGTTCCGTCGACTGGGCGCTGCTGGCCCAGTTGCTTGCCGGCTCGCTGCCCGGCATCTGGCTGGGCTCGCGCCTGGTCACGCGCACGCCCGAGCGGCTCATCCGCTCGGCGCTTTCGGTGCTGCTCGCCTGGGCAGGCGCCAAACTGGTTCTGATCTGAGTTCCCCACCATGTACCAATACACAGAATTCGACAAGCAATTCATCCGCCTGCGCGCCGAGCAGTTCCGCGACCAGCTCGAGCGCTGGCAGCGCGGCGAGCTGACCGACGAGCAGATGCTGCCGCTGCGCCTGCAGAACGGCTGGTACATCCAGCGCTACGCGCCCATGGCGCGTATCGCCGTGCCTTATGGCGAGATCAGCAGCACGCAGTTGCGCATGCTCGCGCGCATCGCCCGCGACTACGACAAGCCCACGCCCGAACTGCTGGCGCATGCCCAGGCCACGCAGGACCAGCTCCAGGCCGCGCAGCCCGGGCTGACGCTGGCTGCGCCGCCGCTGCGCTATGGCTACGGCCACTTCACCACGCGCACCAACGTGCAGTTCAACTGGATCCCGATCACCCGGGCCGCCGACGTGATGGACCTGTTGGCCAGCGTGCACATGCACGGCATCCAGACCAGCGGCAACGACATCCGCAACATCACCTGCGACGCCTGGGAAGGCATTGCCGAAGACGGCATCGTCGACACCCGCCCGTTCGCCGAGATCACACGCCAGTGGAGCTCGCTGCACCCCGAGTTCTCCTTCCTGCCACGCAAGTTCAAGATCGCATTCAACGGCGCCACGGAAGACCGTGCCGCCATCGGCTGGTACGACATCGGCCTGCAGGCGCAGAAGAATGCGGCGGGCGAAGTGGGCTTCACCGTCAAGGTGGGCGGAGGCATGGGCCGCACCCCCGTCATTGGCAGCACAGTGCGCGAATTCCTGCCCTGGGACCAGCTGCTGAACTACATCGAAGCCATCGTGCGCACGTACAACAGCTACGGCCGCCGCGACAACAAGTGGAAGGCGCGCATCAAGATCCTGGTGAAGAGCGAGGGCCAGGGCTTCATCGACGCCGTGGAGGCCGAATACAAGGCCATCGTCGAGCAGGACGGCGCACCGCACACCATCACCCAGGCCGAACTGGACCGCGTGAGCGCGAACTTCGTGGTGCCCGAACTCACGCCTGCCGGCCTGCCCTCCAAGGTCGACCCGCAAGGCCAGCTCTACCAGCGCTGGCTGGCGCAGAACGTGCGCGGCCACCGGCTTGCGGGCCTGAAAACCGTGACGCTGTCGTTCAAGCGCGTGGGCTTCGCCCCCGGCGACGCAGACGCCGCCACGCTCGAAGCCCTGGCCCAACTCGCCGAGCAGTTCAGCGCCAGCGAGGCACGCCTGACGCACGAGCAGAACCTGATGCTGCCCTGGGTGCACGAGAGCGACCTGCCCGCCCTGTACGAGGCAGCGCGCGCCCTGGGCCTGGCGCAGCCCAACATCGGCCTGCTGTCCGACATGATCGCCTGCCCCGGTGGCGACTTCTGCTCGCTGGCCAACGCGCGCTCGTTGCCCATCGCTGCAGCACTGACCGAGCGCTACCAGGACCTGGACGAACTGTTCGACCTGGGCCCCATCGACCTGCACATCAGCGGCTGCATCAACTCCTGCGGTCACCACCACAGCGGCCACATCGGCATCCTGGGCGTCGATAAGGACGGCAAGGAGTGGTACCAGATCACGCTGGGCGGCGCGGACGGCACGCACCTGTCGGGCCCCGCCATCGGTGGCAAGGTGGTCGGCCCCTCGTTCTCGGCAGCCGAAGTGCCCGACGTGATCGAGGCCGTGCTCACCACCTACCGCGAGCTGCGCACCAGCGCCCAGGAGCACTTCATCGACACCCTGCGCCGCGTGGGCCACGACCCCTTCAAGGCTGCCGCCAACGGCGCCCGCCACCCCAAGGCCACCGAAGAGGCCCTGGCCGAATAAGACCGCACAGCCCCGAAAATGACTATGAAAATCATAGCTAATAGCGCAATCCCTACAAGCGCTGAGTCCGAAAAAACCTTGCAGATTGCCAACGACGCCGACTTGGCCGCATTGGCCGCCGAGGGCGCGCTCGAGGGTGTGCAGCGCGTGGAGCTGCAGTTCCCCAAGTTCACCGACGGCCGCGCCTACAGCCAGGCGCTGCTGCTGCGCCGCCGCTACCAATTCACGGGCGACATCCGCGCCACAGGCGATGTGCTGATCGACCAGCTGGTGCACATGCACCGCAGCGGCTTCAGCAGCGCCGTGCTGGCGCCGGGCGTGGACCCCGCAGCGGCCGAGCGCCAGTTCGCGCGCTTTTCCTCTTTCTACCAAGGCGACGTGCTGGAGCCGCGCCCGCACTTCGCGCGGGAGGCCGCATGAGCAGCCCCAACCTCGACCTCGCCCGCATCAACGCCGAACTTGGCCGCGACGCCCCCGGCCTGGTGCGATGGGCCCTGGGCCTGAACCAGAGCGCCATCGTCACCACCAACTTCCGCCCGTTCGAGGCGGTGATCCTGCACCTGGTCACGCAGGTGCAGCCGGATGTACCCGTCGTCTGGATGGACAACGGCTACAACACCGAGGCCACCTACCGCTACGCCGACGAGGTAACCCGCCAGCTTGGGCTGAACCTGCGCATCTACCTGCCGTTGCGCTCGCGCGCGCACCGCGAGGCGGTAGACGGCCCCGTGCCCGCGCTCGATGACCCGCGCCACGCGGCCTTCACCGAAGAGGTCAAGCTCGAACCCTTCGCGCGCGCCCTGCGCGAGACGGCGCCCCGGGTCTGGTTCACCGCGCTGCGCGCCACCGACAGCGCCGTGCGCGCCCAGATGGAGCCCGTGAGCATCAACCCCGACGGTCTCATCAAGGTCGCGCCGCTGCTGCACTGGTCGTCGAAGGACCTGTACCAGTACTGCGAGGCCCACGGCCTGCCCAACAACTTCGACTACGTGGATCCGACCAAGGGTGAAGACCAGCGCGAGTGCGGCTTGCACCTGTCCCATTGAGAAGGCATCCGACCATGAACGCCCGTACCGATTCCGCGCTGCTGCAGAACCACACGATGAGCTACCACCTCAACAACTCCCACCTCGACGCCCTGGAGGAAGAAACCATCTTCATCCTGCGCGAGGTGGCCGCCGCCTTCGAGCGCCCCGCACTGCTGTTCTCGGGCGGCAAGGATTCGCTCGTCATGCTCAAGTGCGCTGAAAAGGCCTTCGGCGCGGGCCGCATCCCCTACCCGCTCCTGATGATCGACACCGGCCACAACTTCCCCGAAGTGACCGACTTCCGAGACTTCCGGGCCAAGGAACTGGGTGCGGAATTGATCGTGCGCAGCGTGGAAGATAGCATGGCGCGCGGCACCGTGCGCCTGGCGCACCCGGGTGAATCGCGCAACGTGCACCAGTCGGTCACGCTGCTCGAGGCCATTGAGGAATTCCGCTTCGACGCGCTGATCGGCGGCGCGCGCCGCGACGAGGAAAAGGCCCGCGCCAAAGAGCGCATCTTCAGCCACCGCGACAGCTTCGGCCAATGGCAGCCCAAGGCCCAGCGCCCCGAACTGTGGACGCTGTTCAACACCCGCCTGCAGCCCGGCGAGCACTTCCGCGTGTTCCCCATCAGCAACTGGACCGAGCTGGACGTGTGGCAGTACATCGACCGCGAGAACATCGCCCTGCCCTCGCTGTACTACGCGCACCCGCGCCAGGTGGTCGAGCGCAACGGGCTGCTCGTGCCCGTCACGCCGCTCACGCCCGCCAAGGACGGCGAAACCATCGAGACACGCACCGTGCGTTTCCGCACCGTGGGCGACATCACCTGCACCTGCCCGGTGGAGAGCCCAGCCGCCACGGCAGGCGAGATCGTGATCGAAACCCTGGCTGCCGAGGTCAGTGAGCGCGGCGCCACGCGCATGGACGACAAGACTTCCGATGCTTCCATGGAGAAGCGCAAGAAAGACGGGTACTTCTGATGACTACGAATTTGATAGCTGATACCGCAGCAACGGCAGGCGCTGCAGCCCAGAATGACCATATTTCCGCGCTGAAGTTCATCACCTGCGGCAGCGTGGACGACGGCAAGAGCACGCTGATCGGCCGCCTGCTGGTGGACAGCCGCGCCGTGCTGCAGGACCACCTGGCCGGCGTGCAGCGCGGCGGCGAGGTGGACCTGGCGCTGCTGACCGACGGCCTGTCCGCCGAGCGCGAGCAGGGCATCACCATCGACGTGGCCTACCGCTACTTCGCCACCGAAAGCCGCAAGTTCATCATCGGCGACGCGCCCGGTCACGAGCAGTACACGCGCAACATGGTCACCGCCGCCTCGCAGGCCGACGCCGCCGTGGTGCTGGTGGACGCCACCAAGCTCGACTGGAAAAACCCGCAACTGGCCCTGCTGCCGCAGACGCGCCGCCACAGCCTGCTGGTGCACCTGCTGCGCGTGCACTCGCTGGTGTTCGCCGTGAACAAGCTCGACGCCGTGGAAGACCCGGCCCTCGCGTTCCGCAACATCCGCAGCGCACTAGCCGCCTTCACGCAGGCTGCGGGCATCACCGCGCACGCGACCGTGCCCGTGTCGGCGCTCAAGGGCTGGAACGTGGTCGATGCCCAGCCCGGCTGGTGCGGCTACGAGGGCCCGAGCCTGCTGCAAATCCTGGAGCTGCTGCCCAACACCCCTGCCGACGCGGATCTGGCACTGGCCTTCCCCGTGCAGTGGGTCGAGAAGTTCTCGTCCTCGTCGGACACCAGCCAGGGCCGCCGCGTGTTCTGGGGCCGCGTGGCCGCAGGCCGCTTTGCGCCCGGCACGGCAGTGCAGATCTTCCCCAGCGGCCAGCTGGCCACGGTGGCCCAGGTACTGGACCACGCCCGCCGCCCCAAGGACGTGCCCGCAGGCACCAGCGCCGGCATCATCCTCGACCGCGAGGTAGACGTCTCGCGTGGCGACTGGATTCTGGCCGCGCCCACAGCAGCCGCGGCCCCCGCTGCTGACGACGACTTTGGCGACACGCCCGCAGCCACCCCGGCTTGGCCTGCCAGCCGCGAGCTGCGTACCACCATCGCCTGGATGGACGACGAGCCGCTGGTCGCGGGCCGCGTGTACTGGGCGCTGCATGGCCACCGCTGGGTCAAGGCCAAGGTCAAGGCCGTGGTGCACAAGCTCAACATCAACACGCTGGCCGAAGAAGCCGCCACGCAGCTCGACCCCAACGCCATCGGCCATGTGGAACTGCTGCTGCAAGAGGCCATTCCCGCCGCACCGTTCACCCAGGCCCGTGTGCTGGGATCGCTGATCCTGGTGGACACCGCCAGCCACAAGACCGCTGGCGCGGTGCTGGTGAACTGACCCAGCGCAACAAAAAATGCCCTGAGTCCCCCTTGCGGGCTCAGGGGCCCTCTCAACCCGCGCGGTGAAAGCCTTAAAATCGCGGGTTTTCACCGACCGACCCACACACCCTCTGCCATGACCCACGTCGTTTCCGAAAACTGCATCAAGTGCAAGTACACCGATTGTGTGGACGTGTGCCCCGTGGACTGCTTCCGCGAAGGCCCGAACATGCTCGTCATCGACCCTGACGAGTGCATCGACTGCGCCGTATGCATCCCCGAGTGCCCGGCCAACGCCATCTTCGCCGAGGAAGACCTCCCGGCCGACCAGATCGCCTTTATCAAGCTCAACGCCGACCTGGCCTTCGCCGATGGCTGGAAGAGCATCACCAAGCGCAAGCCTGCCCTGCCCGACGCCGACGAATGGAACGGCACGCCCGGCAAGGTCAACGACCTGATCCGCTGAGGCCACCGCCCCCATGGCTTCGCCCGAGGATGCCGTCGCCGACGCAGTGGTGATCGGTGCCGGCCCGGTGGGCCTGTTCCAGGTTTTCCAGCTCGGCCTGCACGGCCTCCACGCGCATGTGATCGACGCACTGCCCCATGTGGGCGGCCAGTGCGTCGAGCTGTACGGCGACAAGCCCATCTACGACATACCGGGCATACCGCACTGCACGGGCCGATCGCTCGTGCAGCAGCTGCAGCAGCAGATTGCACCCTTCGCCCCCACGCTGCACCTGGGCCAGCAGGTGGCCACGCTGGAGCGCGCGCCCACGGGCGGCTTTCTCGTGGGCACACAGGCAGGCCTGCGGCTCGCAGCCCGCACCGTTTTCATCGCCGCCGGCGTGGGCGCTTTCGTGCCGCGCACGCTCAAGATCGACGGGCTGGAGCCGCATCGGGGCCGGCAGTTGCATTACCACCCCGATACCGCGGCCCTGCCTGGCTTGGCCGCGGGCCAACATGTAGTGATCCATGGTGGTGACGAGCCCGCCGTGGCCGCCGCGTTGGCCTGCGCCGACGGCGGCGCCACGAGCGTGGTGCTGCTGCATCGGCGCGACGTGTTCCAGGCCGCGCCCGCGCTGCTCGAACGCCTGCAAGCGCTGCGCGGTGCGGGCCGCATCCGTGTCGTGGCCGCGCAGATCACCGGCCAGGAAACACAGGACGGTCGCCTGGCAGCGCTGCAGCTCACCGACCCCGAAGGCGCCCCGCAGCGCCTGCCGCTCGACCAGCTCCTCGTCTACCTGGGCATCTCGCCGCGCCTGGGGCCCATCGCCGACTGGGGCCTGGCCCTGGACCGCAAGCAGCTCAGCGTGGACACGGAGGCCTTTCGCACCAGCGAGCACGGCATATTCGCTGTGGGTGACATCAACACCTACCCCGGCAAGCGCAAGCTCATCCTCTGTGGCTTCCACGAGGCCACGCTCGCGGCCTTCGGCGCGGCGGAGCTCCTGGGCGGTGCCCCCGTGGCGCTGCAGTACACCACCACCAGCACCAAGCTGCACGAGCGGCTGGGTCTGTAGGCCCGCCGGCATGCGGCGCCGGGCCTTCTTGGAGCTCCCATGACCCCTGCCCCCGCCAACGAGGCCCTGACCCCCGTCGCACCCGAGCGCCGCGCCTTCCACGGGCGTGACCATGCCTCGCTGTGGTTCAGCCTCGGCGTGGGACTGCTCGTGATGCAGGTCGGCGCCTACCTCATGCCCGCGCTCGGCACACAGGAGGCCCTCGCGGCCATCGTGCTCGGCTCGGCCGTGGGCGCGGGGTTGCTCGGCTGGGTGGCCAAGATCGGCTGCGACAGCGGCCTCGCCAGCGCGGGCCTCATGCACGCCGTGTACGGCCGCCGCTTCGCGGGCCTGCCCATCGTGCTCAACATCGTGCAGTTGCTGGGCTGGGGAGCGTTCGAGCTCGTGGTGATGCGTGACGCCACCGTGGCCATCGGCCGCCAGTCGGGCGCCATGGCGGGAGCGTACTGGCCGGCGCTTGCCACGCTGCTATGGGGCGGCGTGGTGATACTGCTCATCAGCGGATCGATGGTGCAGCTCGTGCGCCGGCTCATCGCGCGCATCGCGCTGCCGCTCGTGGTGCTGTCGCTGCTGTGGCTGTCGTGGCAGTTCCTTGCGCTCGCGCAGGCCCAGGGGCTCGGCGCGCTGTGGAACCGCCGCGGCGGGGGCGGCATGGGCGTGCTGCCCGCGCTGGACCTCGTGATCGCCATGCCGGTCTCGTGGCTGCCGCTCGTGGCCGACTACGCGCGCCACGGCCACGAGGGCCGCGCCGCGCTGCGCGGCACCTGGCTGGGCTATGCCGTGGCCAACATGTGGTGCTACGCGCTGGGCGTGCTGGTGGCGCTGGTCCTGCCCAGCCAGGACCTCGTCACGGCGCTGCTGCTGGCGCAGGGCGGGCTCATCGCGCTGTCGCTGATCCTCATCGACGAGGTGGACAACGCCTATGGCGATGCGTACTCGGGCTCGGTGTCAGCCCACAGCCTGCAGCCCGCGTGGAGCGTGCGGCGCTGGGGCCTGGCCATCGCAGCCGCCTGCACGGCCTTCGCGCTCGTGCTGCCCATGCACAGCCTGGAGCCCTTCCTGCTGCTGCTCAGTTCGGTGTTCGTGCCACTGTTCGGCGTGATCCTCGGGCGCCTGGCCTTCGGCGCACCCGCGCAGCAATTGCTGGCGCGTGCAGGCGGCGTGCAGTGGTCTACCACGCTGCTGTGGCTGGCGGGCATTGCCTGCTACCACTTGCTGCCACGCGTGCTGCCGCAGCTCGGCGCGGCCCTGCCTACGCTCGCACTGTGCTTTGCGCTGGCCTGGGCCACGCGACCGCATCCGGCGTGATTGCTTCGTTTTTGAGAGCATGAAAAGCCCTCTGAACAAGCACTGCGTGCCTAAATCCTTCAAAACCTGCTAAGGCAGCACCACCTGCGGCACCGGCGCGTAGCCATGGTTGAGGGGGCCATGGCCCCGGCCCGTGCGCACGGCTGCACCCGCGGCGATAGCGCCCAGGATGTAGGCACGCGCCTTCTCCACGGCCTCGGGCAGCGCGTAGCCCAGCGCCAGGTGCGCGGCGATGGCCGACGACAGCGTGCAGCCCGTTCCGTGGCCGTTGGGCGTAGCGATGCGTGCCGACTCCAGACGCCGGCGTGCGCCGTCCCGCAGCGCCAGCACATCTACCACCCAGTCGCCGGGCAGATGCCCACCCTTGAGCAGCACTGCCTGCGCCCCAAGGTCGAGCAGGGCCTGGGCGGCCTCTTCCAGCGCGCTGATGCCCGCGATCTCACGGCCCAGCAGCAGCGCGGCTTCGTCCAGGTTGGGCGTAATCACCGCGGCGAGCGGGAACAGCTCGCGCACCAGCACCGAGGCGGTCTCGGGCGCGATAAGCCGGTCGCCACTGGTGGCCACCATCACGGGGTCGAGCACCACGTGCGGCAGCTGGTGGCGGCAGATCGCATCGGCCACCACCCGCACCACCTCGGGCGTGGCGAGCATGCCGATCTTCACGGCATCGACGCCGATGTCCTCCACCACGGCATCGATCTGCGCGCGCAGCATCTCGGGCGGAATACCGTGGATGCCGCGCACGCCCTGCGTGTTCTGCGCCGTGATGGCGGTGATGGCTGTCATGCCGTAGCAGCCCAAAGCGGCGAAGGTCTTGAGATCGGCCTGGATGCCGGCGCCGCCGCCGCTGTCGGAGCCCGCGATGGACAGTACGCGGGCGTAGCGCGGTCCGGCAGGCCGCGCACTTTGTTCTATGGTCATGGCAAAAATTATGGCCCATGCGGAACGCGCACTCTGCGCCAGGTCAACCCCGGGGTCTTGCGGTATGTGCTGTAATCCCGCCACGGACGAAACAGGGGTGTCCCGACCGGAAACGGTCGGTGGCTGAGAGAGACCCTCGCACCCGATCCAGATCATGCTGGCGTGGGGAGTTTTCACCAATCCGGCGCGGCGCCACCAGCGCGGCCGCACTCGCGTTTTGTCCCCCCATGCATTGATTGGACTGTGGACACGACGCCATGCTTTCCCTAGCTTCTTCTTCGATCACCATCCTGGGTGCCGGCCTCATGGGCCGGCTGCTTGCCATCACGCTGGCCGAACAGGGCCACCGCGTGCAGGTCTTCGAGGCCGGCGGGCCCGATGCCGACGGATCGGCCGCACGCGTGGCCGCAGCCATGGTGGCGCCGCTGGCCGAATCGGCCGTCACCGAGCCCGGCGTGGTGCGTATGGGCCAGCACTCCCTCGCACGCTGGCCCCAGCTGCTCGCGAGCCTGCCCGCGCCCGTGTTCTTCCAGCAGGCCGGTACCCTCATCGTGTGGCACCGCCAGGACGCCGCCGAGGCCCAGCGTCTGCGCGGTCTGCTCGAGCGTACGCAAGACCGGCTGCCCACGCTGCCACATATGCAGGTGCTCGACAGCGCAGGCGTAGCGCAGGCCGAGCCGACCCTGGCCCAGCGCTTCAACCAGGGCCTGCTGCTGCCCGGCGAAGGCCAGCTCGACAATCGGCAACTGCTCTCCACGCTCGTGCTCGCCATGGAGCAGCGCGGCGTGCAGGTGCACTGGCACACAGCGCGCGACCCCGGTGAGTTCGCACCCGGCACGGCCGGCCAGCCCGACTGGGTGATCGACTGCCGGGGCACGGGTGCGCGCGCGCAATGGCGCGAACTGCGCGGCGTGCGCGGCGAGGTCGTGCGCATCCACGCGCCCGAGGTGACGCTGCAGCGCCCCACCCGCCTCGTGCACCCGCGCTACCCCATCTACATCGCGCCGAAGGAAAACCACCTGTTCGTGATCGGTGCGACCGAGATCGAATCCGATGACCGCTCACCCGTGAGCGTGCGCTCGGCGCTGGAGCTTCTGAGCGCCGCCTACGCGGTGCACAGCGGTTTCGCCGAGGGGCGCATCGTCGAGACTGCGACGCAATGCCGCCCCACGCTGCCCGACAATCTGCCCGCCATCCGGCTCGCAGCGCCGCGCGTCATGGAGATCAACGGCCTGTACCGCCACGGCTTCATGATCGCCCCGGCAATGCTCGACGTAGCGCTGGAGCTGCTGAACACGGGACAATCGCAACTGGCACCCCAGTTCGACCTGGCCATCCACCAGGCCTGCCCTGCATGAAAGTCACCATCAACCAGAACACTGCCGATCTGCCCGACCACGCCACGGTGCAGGACGCGCTCGCGGCCATTGGCGCGCGTCCGCCGTTTGCCGTGGCCGTGAACACCCAATTCGTTCCCAACACGCAATACGCGGCCCGCACGCTGCAGGCCGGCGACCGCGTGGAAGTGATTTCGCCCGTTACGGGTGGCTAAGACCATGACAACCGACTCCCTCGTCCTCTACGGCCAGACTTTCGAAAGCCGCCTGCTGCTCGGCACGGCGCGCTACCCCTCCCCCGCCGTGCTCGAAGCGGCCGTGCAGCGCGCACGGCCCGCCATGGTCACGGCCTCGCTGCGCCGCCAGGGCACCAATGCCGCCGAGACCGGCGCAAGCTTCTGGGAACTGCTGCGCCGGCTGAACGTACCCGTGCTGCCCAACACTGCCGGTTGCCACAGCATCCAGGAAGCCGTGACCACGGCCCAGATGGCGCGCGAGGTCTTCGGCACGCCGTGGATCAAGCTCGAACTCATCGGCGACGACTACACGCTGCAGCCCGATACGCTGAACCTCGTCGAGGCCGCTTCCATCCTCATCAAGGACGGCTTCCTGGTGCTGCCCTACTGCACCGAAGACCTCGTGCTGTGCCAGCGCCTCGTCGACGTGGGCTGCCAGGCAGTGATGCCCTGGGCCGCCCCCATCGGCACGGGCCGCGGTCCCGTCAACCCCTTTGCCCTGCAAACGCTGCGCGAACGCCTGAACGTACCCCTGTTCGTGGACGCGGGCCTGGGTCGCCCCTCGCATGCCTGCCAGGTCATGGAGTGGGGCTACGACGGTGTGTTGCTCAACACGGCCGTGGCCCTCGCACAAGACCCCGTAGCCATGGCCGGCGCGTTCGCCGATGCCGTGCGGGCAGGCCGTACGGCCTGGCAAGCGGGCGCCATGGCCGCGCAGGAGGCAGCCCAGCCCAGCACGCCCGTGCTTGGCACCCCGTTCTGGCACCACGGCACATGAACGCCGCCGCGCAAGCCATTCTCGACCTCCACGCGGCAGCCTTTGAGGGTCACGAGGCTCGGCCCGTGCCCGCTGCCACGCAAGGTGGTGCGATGTACCAGGCTGCGCTGCAGGCCGCAAGCGCACTGGGCTTTATCGCCATCGACGCCGAATGCATCGCGCAAGCCTGGCAGCGGCAAACCGACCGCACGGGCCAGGCAGCCCCCGCGCACTGGCCCGACGATCCGCGCGACTTCGGCCTCCGGCAAGGCCATAGCCGCTTTCCCGCCTGCCCCCAGGCCCTGGGCCTGTACGGCGTGCTGCCCGATGCTGCCTGGGTGGGCCGCATGGCCCGTGCCGGTGTGCCCACGGTGCAGCTACGCTACAAGAGCGAAGACCCCGAGGCGATCGCGCGCGAGGTGCGCGCGGCCGTCGAAGCCGTGCGTGGCACGCCTGCGCTGTTGTTCATCAACGACCACTGGCGCGAGGCCATCGCGGCAGGCGCCTACGGCGTGCACCTGGGCCAGGAAGACCTGGATGCGCTGAGCGCCGACGAACTCGCGGCCCTGCGCACATCGGGCCTGCGCCTGGGCGTGAGCACGCACGGCTATGCCGAGATGGTGCGCGCAGACGCCGTAGGCCCCAGCTATATTGCGCTGGGCGCGGTGTTTCCGACCACGCTCAAGAAAATGGCCACGGCGCCGCAGGGCGTGGCGCGGCTCGCGGCTTATGCGCGCCTGATGCGTGGCTATCCGCTCGTGGCCATTGGTGGCATTGCGGCGCAGCAGTTTGCGCAGATCCTCGGCACAGGCGTGGGCTCGATCGCCGTGGTGCGCGCCCTGGTACAAGCCCCGGATCCGGAGCAGGCCGCGGCCGATCTGCTGGCGCGTATGCCGCAGCCCGCCGCGTAGGCGCTCAGCCCTTGTCCTTCGGCTGGGGCCGCTGCTCCAGCTCGAAGCGCAGCTCCTGCCGGTCGTTGCTGAGGCCAAAGCCCACAGGCTGGCCCAGGGCGGGCGGCGCCGTTGCAGGCACGGCGGGCAGATCGCTGATCGTGATCGGTGGCGGCGGCTCGGTCAGGTCGATATCGAGCATGGCCTCCGAGAGCGGGCGTTCGGCCAGTTCCGGAGTGGAGGAAGGCGCGAACTCCAGATCCCCGATGAGCGAATCCAACGAGAGATCGGTGAGAGTTGGGGGCCGCTCTGTCGATACCTGCTCCCACGCCTCCGCCCTCTGCCCCCCCGGCACGGGCTCAGATGCGGCAGGAGCTGGAACTGCAGGCGGTGCCAGCGGCGTGGTGCGCTGGCGCGGAGGCGCCGCCCCGCGCGCGCTGGCGGGCGTGGTCTGGACGATGGCCAGCAACAGCAGCAGATCGTCGTAAGCTGCCAGATCGAACGGCGGCACGCTGGCGGGCTGCCCCTCTTGGTGGAACAGGTAGCCTTCGAGCAGGGCAAGAACGGAGGGCGAAGTCCACTGCGCTTCGATCTCGGCCAGCGCATCGGTGTAGTGCTCCAGCCCCCTGCCTTGCTGACGGAAACGCGAGAAAGGAGGCAGCTCGGCATTGAAATGGCGCAGGAACTGCGTGCGCAGCTGCCCAAAGTCGTCAGCGCGGCCCAGCTGGTGGTACAGGCGCAGTAGCTCCAGGTAAGCGAATGGCGAGGTTTCGCCGCGGTCAGCGATGTGCTTTTTCAACACCCCGATGGCCTGGTCGTGTTCGCCGACGGACACGAAGAACTCCGCCTGCTGCAGGATGTCGAACAACTCCTCGGGGTTGACAATGTGCACCACCTGCGCCGCCTTGGCCACCGGGGCCGCAGGCTGCTGTACTGGCGCAAGGGCAGGGGTAGGAGCCGGTGCCACCACCGGAGCAGAAACCGGCTCCACGACAGGCGCGCGCACCATGGGATTCGGTACAGTGGGCTCGGCGGCTGGCAGCGTGGTGTACTCCCCCGACCAGGTGTCGCGCGGATGTGGCACGAGAGCGTGTTCTGCCACCTCCTTTTCGTGGGCCGTCATCAGAGCCACGGAATCCCGCCAAGCCTGCTCGACCTTGGCATGGTCGCGCTGCATGCGCATCCACATCCAGGCCATCAGCCCCGACACCAGGGCCAACGCCAGAGCCAGCAGGTACACCACGGTGGACGGATAGCGATCAGCCTCGATGCTCTCGAGGCGCTGGCGCAGGTCGGTCACGCCGGAGCGCTCCTTGGCGACCTGGGCCTTCATCGTCGTCACCTGGGCTTCGAGCTCACGCACACGCTCCTGGTCCTGCGTTGCTGCGTCCTTGGGATCGGTATTGAGGGCCTTCCATGTCGCCGCCGCATCGGCACGGTCCGACGCCGGCGTCTGCGCGGGGATAGCGGCCAGCTCCGGCGCGGGGCGCAGCGCCGCGGGCGTTGGCGTCACGGCGTCTAGTGGCTCCATCACCAGGCGGGAGCGTGGTGCGGGCTGCGATGCGGGAGCTGCCGGTGGCCGCGCCTCGGCGGCCTTGTTGACCGAAGGTGCTGCCTTGGCCACTGCAGGCGTCGGGGCTACGCGGACAGGCACCTTGCGGGGCGCAGGAGGCGGTTTGGGCGCCCGGGGCGCATCGGCCGCACCCGCGGCTGGGGCTTGGCGCACGCGCGGCGCGGCCGCTTGGGCGACGGGTCTGTCGGCAGACGGCGTCGAGCCCGTGGACGGGCCTGTTGCCGACGGCACGGTAGACAACCGCGAGATATCGAGCGGCACCGCCGTGTTGGTCACGGTTTCGGGCAACTGGGCCAAAAAGGTGTAGGTGCGGGATACCCGGCCAGAGCACCCCGCAGACACGGTGGCCGTGAACACGGGCTCATCGGCGACCACGAACGCCTGGACACGCACGGCCGGGGAGCGGCCAGGCATATCAGGGAGGGGAACGACGCGCACCCTGGCGCTGCTGATGGGCACATCGCCGGACCTCAGTTCCGCCGACACGCAGGAAGACGCCAGATCGGTGCCCTCATCCGGCTGAATTTCGAACGACAGATCGATGGGAGAGCCGAGGATCACCGTGCCACGGCTGTCCCCGAGCGATAGGGCTGCGGCGCTCAATGCGACTGCATAGAGGCCTGCTCCAACGATGACGTCACATCTTTTCACAATAGTTTCTTTTCTATGCATTCGATTCTGGCACAGAAGTCTTGTGAAACACCACCGTGATAATGCAGCCATGACTACCACCTCGTTTCCAACCGTCGGCATCGTGGGCACAGGCGCCATGGGCCGGGGTATCGCACAGATTGCAGCGCAAGCAGGCAGTGAAGTGCTGTTGCTTGATGCGCAACCCGGGGCGGCCGAAGCCGCCCGCTCCTCCATCCTCAGCCAATGGCAACGCCTCGAAGATAAGGGGCGCGCCAGTACCGAGCAAGTAAAAAAATGGAGCAGCCTGCTGCGGCCCGTCGCGGATGTTGCAGATTTGTCCTCCTGCGCGCTCGTGGTTGAGGCCATCGTGGAGCGGCTCGATGCCAAGCAGGCGTTGTTCGCGCAACTCGAGGCCGTGGTGCGGCCCGATGCCATTCTGGCCACCAACACCTCTTCGCTGTCCGTAACGGCCATCGCCGCGGGGCTCAAGCACCCGGGCCGCTGCGCGGGCTTTCATTTTTTCAATCCCGTGCCGCTCATGAAGGTGGTCGAGGTCGTGGCGGGCCTGCGTACAGACGCCGCCACCTGCGCAGCGCTGGCGGCCTGCGCGCGCGAGATGGGCCACCAGCCCGTGCAGGCACAGGACACGCCGGGTTTCATCGTGAACCATGCGGGGCGCGGCTTCGGCACCGAGGCGCTGCGCATCGTGAGCGAAGGCGTGGCCGACTTCGCCACCGTGGACCGCATCCTGCGCGATCAGGTGGGCTTCAAGCTCGGGCCCTTCGAGTTGATGGACCTCACGGCGCTCGACGTGTCACACCCCGTGATGGAGTCGATCTACCGCCAGTACTACGACGAGCCGCGCTTCCGTCCCAACGTGATCACGGCCCAGCGCCTGGCTGGCGGCCTGCTTGGCAGAAAGACCGGCGAGGGCTTCTACCGCTATGTGGATGGCGTGGCCCAGATCTCGCCCGAGCCCCCAGCCCCCGTGGTGACCGAGATGCCGCCCGTGTGGGTATCCACACGCGCCGCGCGCCGCGCCGAGCTGTACCAACTGCTCAAGGATCTGGGGGCGAGCATCGAAACCGGCACCTCGCCCTCGCCGCAGGCCATCACGCTCGTGGCGCCACTGGGCTTCGACGTGACCACGGTGGCCGTGGTGGAGCGCCTTGATCCCGCGCGCACCATCGGCATCGACATGCTCATCGACGATGCCGCCACCAAGCGCCGCGTGCTCGCCACCAACCCCGCTACGCGCGTGGACATCCGTGATGCCGCGCACGCGCTGTTCGCGCGCGACGGCAAGGCCGTGAGCGTGGTCCGTGACAGCGGCGGCTTCGTTACGCAGCGCGTGGTGGCCACCATCGTGAACATCGCCAGCGACATCTGCCAGCAGCGCATCTGCAGCCCCAAGGACCTTGAGACCGCCGTCACGCTGGGCCTGGGCTACCCGCTCGGGCCGCTCGCGATGGGCGACCGCTGGGGCCCCACGAACATCCTCGAGGTGCTCTTCAACCTCCAGACCGTGTACGGCGACCCGCGCTACCGCCCCAGCCCCTGGCTGCGCCGTCGCGGCGCCATCGGCCTGAGCCTGTCCCACGTAGAAGAGTAAGCCCCGTCCACGGAGCCCGCATGCCCGCCCAACTCCTGAGCGCCAGCCATGGCCAGACCCTCGTGCTCACGATCAGCCACCCCGAGCGGCTTAACACGCTCGACCCTACCCTCTGCGTGGCCGGTGTCGAAGCGCTCAACGGCGCCGAACGCAACGCCGAGGTGCGTAGCGTGGTCATCACGGGAGCGGGCGGAGCCTTCAGCGCGGGCGGCGATCTGCAGCGCCTGCAGGCCGGCCGCCAACAGGACGCGCAGGCCCAGGCGCAAGACATTGAGGCGCTGCACACCTGGATCGAAACCATACGCACCTACCCCAAGCCCGTGATCGCGGCGGTGGAAGGCACAGCGGCCGGCGCGGGCTTCTCGCTCGCGCTGGCCTGCGACTGCATCGTGGCCGGGCGCGACGCGACCTTCACCATGGCCTACAGCAACGTGGCGCTCTCGCCCGACGGCGGCGGCAGCTGGCAGCTCGCACGGCTGCTGCCGCGCCAGCTCGCGACCGAGCTGCTGCTGTGCGGCGAGCGCATCGGAGCCGAGCGACTGCACGCGCTGGGAGTGGTCAACCGCATGGCACCCACAGGCCAGGCGCTGGCCACGGCGCTGGCCCTGGCGCAGGAGCTCAACAGCCGAGCGCCCAATGCGCTGGCCAGCATCAAGCAACTGCTGCTTGATGCGCCCGACGCCACCCTCACCAGCCACCTCGCAGCCGAGCGCGATGCGTTCGTGAAGAACCTGTTCCATGCCAACGCCGGCGAGGGCATCGCGGCCTTCCTCGGCAAGCGCCCGGCACGCTACCCGTAGGTAGCAGCCGCCTTCCGCACCACAACCCTGCCCTGTTGCGCGCCGCGCCGCGCCACGCCGCGCGTTGCAGGCCCGTGCGCGCCTGCCAGCGCCGCCCGTGGCGCAGACGCGCACGTGACAACCCTGAGCCAAGGCGCTGGTCCCGCACGCGACAATGGGCCGGTATTCAGTCACGCAAAAGACAGGCCATGGACGACCCGATTCTTACCATCGAAGAACGTGAGGCGATCAACTCCGGTCGCTGGTTTTCAACCCTCTCTCCATCACTGCGGCACGACATTCTCCGATGCGCTTACGTCAAACGCTTCAAGGACGGCACACTGATCTGTGCGCGCGGCGAGCCGCCCGAGGAATGGATCGCCTGCGCCCGGGGCGCGGTGCGCGTGAGCTCGACCTCGATCTCGGGCAAGCAGATCACGCTGACCTACGTGGAGCCCGGCATCTGGTTCGGCGACGTGGCGATCTTCGACGGAGACCGGCGCACGCACGATGCCTATGCGCATGGCGACACCACGATCCTGTGCGTATCGAAGGCCGACTTCCGCAAAATCCTCTCCGCACACACCGAGTTCTACGAGGCCATGCTGCGCCTGCATGCGCGGCGCATCCGCCAGCTCTACGGCCTGGTGGAAGACCTCAACACCCTGCCCCTGCGTGCGCGCTTGGCCAAACAGCTGCTGCACCTGGTGCGCAGCTATGGCGTGATGAGCCTGTCGCACGGCGGGGAGATCCGCATCGGCCTGCAGCTGGCGCAGGAGGAACTGGCACAACTGCTTGGCGCCTCGCGCCAGCGCGTGAACCAGGAACTCAAGACCATGGAGCGCGAAGAGGCCATCCGCATCGAGCCGGGTGGACTCGTGGTGCGCGACCGCGATGCGCTGATGCGCATCTCCGAGGCCGATAACTGAATTTCTCCGTGATCCAGCCATGAGCAACTTCGACCACTTCGTGGGCACGCGCCCCGTTTCCGAACAACACGCCTTCGACACTGCCGCGCTGTCCGCCTGGCTGCGCCAGCACCTGCCCGAGTTCGAGGGCCCGCTCACAGTGGAAATGTTCAAGGGCGGCCAGTCCAATCCCACCTACAAGCTCATCACGCCCGGTCAGAGCTACGTGATGCGCGCCAAGCCCGGCCCCGTGGCCAAGCTGCTGCCCTCGGCCCACGCCATCGAGCGCGAGTTCGCCGTGATGAGCGGCCTGGCTGCTACCTCCGTGCCCGTGCCGCGCATGTACGCGCTGTGCGAGGACGAGTCCATCATCGGCCGCGCCTTCTACATCATGGAGTGCATGCAGGGCCGCGTGCTGTGGGACCAGTCCCTGCCCGGCATGCAGCCGAGCGAGCGCGCCGCCATCTACGACGAAACCAACCGCGTCATCTCGGCGCTGCACAGCGTCAAGTTTGCGCAGCAGGGCCTGGCCAACTACGGCAAGCCGGGCAACTATTTCGAGCGCCAGATCGGCCGCTGGAGCAAGCAGTACCAGGCCTCCATCACCCAGCCCATCCCCGAGATGGACCAGCTCATGGCCTGGCTGCCCGCCCACATGCCGGCGAGCGCGCGCGACGAGGGCCGCGTCTCCATCGTGCACGGCGACTACCGCCTGGACAACCTGATGTTCCACCCCACCGAGCCGCGCGTCATCGCCGTGCTGGACTGGGAGCTGTCCACGCTGGGCCACCCGCTGGCCGACTTCAGCTACCACTGCATGGCCTGGCACATCCCGCCCGGGCATTTCCGCGGCATCGGCGGGCTGGACCTGGCAGCGCTGGGCATACCGTCCGAGCAGGACTACATCCGCAAATACTGTGAGCGCACCGGCCTGGCCACGCCCGAGGAGTTGGCCGCCGACTGGAACTTCTACCTCGCCTACAACCTGTTCCGCCTGGCCGCCATCCTGCAGGGCATTGCCAAGCGCGTCGAGACGGGCACGGCGTCCAGCGCCCAGGCCAAGGCCTCGGGCGAAGGTGCGCGGCCGCTCGCACAGCTCGCCTGGTCGTTCGCGCAGCGCGGCTGAACCCGCTCCCACTTTCCCACTGTTCATCTAGGAGAACCCATGGACTTCGACTACTCGCCCAAAACCAAGGAACTGCAGGCCAAGCTGCTGAAGTTCATGGACGACCACATCTACCCGGCCGAGGCCGAGTACGCCGCCGAGCTGGCCGCCAACACGGCCGCGGGCAAGCGCTGGACGCCGCTGCAGACCATCGAAAACCTCAAGCCCAAGGCCCAGGCCGCCGGCCTGTGGAACCTGTTCCTGCCCGTGGACACGGCCGAGGCCTCGGGCTACCACGGCGCGGGCCTGACCAACGCCGAGTACGCCCCCCTGGCCGAGATCATGGGCCGCGTGCTGTGGGCCAGCGAGGTGTTCAACTGCTCCGCGCCTGACACCGGCAACATGGAGACCATCGCCCGCTACGGTTCGGAGTCCATCAAGGCCACCTGGCTCAAGCCCCTGCTGGAGGGCAAGATCCGCTCCGCTTTCGCCATGACCGAACCCGACGTGGCCTCCAGCGACGCCACCAACATCGCCACCCGCATCGAGCGCGACGGCGACCACTACGTCATCAACGGCCGCAAGTGGTGGACCAGCGGCGCCAACGACCCGCGCTGCAAGGTCTTCATCACCATGGGCAAGACCGACCCCGAGGCACCCAAGCACTCGCAGCAAAGCATGATCGTCGTGCCCGCTGACACCCCCGGCATCACCATCGTGCGCGCGCTGAACGTGTTCGGCTACGACGACGCGCCGCACGGCCACGCCGAGGTCATCTTCGACAACGTGCGCGTGCCGGCCGAGAACATCCTGCTGGGCGAAGGCCGCGGTTTCGAGATCGCCCAAGGGCGCCTTGGCCCCGGGCGCATCCACCACTGCATGCGCCTGATCGGCCAGGCCGAGCGCGCACTGGAGCTGATGTGCCGCCGCGCCAGCAGCCGCGTGGCCTTCGGCAAACCCATCGCCGCGCAGACCGTGACGCAGGAGCGCATCGCCGAGGCCCGCTGCAAGATCGACATGGCGCGCCTGCTCACGCTCAAGGCCGCCT
>JAYSFC010000015.1:0-40674 GCA_041913505.1 Acidovorax sp.
CCAGGTGGGCGGCAAGGGCGGCGGCAAGCCCGACATGGCCATGGCCGGCGGCACCAACGCTGCGGCGCTGCCCCAGGCCCTGGCCTCGGTGCAAGCCTGGGTGGCCGAGCGGGCCTGAGGCGGCCCGGCGTGGCCCCGGGCTGCAGAATTGCCCGGTGAAGGCCGGGTACTTCTGCGCGAGGTCCGTCCAGCGTTTTCGCCACAATCTGTATCCAGATGTTGTGCAATCTTCGAAAAATGGCTGGATCGGGCGGGCTGCGCTGGTGGTGCGGGGTGTGGCTGGGGCTGTGCCTTTGCGGCCCCAGTTGGGGAGTGTCCGTCGTTTTCATCAATCCGGGCAAACCGGATGAGGCCTATTGGGCCAGCGCGTCGGCCATGATGGAGCAGGCGGCGCGCAGCCTGGGCCTGCAGCTTGAGATCCAGTATGCCGACCGCGACCACGTACGCGGACTCGCTCTGGCACGGCAGCTCGCGCAGCGCGACAAATCCGAACGCCCGGACTACGTGGTGCTGACGAACGATTACGGCGCGGCGCCGAAGATGCTGCACGAGCTCGAGGGCACGGGCATCCAGGCATTTATGGCATTCAGTGGCGTACATGGCAGCGCGCGCAAGGAAACGGGGGCGCCGCGCGAACGCTATCCCTTCTGGCTGGGCAGCCTGGAGCCCAACGCCGAGGAGGCGGGCTACCTCACGGCGCGCGCATTGTTCGCGCAGGCTCGTGCGTCGGGGGGCGCGCGTGCGGTGGACGGCAAGCTCCATCTGCTGTCCATCGCGGGCGACCGCTCCACGCCCGCGTCCATCGCGCGCAACGCGGGCATGCGCCGCGCCGTACGGGAGGCCGGCGACGTGGAGCTGCTGCAGGAGGTATTCAGCGACTGGCGCCGTGACAAGGCGCAGGAGCAGGCGCGCTGGCTTTACCAGCGCCACCCGGACGCACGCCTGGTCTGGACGGGCAGCGACCAGATGGCTTTCGGCGCCATGGCCGCGTGGCGCACGCGCGGCGGCACTCCGGGGCGCGATGCCTGGTTCAGCGGCATCAATACTTCGCACGAGGCCATGGCTGCGCTGCGCAGCGGGGAACTGGCGGCGTTGGCGGGCGGGCACTTCCTGGCAGGGGCTTGGGCACTTGTCATGCTGTACGACCATTCGCGCGGCATCGATTTCGCATCCGAGGGGCTGGAGCAGCAGCGCTCCCTGTTTGTGCTGTTCGACGCCGAACTGGCGCGGCGATTCGAGCAGCGCATGGAGCAGCCCGCCACGGCCATCGATTTCCGCCGTTTCAGCAAGGCCCTGAATCCGCAGCTCAAGCGCTATAGCTTCAATGTGGGGCAGTGGCTGCGCTAGGGCGCGTGATGCACTACGCTTACGTGCCAGCAATTCCCAGGTGTCATGGCTGACGCGCCGCGATTCCGCTCCATTGCCCGGCTGCTGATCGTGCGGATCGTGGCGCTGGCGCTGCTGTGCATGGTGTTGCTGGGTGGCGTGCATGCGACGCTCGAATACCGCGAGGGGCAGAAACGGTTCGACAGGGAAGTCCGCCTGCTGGCGCAGAACAGCCTGCGCCTGCTGTCTACGTCTTTGTGGGACGTCGAGCCCGTCGCCGTGCAGAGCCAGGTGGATTGGCTGGCCCATCTGCCCGAGGTGGCCCATGTGCGCGTGCGCTCGGTCACCGGCCCCGTGTTCGAGGCAGGCGCCCAGGGCCATTCCAACCAGCCCGCCTTCATCGTGCTGCAGATCCTGGCGCCCGAAGGGGACTCGGTGATCGGTGAGCTCGAAATCTGGGCCGATACCGAGCTTTTCGGTGTCCAGGCGCTGGGCGAGACACTGCATGTGTTGGGCGGCTACGCGGTCTTTGCGCTGCTGGTGTGCGCCGTCGTAGCCTGGGTGTTGCGCCGCGAGTTGCAGGAGCCTCTGGAACACATGGCGCGTTTTGCCGCCGAACTCAAGCCCGACACCCTGTCACGGCCGCTGGTGCTCGTGCGCCGCAATCCGCACCGTCGGGATGAGATCGACCTCGTTGCCCGGGGCTTTCAGCGGCTGCAGGACGACGTACGGCGCCACATCCAGTTGCTCGACACCCGGGTGGCCGAGCGCACCCGGCAGTTGGAGAACCTGGTCGAGGAGGTCCAGCGCCTATCCATGATCGATGCGCTCACGGGCTGCTTCAATCGCCGTGCCCTCGATGAGCGACTGCCCGCCGAGGTCGAGCGCAGCCGGCGCTACCGGCGCCCTCTGAGCGTGGTCTTTGCCGACGTGGACCACTTCAAGCGTGTCAACGACGAGCTGGGCCATGCTGCCGGTGACGCCGTACTGCGCGACGTTGCCGAGCGCTACCGTAGCGTGCTGCGCTTGCAAGTGGACTGGATCGCGCGTTACGGCGGCGAGGAGTTCGTCATCGTGCTGCCCGAGCGGCGATTGCCGGAGGCCCTGGAGCTGGCCGAGCGGCTGCGCAGCGCCACGCGCTCGGTGCCCATCCATGTGCAGGGCAGCGAATTCCGTGTAACGGCCAGTTTTGGCGTGGCGCAGCTGGTGCCAGGCGAGTCCCTGGAGGCGTTCATGGCACGGGCCGACGCCCTGCTGTACCAGGCCAAGGTCGAAGGGCGCGATTGCGTGCGGGGCGGCGGCGCCGGCTGCTGAGAGGGCTCGGCGGCCCTGGTGTGTGGCCGATCTGCGATAAAACATGTGACGCTGTAAGGGCTTTGCTCTACATTGCGTTCATGGACTCCCGGCATGGCGCTTTCGCGGCAGATCCCCGCCCTGCCGGCGGGGAGCGCGGAGCCCACGCCGCGCCCGGCAATGTCGCGCCGGGCTGGTTCGGTCTCACGATGCCGTTCCATGCCGTGGTGGCATCGCTGGTCATGGGGTCCATGGTGCTGCTGGCGTCCGTGCTGGCCTTCCAGGTCAGCCGCAGCGCACACCGGGCCATCGTCGAGGCATCGGATGAAAATGCGCAGCGCATTGGCGGAATCATCAATGAACGCATGCGCCGCATCGTCGACCCTGCCGATGCCAGCCTGCGCCTGCTTGCGTTCGATCCCGTCTCCTCGGCCACGACCCTGCCGCAGCGCCTGCAGCGCCTGCCTTTGTTCGCGAGCCTGCTATCGCAGAACCAGCTGCTGGCGGCAGCCTTCGTGGGCTATCGCAACGGGCAGTTTCTGCTTGTGCGCCCGCTGCGCGACGCGGCCGTGCGTGAGCGTCTGGGGGCTCCGCCATCGGCGGCCTATCTGGTGCAGTCGGTCGCAGGCGAAGGCGCCAGGGGAGTGGCCGGGCGGTGGAGCTTCTACAGTGCCGACCTCAAACTGCTGCACACGGAGCTCAGGCCCGACTACCGTTTCGATCCACGCACGCGCCCGTGGTACCAGGAGGGACGGCGAGGCCCGGGCCTGACCGCGCCCTATGTGTTCTTCACGACGAGGGAGGTCGGGGTAACGCTGAGCCTGCCCAGCGCCGACGGTCAGGCGGTCCTGGGCCTGGACGTCGCCTTGTCCTCCCTGGGGCGGGAAGCCGGGGGATTGCGCCTCACGCCGCGCAGCGAGATTGCCGTTATCGACGGCCAGGGGCAGGTGCTGGCCCATCCGGACATGCGCGAGCTGGTGCAGCAGGACGGTGACAACGTGCGGCTGCGTTCCCTGAGCAACTTTGGCGTGGACAGCTTGCGTGAAATCGGCCGCATGGCACTGCGCCAGGGCGAATCGCGCAAGTTCTCGGTGGGCGGAGAAGAGTGGCTGGGCCTCTCGCAGCCGCTGGAGGCGCTGCGCGGGCGTGAGCTGCAGATTGTGATGGCGATTCCCACGCGCGAATTGCTCGCGAGCGCCAATGCCACGTTGCGTGAGCAGCTGTGGCTGTCCGCCGCGCTGATTCTGCTGCTGCTGCCGCTGGGCTGGTGGGCGGGCGAGCGGCTGGGGCGCAGCCTCAACGGCCTGGCGCTACAGGCGCGCAGCCTGGCGCGCTTTGATTTCCGCAGGCCGCAGCGCCGCGCGTCCTCGCTGCGCGAGGTGCGCGCACTAGGCCAGGTGATGGACACCATGTCGGACACGATCCGCGAGTTTCTCGACATCTCCCACAGCATCAGTGCCGAATCGCACCTGGACCGCATGCTGTCGGGGGTGCTGCACCAGCTCGTGCGGGCCACGCATTGCATGAGCGGTGCGGTGTACCTGGTGCAGGAGCAGGGGGAGGGCTTGCGGCGCGTGGCCACGCACTGCAGCGATGCCGACGACCTGCAGCATTACCCGGAGTTCCTTTCCATGGCGCATTTCATCAATTGCGCAACCCTGTGGGACGAAGATGAGACCGACGAGGATCTGGGCGAGGAGCCGCCGCAGCGTCCCTTGCGCGTGCAGTTGCGCACCCGAGAAGGGCAGCCACTGGGCCTGCTGAGCCTGCGCCACGTGTTATTGGAGCAGGACGAGCCGGGCGAGGGGGAGGACGACCAGGCGCATTTCCGCAGTTTCGTGGAAAAGCTCTCGGGTACGCTGGCCGTGGCCATCGAGACGCGCAACCTGATCGAAGGCCAGCGCTGCTTGCTCGATGCCGTGATCCGCCTGCTGGCCGATGCCATCGATGCCAAGAGCCCCTACACAGGCGGCCATTGCGAGCGTGTGCCGCAGTTGGCCGAGATGCTCATGCAGCGCCTGTGCGACACCCAGGAGGAGCCTTTCGCGGCCGTGCAGATGACCGATGCCGAGCGCTATGAGTTCTATCTCGGGGCCTGGCTGCACGACTGCGGCAAGGTCACGAGCCCTGAGCATGTGATCGACAAGGCCACCAAGCTCGAAACCCTTTACAACCGCATCCACGAGGTGCGCATGCGCTTCGAGGTGCTCTGGCGGGATGCCGAGGTCGACTATTGGCGCGCCTGCATGATGGGGGGCGATTTTGCCGAGCAGCAAGAGCGTTTGCGGCAGCGGCAGCAGCAGCTGGAAGACGATTTCGCTTTCGTGGCGGCCTGCAACATTGGCGGAGAGACCATGGCGGACGCCGATCTGGAGCGCCTGCAGTCCATCGGCCAGCAGACTTGGCTGAGGCACTTCGACAACCGGCTGGGCCTGTCGCGGGCAGAGCTCGAGCGGCTCTCTGGTCAGCCACCTGGCGCCTTGCCTGAGCAGGAGCTTCTGCTCGCCGACCGCCCCGACCACATCGTGCCCTGGGGCGAGCGCCGCCCGCCCGTGGAGGAGGGCAACCCCGCCAACCGCTGGGGATTCCGCATGCGCCTGCCACCGCACCAGGCCAATCTCGGCGAGCTCTACAACCTGTCGGTGCGCCGCGGCACGCTTACGGCCGAAGACCGCTTCAAGATCAACGACCACATCGTGCAGACCATCATCATGCTGCGCGGGCTGCCTCTCCCGCCGCATCTTGCGCGCGTGCCCGACATCGCGGGCACGCACCACGAGAAGCTCGACGGCACGGGCTACCCGCGCGGCCTCAAGGCCGAGCAGCTCACGCTGCCCGACCGGGTGATGGCGCTGGCCGATATCTTCGAGGCGCTCACCGCGGCCGACCGGCCCTACAAGCCGGCCAAGACGCTGTCGGAGTCGCTGCGCATCATGGCCGGCATGGTGCGTGATCAGCATCTGGACGAGGCGGTGTTCCGTTTCTTCCTGCGTAGCGGCGTATGGCGCGACTATGCAGCGCGCTTCCTCACGCCGCAGCAGCGCGACGAAGTCGATATGACCGCGATCGAGCGCCTGTTGGCTCCGGCCATGCGCGTTGTGGGCGAAGCGGCGCGAGAGCCGAACCTGGCCCGGTCATGATGGGCCCCTGGGAGGCAGGCGCTTAAAACAGCTCCACGTCGTCGTTGGCCACCTTGGCCTGCAGGTGGCCGGCGGCCAGGAGATCGTCGTAGTAGCACACGCGGTTGCGGCCGTTCTCCTTGGCGAAGTAGAGCGCCTGGTCCGCCTGGCCCAGGATCTCGACCGGCGAGCCACGGACCGTGCTCACGAAGCCAATGCTCACCGTGACATGCCCCACCTGCGGGAACACGTGTTCCTGCACGGTTTCGCGGAAGCGGTTGAACACCTTGTGGGCCGTGGCCAGGGTGGTGGAGCGCAGCAGGACCACGAACTCCTCGCCGCCGAAGCGGAAGATACGGTCCTGGCTGCGGAATGAGCTGCGCAGGATGTTGGCCACGAGAATCAGCACCTCGTCGCCATACAGGTGGCCGAAGCGGTCGTTGACCTGCTTGAAGTGGTCGATGTCGACCACGGCCAGCCACTGCTGAAGCGGAAGATCCCCATCAGGGCTGTCGTCGGTGTCGGCATTGTCTGCCGGATCCACCGGGCCGCGCGCCGTGAGCACGGGCGCCGTATGGCGCACGAACTGCTCGTCGAACGTCTTGCGGTTGAACAGGCCCGTGAGCGCGTCGCGCTCGCTGTAGTCGAGCAGGCTCTGGTAGTTCTGGTAGACCTGCGAGACGCCGAGGATCACGTCCAGCTTGTGGGACGAGAAGGGGCGCGACTGGGTGACCTCGAGGCAGGTGCTGACCTTGTTGTGCATCCACACGGGCACCCATAGCGTGTAGCGCCCCTTGCGCGGCGAATGCAGCGCGCTCGGGCCATGGGCTTCGATGCACTGCTGCAGCGCGGGGTAGCTCTCCAGTGGCTCGCGGCGCGGGTCCAGCGCGGCCTCGGAGTCGGTCGAGACCAGTTGCTCATTCTCCAGCCAGGTGCGGGGGCGCACATAGGCGAGTCCATCACAGGTGAACAGCTCCAGCGCCCGGATGTTCACGACGCTGGTGAGCTTTTGCAGCGTGGACAGCACCGACACCTCGAGCCGCAGGTGGTCGCGGTGGCCGGTCATTTCGACCAGGTTCTGGAGAATGGGCTTCTTCATGAAGAGGGGAGTGTAGAAGGCCCTAATGACGGCGCACAAAGACCACGTCCCACACCCCATGGCCGAGCCGCAGGCCCCGGTTCTCGAACTTGGTGAGGGGACGGTATTCGGGCTGGGGCGCGTAGCCCTCGGCGGTGTTGGTGAGCAGCGGCTCGGCTGACAGCACCTCGAGCATCTGCTCGGCGTAGGGCTGCCAGTCGGTCGCGCAGTGCAGGTAGCCGCCAGGCTTGAGCCGCGCGGCCAGCTTGGCCACGAGCGGCGGCTGGATCAGCCGGCGCTTGTTGTGCCGCTTCTTGTGCCAGGGATCGGGGAAGAAGATGTGGATGCCGTCGAGGCTGCCTTCGGGCAGCATGTGGTCGATGACCTCCACGGCATCGTGCTGCAGGATGCGGATGTTGGTCAGCCCCTGCTCGCCGATGCGCTTGAGCAGGGCGCCCACGCCAGGCTCATGCACCTCGCAGCACAGGAAGTTGTCGGCTGGGCGCACGCGGGCGATGTGGGCCGTGGCTTCGCCCATGCCGAAGCCGATCTCGAGGATCAGCGGTGCCGGGCGGCCGAAGGCGGCCATGGCGTCGAACGGCGCGGGCGCGTAGTTCAGCAGAAAGCGGGGGCCCAGGTCGGCAAAGGCCTTGGTCTGGCCCGTGGTGGTGCGGCCGGCGCGGCGCACAAAGCTCTTGATGGCCTTGGGGTAAGCCACGTCCGTGGGCGCGTGGCCTGCGGGCTGCGCGTCGTTGGGAGTGGCGGGGCCGGAAGCGGCCATGGGGGGAAGCGGTTCGGTCACGGTGGCTAATTGTATGTATGCATCCAGGCGTTCACCCAGGCGGCCAGCGCCTCGCCGATCCGGTTGCCGCCGGGCGGCGCGGGGGGCAGGCCCAGCACCTGCGCTGCCGCTTGCAGGGCGTGCAAGGGGTCGCGCAGATCCAGGGCCGGAGCGCCGTGCTGCTTGGAGAGTTTCTCGCCATCGGCGGCACGCACCAGGGGGGTGTGCAGATAGCAAGGGGTGGCCACACCCAGCGCATGCTGCAACAGGATCTGGCGGGGTGTATTGTCCGCCAGGTCTTCGCCGCGCACGACGTGGGTGATGCCCTGATCGGCATCGTCCACCACCACGGCCAGCTGGTAGGCCCATAGCCCGTCGGCGCGGCGCAGCACGAAGTCACCGACGCTGCGGGCCACATCCTGTTGCTGGGCCCCGAGCCTGCGGTCGTGCCAGTGAAGTGTGCTATTTGCTACTGAAAAGTGAGCGCTCGAAGCCTTGTATTCAGGACATGAAAGCAATCGGGCTTGGTAGTCCGTGGTGTTGAAGCGCCAGGCCCTTGCCGTGCGCCCGCGCAGCCCCGCGCGGCAGGTGCCGGGGTAGGGGCGTTCCACATGGCGTTCGTGGGCCAGCCCCTGTGCGGCCCAGGCGGCCTCGATCTCTTTGCGCGTGCAGGCGCAGGGGTAGGCCCAGCCGCTGGCCTGCAACTGCTCTAGCGCCTGCTGGTAGCGGGCCCCCCGGCGGGACTGCCACAGGGGCGGCGCGTCGGGGTGCAGGCCACAGGCGGCCAGCTGGGAGAGGATGAGTACATCGGCCCCGGGGGCGCAGCGCGGCGCGTCCACGTCCTCGATGCGCACGAGCCATTGCCCTGAATGGGCGCGTGCATCGAGCCAGCTCGCCAGCGCCGCCACGAGCGAGCCCGCGTGCAGGGGCCCTGTGGGTGACGGCGCAAAGCGGCCGACATAGGGGGCGGTACAGGAGGGCGCGCCCGGCGCCGCCACTTCGCTCAAGCCACGGCCAGGGCCAGTTCCAGCCCCGAAACGAATGCATCTTCCACCCGATGGCCCAGGCACCAATCGCCGCAGGCCCCGAGGCCCGAGGCGCTATCCCACAGATGGCTGCGGCCCAGCGCGGCGGTGGTCTGCGCGTAGCGCCAGCGGCGCACCTCGGCCCAGGTGGGCTCCGCACGGATGCCGGTCACTTCCGAGAAAGCGCGGTGCAGCTTGGCCTGCACGCGCTGCGGATCGTCCCCAAGGTGCTCTTGCGACCACGCGGGACTGGCCTGCACGGTCCAGCGCTCGATCTGGCTGCGCCCGGGCTTGGACGATTCGCGCGCGAGCCAGGCGATGCGGTGGTGGGTGCTGCGCGCCGCGTTCCACTGCGGGCCCAGTGTGGTCAGGCCGGGTTGCACGGCCTGGGGAAAGGCCAGCATCAGCGTCCAGCAGGGGGCGATGGAGACATCGGACAAAGGCGCGTGCAGCGCGGTCGAAATTTCCGACGCTTCGAGCAGGGCGCGGGTCTGGGGCGCGGGCTGCGCGAAGAGGACGGCATCGAAGCCCGCGTGCACCTGGCGGCTGCCGCCTTCGGTCTCGCAGTCGAGCTGCCAGGCCAGGGGCTGGAGCCGGTCGCGCTCAAGGCGCACCACGCGCGTGTGGGCGTGCAGGCGGCCCGCTTGCGCAATCGGGGAGGCCCAGGTTGCGACCAGCGATTGCATGCCGGGCTGCGCCACCCAGTGCGACTCGCGCGGCGGCGGCGCGGCGGCAGCCACGCGGCCTGCGGCGTCAAGCACGCGCACGGTGGTCGCGCTCCAGGGGCGGTACTGGCCGGGCACGGTCTGCAGCGCGCGCTCAAAGCGGTGGTCGCGCACCGTGAAGTACTGGGCGCCGGCATCGAAGCCACCGAAGGAGGACATGTGCGTGGCCATGCGGCCGCCCGGTTGCGCCTCGCGTTCGAACACCGTGACCTCATGGCCGGCCTGCATGAGCGTGCGTGCGCAGGCCACGCCCGCCATGCCGGCGCCAACGATGGCAATGCGGCGTGCCGGGGGGGCTGCAGGGCGTCGCAGCCGGGTGCGGGAGCGGGGAGCGGGGGCGGTCATGGCAGGCCTTTCGTTGTGGCAATGGATGCGAGGAAGGACAGGACCCACTCTACACGCGCGCGGCGCTGCCGGAACGCGTGGAAACACGCCTTGGATCAGAAATGGTGGTTTTCGATGAGGGCGCGGCGCGTGGCCATGCTTCCGAGCTGGTCGATCCACCACTGCAGCGCGCGGCCCGGTGCCGCGTGGCTCGGGCCGCCCCAGGCGTAGTGCAGGCGCACGACGCGCTCGGCGCGTGCCACGCGGCGCACCACGAGGTGGCCGGCCTCGACATAGGGTCGCACCATTGGCTCGGGCAGAAAGCCGCAACCCAGGCCACGCAGCTGGGCCTGGATCTTGGCCTGCATGGTGTCCACGGTGAGCACGTCCTGCCCGCCCAGCAGGCCCATGGTGGCGCCGCCGCGCTGGGCCGAATCGGCCACGGCCACGGCTCGGTGCTGCAGCAGCTGGGTGTCGGTGATGGGCTCGGCCGCAGACGCGAGCGGATGGTGGGGCGCCACGACGAAGACGAACAGCACGTCGCCGAGCACGCGCGCCTGCAGGCCGCTCACGTTGCTGGCCTGGACGGCGACGCCAATGGCCAGGTCCGCACGGCCCGAGGTCAGCGCCTCGAGCGTGCCCGTGAGGATGCCATCGCGCAGCTTGAGCCGCGTGGGCGGTGAGAGTGCGTAGAACGCCTCGACCAGTTCAAGCAGCGTGGTGCCCGAGATGAGTCCGTCGGACGCCACCGTGAGCTGCGGCTCCCAGCCCGTGGCCACGCGCCGCACGCGGTGGGCCACGGCGTCGAGGTCTTCGAGCAGGCGCGCGCCCTCGCGCAGCAGCTCGGCGCCGGCCTGGGTGGGCCGGGCCTGGCGTGCGCTGCGGTCGAACAGCAGCACATCGAGCGCGTCCTCGATCTGGCGCACGCGGTAGGTCAGCGCGCTGGGCACCAGGCCCAGCTGCCGCGCCGCCGCCGCAAAGCTGCCGGCCTCGGCGATGGCCTGGAGCATGGCCAGCGCATCGGGCGTGAGCACGTCGCGGGCGGAGGGCGGGGTGTGGGGCATGGCGGGTGTGGCGCTATTTCAAAGTTTTTGAATGATGCCATCAATGCCGCTGTCCCACGAGTGCGGGGCCCGGTTCTACAGTGAAGCCATTGAAAGGAGCACCCCATGCTGACTCTGCGCAAATCCCAGGACCGAGGCCATGCCGACCATGGCTGGCTCAACTCGTACCACAGCTTTTCGTTTGCGGGCTACTACGACCCGCGCCACATGGGCTGGGGCAACCTGCGCGTGATCAACGAGGACCGCATCGCGCCCGGCACCGGCTTCGGCACGCACGGCCACCGCGACATGGAAATCATCAGCTACGTGCTGTCGGGCGAACTGGCCCACCAGGACAGCATGGGCAACGTGCAGGCCATCCCTCCGGGCGACGTGCAGCGCATGAGCGCGGGCAGCGGCGTGATGCACAGCGAGTTCAACCACGCCGAGGGCCAGTCCACGCATTTCCTGCAGATCTGGATCGAGCCCAACGTGCGCGGCATTGCGCCGAGCTATGAGCAAAAGCGTTTCGCCGACACCGAAAAGCGTGGCCAGTTGCGCCGCGTGGCCTCGCCCGACGGCGCTGACGGTTCGGTCACGATCCACGCCGATGCCACGCTTTACGCTGGCCTGTTCGATGGTGCCGAAAGTACCCGCCTGGCGATCGTGCCGGGCCGCAAGGCCTACGTGCACCTGGTGCGCGGCACGCTGGAGGTCAATGGCCAGTCACTGCGCGGCGGCGACGCGGCGCTGCTCGACAACGAGGGCAGCGTAGCCCTGTCGGGCGGCCGCGATGCCGAGGTACTGGTTTTCGACCTTGCCGCCTGAGTTGTTGTTCCACATCGTTTTCTCGTATCCATCCACCCATCCAAGGAGTTCCACCATGTTTGCTTCTCTCCAGAATCCCCTGGCCCTCGTCGGCCGCATCCTTCTCGCACTGCTGTTCGTGCCGGCGGGATTTGGCAAGCTCACCGGCTTTGCCGGCACCGTGGGCTACGCCACGGCGATGGGCATGCCGCTACCCACCGTGGGCGTGGCCATCGGCCTCGTGATTGAACTGGCGGGCGGCCTGGCGCTGCTGGCCGGCTTTGGCACGCGCTTCGCGGCACTGGTGCTGGCGCTGTTCACGCTGGTGGCCAGCTTCATCTTCCACGGCTACTGGGCGCTGCCTGCGGACCAGCAGATGATGCAGCAGCTCCTGTTCTTCAAGAACATCGGCGTCACGGGCGGCTTGCTGGCTTTCGCGGCCTTTGGCGCAGGCGCCTGGAGCGTGGACGGCGCACGCACGGCCCGCTGATTGATGATACTGGGCGGAGCGCCAGAGGGGCGCTCCGCTTCTTTTTGCCGACCCGCTTTTCACCCTCCGTTTCAGGAACCCCATGGCACAGATCGCAGTCGTCTTCCACTCGGGCTACGGCCACACGCAGCGCCTGGCACAGGCCGTGGCGCAAGGTGCCGGTGCCCAGCTCATCGCGATCGATGCGGACGGCCACCTGCCTGAAGGTGCCTGGGAGCAGTTGGCCGCGGCCGATGCCATCATCTTCGGCGCTCCCACCTACATGGGCGGGCCGAGCTGGCAGTTCAAGAAATTCGCCGACGCAAGCTCCAAGCCCTGGTTTGCCCGCGCCTGGAAAGACAAGCTGTTCGCTGGCTTCACCAACAGCGGCAGCACCAACGGCGACAAGCAGGTCACGCTCGACTACCTGTTCCACCTGGCCATGCAGCACGGAGGGTTATGGGTGGGCAATGGCATGCTACCGGCTAGCGCCAAGGCATCGCAGCGCAACGACGTGAACTGGATCGGCGCATACAGCGGCGCCATGGCGCAGTCGCCCACCGACGCCTCGGCCGCAGAGATGGCGGCGGGTGACCTCGAAACCGGCCGCCAGTTCGGCGAGCGCGTGGCTGCCGCGGCCGAGCGCTGGGCCCGCTGAACGCGGCGTTCGCGCTACATTGACCCGAAACCGGAAATCTAAGGAGAACCTTCCATGGCAATCGAACTGCGGCGCATCTCGGGGGCCCCCATGGCCCAGGCGGTGAGCATTCGCGGCCACGAATTCGTGGCCGATGGCACCCTGGAGGAGGGCGGGGGCGACAGCGGCCCGAACCCCCACGATCTGTACGACGCGGCGCTGGGCGCCTGCAAGGCGCTCACCGTACTCTGGTATGCGCGCCGCAAGGGCATGTCGGTGCAGGATGTGCAGACGGTGATCGAGCGCGACGCCTCTGCAGAGCGCAGCGGCACCTACCGCCTCACGGCGCGGCTGCAGGTGAGTGGCGATCTCACTGACGCGCAGATCGCCGAGCTGGAAACCGTTGCGCACAAGTGCCCCGTGCACAAGCTCATGACCACGGTGACGACCGAGATCAGCACCTCGGTGGAGCGCATGCCATGAGCGGCGATACCCTGCATCTCAAAGGCCATGCCAAGGACCTGGGCGGCGGCTTCACCGTGCGCCGCGTGCTGCCCGCGCTGCAGCGCCAGGCCGTGGGGCCATTTCTGTTCTTCGACCACTTCGGGCCCGTCACCGTGCATCCGCAGGACGAGCACGACGTGCGCCCCCACCCGCACATCGGCCTGGCCACGGTGACCTACCTGTTCGAGGGCGCGATCCTGCACCGCGACAGCCTGGGTTCGCTGCAGCAGATCGAGCCCGGCGCCATCAACTGGATGACGGCCGGGCGCGGCATCGTGCACTCCGAGCGCCGTCCCGAGGCCCTGGCCGCGCGCGACTACGTGAACCACGGCCTGCAGCTGTGGACCGCGCTGCCACGCGAGCACGAGGAGGCGGAGCCTGCCTTCGTGCACACGCCCGCCGAGGCCATCCCCGAGGTGGCCGTGGATGGCGCCGTGGTGCGCGTGCTGATCGGCGAGGCGTTCGGCCGCACGTCACCCGTGGCCACGTTGAGCCCCACGCTGTACCTGGACGTGCAACTGCCGGCCGGGGCCACGTTCACACTGCCTGCGCTCGCGCCCGAGATGGCGCTCTACAGCGTGGATGTGGACCTGTCGCTGGAAGGCGAGAGCGAACCCCTGCCCGCGCGCACCATGGGCGTGTTGCCCGCGGGGCAGGGTGCACGGGTGCACGCCATGGGTGCGGCGGTGCGGTTCGTGGTGATTGGTGGCGCGCCGCTCGACGGGCCGCGCCACATGTGGTGGAACTTCGTTTCCAGCCGCAAGGAGCGCATCGTGCAGGCCGCGCAGGACTGGGAAGACCAGGCCATGGGCCAGGTGCCGGGCGAGACGGAGTTCATTCCGCTGCCCGAGCGACGCTTCAAATCCTGATTGATGGTGAAATCGGCTGCATGTGCTTGCCAGCCGGTTACGGGCAGCTCACTTTTTGATAGTGATCTTGTCGGGTGCTGAGAGATCGGTGGCCAGCACCGTGCGCTCGTCGAACACGAAGCAGCCGCCGTGGTAGTGCGCGCCGTCGGTTTCCTCGAAGTACTTGAGGATGCCGCCTTCCAGCTGGTACACGTGCTCCAGCCCTTGCTCGCGCATGAGGATGGCGGCCTTCTCGCAGCGGATGCCGCCCGTGCAGTAGCTCACCACGGTCTTGCCGGCCAGCTCGGCCTTGTGGGCCGCGAGCGCGGGCGGGAATTCGGTGAACTTGGCGATGCGCCAGTCGATCGCATCGTCGAACGCACCCGCATCCACCTCGAACGCATTGCGCGTGTCGAGCGTGACCACGGGGCGCCCCTCGTCGTCGTGGCCCTGGTCCAGCCAGCGGTGCAGCGTGGCAGGGCTCACCGAGGGCGCGCGGCCGTTGGCGGGCCGAATGGCCGGGTGGTCCATGCGGATGATCTCGCGCTTGACCTTGACCAGCATCTTGCGAAACGGCACGGTATCCGACCAGCTCTCCTTCGGATTCAGCTCCGCAAAGCGCGCGTCGGCGCGCAGTGCCTCGACGAAGCCGCGCACCGCAGCAGCGGGGCCGGCCAGAAACATGTTGATGCCTTCCTCGGCCAGCAGGATCGTGCCCTTGAGTTCAGCGGCCAGCGCCCGTGTGTGCAACAGGTCGCGCAGCGCCGCCGCGTCGGGCAGCGGCACGAACAGGTAGCAGGAAATGTTCAGGATGGCGTTCACGGTGTGCGCCCCGGGGCGGTGCCGGGGGATCGTGTCAGGTCAGCAGTGTGGCCTGGATCTTGTTGGCCAGTTGCGCCACGGCGAGCGCGGCGGGGCAGCCCGGCGTGTTGAGCAGCAGCAGCTGGCGGCGCATCACGGCTTCGCGCACGGCGGTGTCGGCCGGAATGTCGCCCATGTGCAGCAGGCGCACGGGGCGGCCCGATTCGGTGGTCACGAAGCGGTCCAGCACCTGCTGGAGCTGGCTCGTGATGGCACGGCCGTCGCCCGGGCGCGCGGCTTGGTTGACCACCATGCGCACATGCTGGCGCTTTTGCTGCGTAGCCAGCACCTTGATGGCGGCGTAGGCGTCGGTCAGCGACGTGGGCTCGGGCGTGGCCACGATGAGCACCTCGGAGGCCAGCGACACCGAGAACAGCACCACATCGGAGATGCCTGCGCCTGTGTCGAGCAGCACCACGTCGTAGCGTGGGGCCAGCGTTTGCAGTACGTTGATGAATTCGTTGCGCACCTCGGGCGTGAGGCGCGAGTACTCCACCATGCCCGAGCCGGCCAGCAGCACCGAGAAGCCGCCAGGAGCGGTGATCACGGCATCCTCCAGCGAGGAGCGGCCCGTGAACACGTCGTGCAGGGTGACCTTGGGGTGCAGGTTCAGCACCACGTCGAGGTTGGCCAGGCCCAGGTCGGCGTCGAGCACCAGCACCTTGAGTCCGTGGCGCGTCAGGGCGGCAGCCAGGTTGGCCGAAACGAAAGTCTTGCCCACGCCGCCCTTGCCGCTGGTGACGGCAATGATGCGTGCGCCACCGGCAGGCGCCTGCGAGTTGGGCGCGACCGGAGCGGTGGTGGTCGGGGGTTGGGGGGACAGCGCGTCGCTCATCTCGATAGCTTTCAGTAGACGCTGCCTGTTGGGTCGAGCGGCGGAAGGTCGCCCCAGCTGGAGGGCGAGTACAGGGGGCCGAACAACAGGCTCTTTTCTTCGGCGCTCACGGTACTGTCGGGTTGCTCCTCGATGCTGACACGGTTGCGCCCGGCCATCTTGGCGCGGTAGAGCTGGTGGTCGGCGCGTTCAGTCCACAGCTGGGTGGTGCTGCGGATCCACTGCAATGCGAAGGCGCCGCCCACGCTCACGGAAATGTTGAGCTCCATGGCGGGAGAGATACGCACGGGCGTGGCCTCCACGGCGCGCCGCACGCGTTCGGCCACCACTTTGCCAAAGGCGGCCTGGCAGGCTGGCAGCACCACGGCGAATTCCTCACCGCCGTAGCGCGCCACGGTGTCCATGGGCCGCACGCAGGCGCTGAGCGTGCGCGCTACCGATTGCAGGACCAGATCGCCCGCGAGGTGGCCGTAGGTGTCGTTCACCTTCTTGAAATTGTCGATGTCGAGCATCAACAGCAGGGCCGCCTCGCCCGAACGGGTCACGCGGTCGATCTCGCGCTCGAGCACCGTGCGGAAGTGGCGCCGATTGGCCAGCCCGGTCAAGGGGTCCTTGAGCGAGAGCTCGCACAGCCCATCGATCAGGCTCTGCAGGTAGTGCGTGGGCGAGTCATTGGGAATGGCGGCCTCGGCGCCGCCGGACTGCATGACCAAGGCATGCGCCGTGGCGAGCCGCAGGTCGCGCAGATAAACGTGTTGGTAGGCCGCGGGAGAAGTCACAAATTGCAACAGACAGGGTAGTGCGAGTTTATCAGTCTCCCGAGTCCCGGGGAGGCTGGGAAACGCCTTGTTGCAGGGCTGCCAGCGCCTCGGCATCGGTGCGGTACATGGCAAGGTCGGCATGCGGCACGAGCGCGCCTGCGCGCTCCAGTACCTGCTGCACGGGCAGCTTCAGGCCGCTGATGTGCAGCGTGCCGCCGCGCTCGCGCACGAGGCCGCGCAGGCGCAGAAAGATCTCCACGCCCGTTACGTCGATGCGGTTGATCGGTTGGGCGAACAGGCAGACCTGGCGCACCTCGGGGTGGGTGGAAAGGTGCTCGGCCACATGGCGCTCGAGTGCGGTTGCGGAGGCGAAATCGAGTTCGGCGTCCATGCGTACGGCCAGCAGGTGTGGCGCCAGCGGCGGCAGTTGCCAGAGGTGGCGGTCGCGCAGGCTGCCGTCGGGATGCAGGCCCACTTCGATGATGCGTGGGTGCAGGCGCTGGTAAAGAAAATGGCTCAGGTTCATCACCAGGCCCACGAGCACGCCCCAGTACAGGCGGGGCGCGGTGGCCAGCGTGAGCGCGAAGGTCACGCCGCCGATGAGGGCTTCCACGCGCGAAATCTTCCACAGGTGTAGCAGGCTCTTGGGCTTGATGAGGCTCGTCACGGCCGTCACCACCACGGCCGCCAGCACCGACTGCGGCACGTGGTAGAGCGCGGGCGTGAGCCACAGCAGCACCACGAGCACCAGCGCGACGGCGAACAGCGTGGCCCAGCCACTCTTGGCGCCCGCGTAAAGGTTGATGGCCGAGCGCGAGAACGAGGCGCTCGTGGTGAAGCTGCCGCACAGGCCCGAGCTCATCTTGGCCAGGCCGTGGGCGATCAGGTCCTGGTTCTCGTTCCAGCGCGTGCCGCCGCGCTGGTGCTCAACCTTGGCGCTCGAGGCGGTTTCCAGGAAGCTCACGAGTGTGATGACGAGCACGGGCATCAGCAGGCTGCCGAATTCATCCCACGACAACCAGCCAGGCCAGTACGGCACGGGCAGGCCGGCCGGCAAGGCGCCCACGACGGCGCCGTCGGCGTCGGCGAAGCCCACGGCCCAGCTCAGCGCGCCCGCGAGCCCCACGACCACGATGGCCGTGGGAAAGGAGGGCCGCAGGCGCCGCGCAAGCATCAGCAGGGCCAGGCTGCCCAGGCCGAAGGCTGCCGCGGTGCCGTTGAAATGGTGCGGCGACGGGCTCGAGGCCACCGCGTTCCAGGTGGTGCGCAGTCCCAGCAGCGCAGGCAGTTGCGACCCGAGAATCAGCAGGGCTGCGGCCTGCGTGAACCCGTTGAGCACGGGCGATGTCACGAGGTTGAGCAGCCAGCCAAAGCGCACGATGCCCAGCACCATCTGCAGCAGGCCCGACAGCAGCGCCATCCAGGCGGCCAGCGCGACCCAGTGGGCGCTTCCGGGATCGGCCAGGCCCGTGAGTGAGGCGCCGATGAGCAGACTTGTAAGGGCCGTGGGCCCCACGCCCAGGCGCGTGGACGAACTCCACAGTACGGCCACAAAGGCCGGCACGAGCGAGGCGTAGATGCCCGTGATCAGCGGCATGCCGGCCAGCGCCGCATAGGCCACGCCCTGGGGGACCAGCATGAGCCCGACGGTCATGCCGGCCCAGAACTCGCCTTGCAGAAGGGCCCGGTCGGGGCGAGGCCAGGCGAGGAACGGAAACCAGCGGGTGAGGGACGGGTGCAGCATGGAGCCGATTGTCACGCCTGCGGGCTGGGGCCTGCTGGTACTCGGGCTCTGTGGTGCGCGTGGAGCGCGTCGGCCCTGTCCTACAGCAGCTTCGGTGCCGTCCGACCTGTGCTCGCCATGGGGGTCTCTACAGTCCGGACATCGGATTCAACCCAAGGAGTGACCTGCATGAATGCCCATCGCCAGACCCAACGCATCGTGAGCTTCCTGGCCGTCAGTGCCCTGGCCTTTGGCCTGGCCGCCTGTGGCAAGAAGCCCGAGGAACAGACCGTTGGGCAAAAGCTCGATGCCGCCGTCGAGAAGACCGAGCAGGCCGCAGCCGATGCGCAGCGCAAGGCCCAGGAGGCCGTGCAATCCACCACCGCCAAGGTGGAGGAGGGCGCGTCCAAGGTCGAAGCCGCGGCACAAAATGCGGCCCAGAGCGCGGGAGACGCGGCCAAGCAGGCTGCTGGTGCCGCCCTGGGCGCTGCGGATGATGCCGCGATCACGGCCCAGGTGTCCGCAGGCCTGGCCAAGGACCCTGATCTGAGCGCGCTCAAGATCGATGTGGAGGTCAAGGCTGGCGTAGTCACGCTCAGTGGCCCGGCTCCCACGGCCAAGGCCAAGGAGCGCGCCGCCGAGATTGCCAAGGCCGTCAAGGGCGTGGGCGCAGTGAACAACCACCTCGTCGTGAAGGCTGGCTGACCTGCACGACCCGGTTCGCGCGGCGCATTGCGCGCTGCCGCGTGGGGCCGCACGTTGGCGGCGGTCCCACGCTACCATCGTGGAATGAACGATTCCGTCCACGACCTCGCCACCCGCATCGTCCACCACGAATACACCCCGCCCGCCGGCTTCATGGCGCCTCAGCCGGGCGTCTTCAAGGCTTCCACCGTTATCTTTCCGAATGTTGCCGCGATGCGCGCGCGCGAGTGGAAGGACAAAAGCAGCTACACCTACGGTCTGCACGGTACCCCCACCACGTACCAGCTCGAGGAGCGGTTGTGCACGCTCGAGGGCGGCCTGCAGTGCCTGCTCGTGCCCAGCGGCCTCGCGGCCATCGCCACGGTGGCGCTTGCGCTGTTACGGGCGGGCGATGAGGTGCTGATCCCCGACAACGCCTATGGCCCCAACAAGGCGCTGGCCGAGGTGGAGCTCAAGCACTATGGCATCCGCCATGTGCTGTACGACGCGCTGGATCCGGCCGATCTGGCCGCCAAGATCACGCCCGCCACGCGGCTCGTGTGGCTGGAGGCGCCGGGCTCCGTCACGCTCGAATTCCCCGATCTGCGCGAGATGGTGCGCATCTGCCGTGAGCGCGGCGTGACCACGGCGCTCGACAACACATGGGGCGCGGGCCTGGCCTTCGCGCCGTTCGACCTTCTTGGCGACGGCAGTGGCAGTCTGGCGGTGGACATCTCGGCCCACGCGCTCACCAAGTACCCGAGTGGCGGCGGCGATGTGCTCATGGGCAGCATCGTCACGCGCGACGAACCGCTGCATCTCAAGATCAAGCTCACCCACATGCGCCTGGGCCTGGGCGTGGGCGCCAACGACGTGGAGGCCGTGCTGCGTGCGCTGCCCAGCGTGGGCTTGCGCTACCGTGCGCACGACATCGCGGCGCGCGAGCTCGCGCAGTGGATGGGCACGCAGGGCGCAGTCGCTCAGGTGCTGCACCCCGCGTTGGCGGGCTCACCGGGCTACGAGCACTGGAAGGCGCTGTGCGGCGGTGCCAACCAGGGCGATGGCGCGGCCGCGGGCCTGTTCAGTGTGGTGATCGCCCCGCGCTACACGCAGGCGCAAGTGGACCGGTTCTGCGACAGCCTGCGGCTGTTCAAGCTCGGCTACAGCTGGGGTGGGCCGATGAGTCTGGTGGTGCCCTACGACCTGCCCGCGATGCGCAAGTGCGCCACGCCGCAGCTGCAGCCTGGCACGTTGGTGCGCTTTTCGGTGGGGCTGGAGGGCGTGGAGGACCTGCGCCGTGACTTGGCGCAGGCGCTGGCGGCGGCCTTCCCCGCCTGATCCATCGGCGCCTTTAGGCGGCGTGGGGGTGGTAGTTTCCTTGATGGCCCGGGGTATGCGTGGCGGTTAAGGTGGTGGCAACACCACTGCCGTCGCGATGCCGATCCGCCGCCATGACCGACTCCCCCGCGTCAGAACCTACCGCTACACGCACCACGCCGCCGGTGCTGCGGCCTTTGGGCTGGAAAGACCCGTTCCGCTGGCTTGCGGATGGCCTGCGCGACATGGTCAACGCACCGGGCATCGCCTCGTTCTACGGCGTCTGCTTCTGGCTCATGGCGCTGGTGCTGAGCTGGGTGTTTCGTGCGCGGCCTGAATACACCATGTCGATCGCGAGCGGCTGCCTGCTCGTGGGGCCGTTTCTGGCGATGGGGCTTTACGACACCAGCAGGCGCCGTGAGGCAGGGCTGGCGCCTGACCTGGGGGAGTCCATCACCTGCTGGGACCGGCACATGGGCAGTATGGGCATGCTGGTGCTGGTGCTTGTCGTGCTGGAGCTGCTGTGGGGACGTGCTTCGCTGGTGGTGTTTGCGGTGTTCTTCAACACCGGCATGCCGTCCACCACGGGTGTGGTACAGGCGGTGTTCAACCCCGAGAACTGGGAGTTCGTGGCCGTGTACATGGTCGTCGGTGGCGCGTTCGCTGCGCTGGTGTTCTCGAGCACCGTGGTGTCGATCCCGATGATTCTCGACCGCGATACCGATGCACTCACGGCGGGTATCACGAGCATGCGCGTGGTATTCGAGAACCCGGGCGTCATGCTGCTGTGGGGCGTGCTCATCACGGCGCTCGTGGCGTTCTCGCTCTGGGTTTGGGGAGCCGGGCTGCTCGTCGTAGGGCCCGTGCTGGGTTATGCGAGCTGGTACGCCTACCGCGCCGCACTGGTGCCTCTTCCCGCTGTGCCGGAGCCGGGGCCCGAAGCGGGCTGCGGGGGTTAGAGCTTACGCAGCCGCGTCAGTGCCGCGCGCAGGGTTTCGTCTTGCTTGGCGAAGCAAAAGCGCACTACGTGCTGGTCAAACCCGTTGCCGTAGAAGGCCGACAGTGGAATCGCGGCGACGCCGATTTCGCGCGTGAGCCATTGGCAGAAATCGGCCTCGCTGAGATCGCTTACGGCCGAGATGTCCACGCACTGGAAGTAGCTGCCCGTGCTGGGCAGCAGCTTCAGGCGCGAGCCCTCGAGCCCTTGGCGGAACAGGTCGCGCTTGGCCTGGTAGAAAGCCGGCAACTGCAGGTAGGGGGCTGGGTCCAGCAGGTACTCGGCCAGGCCGTGCTGCATGGGCGTGTTCACGGTGAACACGTTGAACTGGTGCACCTTGCGGAACTCGGCCGTGAGCGCGGCGGGCGCGGCCACGGTGCCCACCTTCCAACCCGTCACGTGGAAGGTCTTGCCGAAGCTCGAAACGATGAACGCACGCGCCGCCAGGCCCGGAAAGCGCGCAGCGCTCTGGTGCTCAGCGCCGTCGAAGACCATGTGCTCGTACACCTCGTCGCTGATGAGCAGAACATCGGTGGGGTCAAGTAGCTCCTCCAGCGTGCGCATGTCTTCGGCGCTCCATACGGAGGCGCTGGGGTTGTGCGGTGTGTTGATGAGCAGCAGCCGCGTGCGCGGCGTGATTGCGGCGGCGATCTTGGCGAAATCGGGGCGGAAGCTGCCAGGGGTGAGCGGCACGCGCACGACCACGCCGCCCGCCAGTTCGATGTTGGGCACGTAGCTGTCGTAGCAGGGCTCGAGCACGATGACCTCATCGCCAGGCTGCACTGTGGCGAGGATGGCCGTGAGAATGGCTTGTGTGGCGCCTGCCGTGATGGTGATCTCGGCGTTGGCGTCATACCTGCGGCCATGGAGTGCTTCAATCTTTGAAGCAACCGCCTGGCGCAGCGCGGGCACTCCCGCCATGGGCGGGTACTGGTTGTGGCCAGCCTGCATGGCGCGGGTGACGGCGTCCACCAGGGCCGGGTCACAGTGAAAATCAGGGAAGCCCTGGCCGAGGTTCACGGCGCCGTGTTCTGCCGCAAGGGCCGACATCACGGTGAAGATAGTGGTGCCCACGTGGGGCAGGCGGCTCGGGAAGGCGGGTGTGCGGGGGGCTGCGGCGAGGGTCATGGTGCCAACGGAATGCGGGGATCAGAGTTCGTAGTCGTTCACATGCCCGGTCATGGCGCGGGCGATCAGTTCGCGATTCAGGCGGTCGCTGAGCAGCTCGGCGAACCGATAGACGAAATTGCGCAGGTAGGCACCGCGCTTGAAGGCCACGCGGGCCACGCTCTGGCCGAATAGATGGCCTACGGGGCGCACCACGAGGTCGCCCACGGGGTCGTCGCGCATGGCCATTTCGGCCACGATGCCGATGCCCAGGCCCAGGCGGACATAGGTCTTGATCACGTCGGAGTCGATGGCTTCGAGCACGATGCGCGGCTGCATGCGGCGCGTGGCGAAAGCCTGGTCGATCTTGCCGCGGCCGGTGAACGAGGGGTGGTAGGTGATGAGCGCTTCGTGCGCGATATCCTCCAGGCCCACGCGCTCCTTTTGTGTCAGTGGGTGGCCGGCGGGCAGCACCAGCACGTGCTGCCATTCGTAGCAGGGCAGGGTCACGAGGTCGGGGTATTCGGCCAGCGATTCGGTGGCCATGCCGATCTCGGCCACCTCGTCGATCACCATGCGTGCCACCTCGTGCGGCGTAGCCTGGTGCAGGCTGATGGTGACCTTGGGGTAGGCCTCGCGCAGCCGTGCCACGGGCATGGGCAGCACATAGCGGGCCTGCGTGTGCGTGGTGGCGATGGAGAGCGTGCCGCTGTCCTGCGCACTGAATTGCTCGCCGATGCGCTTCAAGTTGCCCACTTCGCGCATGATGAGCTCAATGCTCTTGAGCACGTGCTGGCCCGGCTCGGTGATGCGCTTGAGCCGCTTGCCATGCCGTGCGAAGATGTCCACGCCCAACTCGTCTTCCAACTCGATGATGGCCTTGGACACCCCGGGCTGCGAGGTATGCAGCGCCTTGGCAGCCTCGGTCAGGTTCAGGTTGCGGCGTGCGGCTTCCTGGACGAAGCGGAATTGGTGCAGATTCATATCTGATTGCGGCTAAAAAGTCGCATCATTATGCTGCAGCAATCTAAGAAATGCTGCCAGGGGGCTGCTTTTCCTCGGATTCCGTGGCGATTGCTGCCATCAGCGCTGTCATGCGCGGGTCTTCGCCGATCGGGGATTGGACCGTGAAGCGCACGCCGGGGTGGCGCTCGTGCAGCGCCGCGACCAGCAGTGGCAGATCGTCGCGTGCATGGCGGCCCGTGCCCAGGAACATCGGCACTACCGTGACGTGATCCACACCGTGCGCCAGGAGGTCGGCTACGGCTTGGGGTAGATCGGGCGTGCACAGCTCCAGGTAGGCGCAGCGCACTGGCCGGTTAGGGTGCCGTGCCGCGATCTGCTCGCGCACGGCTTCGATGGGCAGGCGCCACAGCGGGTCGCGCGAGCCGTGGGCGAAAAGGACGATGCCAGATTGCATGGAAAAATAGGTCCTAGCGCCGCAGCACCAGCCAGCCAAAGGCTGCCAGAGACAGTAGCGAGTAGATCAGTCCCGGCGCTGCAGCCGTGAGCCAGGGCGACCAGTTCTGTAGGTTGCCCGCGTAGCCGAACACATTGTTCAGCAGAAAGAAGCTGATGCCCGCCATCACACCGCCGAACACATAGCCGGCGATGCCGCCGGAGCGGAAGTGCAGGTAGGCAAAGGGCAGGGCGAGCACCACCATCACGAGGCAGGAAAGGGGATAGAACACCTTGCGCCAGAACTCGATCTCGTACTTTTGCGCTGACTGGCCGTTGGCTTCGAGGTGGCGGATGTATTGAAACAGATCGATCGTGGCCATGCGATCGGGCTTGAGCAAGGCGGCCGACACCATTTCGCTGCTGATGCGCGTGGGCCAGCGCAGCGTGGGGGCGCTAATGTTTTCCACGCGTGCTTCGTTGGCGCCACTTTGCAGGAAGCGGCGCTGTTCTACCTTGGAGAGCTCCCAGGCCTGGTCTTTCGCGATGAACTGACCAGAGGCCGCCTGTATTTGCGAACCCAGCCGCCCCTCCGCATCGAATTCAAAAATGCGGATATCGAGCATGTTGCCGTCCGGCCCCAGCGCGCGCACGTTCACGGCGAAAGAATGGTCTTCCTGACGCTCCTTCAGCCAGGCTCCCGTTGCCCCGGTGGTAAGCCTCCCGAGGTAGCGGGCCTTGACGAGCTGGGCCGCCCGATCGGCCATGGGCGCCACGTAGTCGCCGATCGCGAAGGTGAAGAGCACAAAAGCTCCGCCCAGCACCAGCAGCGTGCGTAGCGCGCGCCAAGGGCCCATGCCGCTGGTGCGCATGATGGTGAATTCCGAGCTTTGTGCCAGGCTGGCCATGACGAAGATCGTTCCGATCAGCACGGTGATGGGCAGCAGTTCGTAGAGATGGCTCGGAATCGTCAGGGCCACGATGAGCAGCGCATGCGAGAGCTGGTAGCCCCCTTCCCCCTGGTTGATCCAGCGCAGTTCGTCGAGCAGGTCGAAGAAGGAAAACAGGGCAAGAAAGCCGATGGTGACGTAGGCGACGGCAGACACCGCTTCGCGGTAGATGAAATGGCGCAAAACCTTCACGGCGCGCTCCCGGTGGCAGGTTTGGCAAACAATGCGCGCAGCGACCAGCGGTTGTGCCGGATCGCCAGCACCAGCACTGCGCAGACCAGCACCCCGCCGTGCAGCAGGAGCATGAAGGGCGTGAAGCCCATGCGCCCCGCGGCGATCCAGCTCTGGCCCAGGGTCATGAGGTTGTAGTACACGATGAAGGCGAACAGGGCGATCATGAGGCTGCTGCTGCGGCCCGCGCGCGGATTGACGCTGGCTACCGCCAGCCCCAGCAGCACGAAATTGAGGGATGCCAGTGCCAGCCCCACGCGCCAGCCGAACTCGGACAGGTTGGCCGGGTCAGGGTGTTGCAGCAGACTGTAGGTGGCAAGTGTCTTGGCAGCCTGCTCTTCGCCCGCACCCGCGGGGGACTTGCCAACGCGCGTACTGTATTCCTCGAATTCGCTGATCTTGAGCCCCGGTTTCCCGCGCGTGATTTCCACGCGCGAGCCGTTGCTGAGCAGGGCCATGCGTTCGCCGCCCTGGATCTCAAGGCGAGCGCTGCGCGCCGAGGTGACAGACTCCTTGTCTTGCTCCGTCGCGGCAATGAACACGTTGCTGGCCGACTGATCGTCCGGGCTGTCCTTGTCGATGAAGAAGACGCGCGAGCCGTTGGCGGATTCCTGGAATTCTCCGGGGGCGATGCGGTCCACGTCGCTGCGCTGCTCGTACTGGGTCTTGAGTTCTTGGATCTGCTGGTTGGCCCAGGGCCATACACCCAGCGCCAGCACGGCAATGACCAGCATCACGGGCCACGAGAAGCGCAGCAGCGGCCGCAATAGGCTCACGAGGCCCCGCCCGCTGGCGAACCAGATCACCATTTCGCTGTCCCGGTACATGCGCGAGAGCGACCCCACTACGGCGACGAACAGGCTGAGGCTGAGGATGGTGGGCAACTGGCCCAGCACGGTGAACCCCATGACCAGCATCACGTCCGAGGGGTTCACATTGCCGCGCGATGCCTGGCCCAGCGTGCGGATGAGCATCATGGTCATCACCACGGTGACCAGCACCACCAGCGTCGCCCCGAAGCTGCGCGCCAGCTCCTTGCGGATAGATGAATCGAATAACATTGGCTCGAAGGAAAACACCGATTATGAACTTTGATCTCAAGGCGCTGGCGCTGCCCGATGCCGCCACCGAGAAGTGCGATCTGCTGGTGCTGCTGATTGGCGAGGAATTCCAGGCGGGGCGCGATGCTCTGTCGGCCCTGGTGGCGCATGCGCTCAAGAACAAGGACCTGGAAACCAAGCCCGGCAAGTCCTTGCAGTTGTACCAGGTGCCCGCCATCGCGGCTCGGCGTGTGGTGCTGCTCGGCATGGGCAACGGCTCTGCCAGGTCGGTGCGCCAGGCCATCCAGTCTTGTGCCGCCGTTCTCAAGGGGCCGGCCATTAAACGGGCCGTGGTGTGCTTTGCCGCTGCAACCCAGCCCGAGGCCGTAGGCGCTGCAGTGCAGTCCGTGGCGGAGGCCGCCTATGTGTACACCACCACCAAGCCCAAGGCCGAAGCCAGCGTGCTAGCCCGCGTGACGATCGGCGTGGCTGACAAGGCCGCGGCCCAGGCCGCGTTTGCGCGGGGTGCAGCCCTGGTGGCCGGGGTCGGATTGGCGCGCGAGTGGGCGAATCGGCCCGCCAACCATGCGACCCCCACACTGCTGGCCGAGGCCGCCCAAGCGCTGGGAAAGCACGCCAGGATGCAATGCAAGGTGCTGGGCCTGGCCGAGGTGTCCAAGCTGGGCATGGGTGCGTTCATGGCCGTGGCGCGGGGGTCGGAGGAGCCGCTGCGTTTCATTGAGCTGCGCTACAACGGCGCGGCCAAGGCGGAGGCTCCCGTGGTGCTCGTCGGCAAGGGCATCACCTTCGATACCGGGGGGATTTCGCTCAAGCCTGCGGCCGAGATGGATGAGATGAAGTTCGATATGGGCGGCGCCGCGAGCGTGCTCGGCGTATTCCGTGCCCTGGCCGAGCTGCAGCCTACTATCAATGTGGTGGGCTTGATCCCGGCTTGCGAGAACATGCCCGATGGCCGCGCAGTCAAGCCTGGCGATGTGGTGACGAGCATGAGCGGCCAGACGATCGAAATCCTCAACACCGATGCCGAAGGGCGCCTGGTGCTGTGCGATGCGCTGACTTATGCGGCCCGTTTCAAGCCTGCGGCAGTGATCGACATCGCCACCCTCACGGGGGCGTGCGTGATCGCCCTGGGGGGCGTTCGCAGCGGTTTGTTCGCCACAGACGACGCGCTGGCCGCGGGTTTGCAGTCTGCCGGAGAGGCTGCCCAAGACCTCTGCTGGCGCATGCCCCTGGACGAAGACTACGCCGAAGGGCTCAAGAGCCCGTTTGCTGATGTGGCGAATGTCGCGGGACGCGCAGGCGGGGCCGTGACGGCTGCCAAGTTCCTGCAGCGTTTCGTGGGTGAGACGCCGTGGGCGCATCTCGACATCGCAGGCACGGCCTGGAAGAGTGGTGCGGCCAAGGGCGGCACGGGGCGCCCCGTGGGCCTGCTCGTGCACTACCTGCTCGACCGGGCTGCCAAACCGGCGCCGGCGGCGGTTCGCAAGGCGCGCACTGTGCGTTCGCGTACGGCCTGAAGGAGTCTTTGGCGTGCCCGAGATCGCCTTCCATTTCAACGCGCCGGACAAGCTGGCCTACGCTTGCCGCTTCGCGCGCAAAGCGCTGCGCAGCGATGCGCGCGTGGTGATCGTCGGCCCCGCACCGGCGCTGCAGGCTCTGGATGGAATGCTGTGGAACCTGGCGCCGCAGGACTTCGTTGCCCATGCATTGCAGGGGTGCGATCCCGAACTGTGGAATGTCTCGCCCGTGGTACTGGCGCAGGACACGCGCGGCGCGCCGCACGAGGACGTGTTGCTGAATCTCGGCGCGCAGGTGCCCGAGGGCTTTGAGCGTTTCGGCCGGGTGGTGGAAGTCGTCAGCGCTCAGGACGAGGTAGACCGGGGCCAGGCACGTGGGCGTTGGCGACAGTACCAGGCGCGGGGCTATGACATCGTGCGCCATGATCTGGTTTTGAAGGGGGGGTGACCCATGTCCATGTCTCCCAAGACTCCGCCCCGCTTTGTGCCCACCCTCACCGAGGTGGTGCACGATGCGGGTGCCTCCTTGGTGCGCACGCCTGCACCAGCGATGCCGCCGCCTGCCGCGGTGCCCGCCGCCGCGGCCGCCTTGCGGCTGTCCGACGACATCGAAGAGCACCTGATCCACCGTGTCATGCAGCGTGTGGACCTGGTGCTCGACCAGCGGCTGCGCGAGGCCATTGCCACCGTGGTGCAGGAGCAAACCCGCTCCATGGTGCCGCGCCTGCGCGAGGAGGTGGAATCGGTGGTGCGCCATGCCGTGTATGAGGCTGTGGCGCAGGAACTCGCGGGCGAAGCCGCCAGGGGTTGAGGCACAGTTTTACGGCAGTTTCCTTGGACGGACCGAGGGGCAGCTGTCGCAGATCAGGATGACAGGGTATTCCCCTGTGGTTTCCGCCCCATGTCATCGTGTTCCCTAGTGATCTGGCCCACAAATTGCGATATGTTCGCCAGCGTTGAGACACAACAATATTTTCTCAGCGCCCATCTTTTTGGAGATTCATATGCAATTGAAGTTGAAACTGACCGTGGTTGCCGCTATCGCGGCTATTGCCGGCATGGCCTCTGCACAAGAACAGGTGGTCAAAATCGGTCATGTGGCTCCAGTTTCCGGACCTCAAGCCCACTACGGCAAGGACAACGAAAACGGCGCGCGCATGGCTATCGAGGAGCTCAATGCGCAGGGCGTGACGATCGGGGGCAAGAAGATCAAGTTCGAACTGGTGGCCGAAGATGACGGCGCCGATCCCAAGCAGGGCACGGCGGCGGCTCAGAAGCTGTGCGATGCCAAGGTGGCCGGCGTGGTGGGCCACCTGAACTCGGGCACGACGATCCCTGCTGCGAAGGTCTACAACGACTGCGGCATTCCCCACGTGACGGGCGCTGCCACCAACCCTGCGCTGACCAAGCCTGGCTACAAGACCACGTTCCGCATCATCGCCAACGATAATGCGCTGGGCGCAGGGCTGGCTGGCTATGCGGCGAACACGCTCAAGCTCAAGACCGTGGCCGTGATCGACGACCGCACGGCCTATGGGCAGGGCGTGGCAGACGTGTTCAAGAAGACCGCCGGTACGCTGGGCATGAAGGTGGTGGACGAGCAGTTCACGACCGACAAGGCCACCGACTTCATGGCCATTCTGACGGCCATCAAGGCCAAGAACCCTGATGCCATCTTCTACGGCGGCATGGACCCTCAAGCCGGCCCGATGCTGCGCCAGATGGAGCAGCTGGGCATGACCAATGTGAAGTACTTCGGCGGCGACGGCATCTGCACGTCTGAAATCGCCAAGCTGTCGGCGGGTGCCAAGACGCTGTCCAACGTGGTCTGCGCCGAGGGCGGTGCGTCGCTCGCCAAGATGCCTGGCGGCACGGCCTGGAAGGCCAAGTACGACGCCAAGTATCCGAATCAGTTCCAGGTGTACAGCCCTTACACCTACGATGCGACCATGCTGCTGGCCGATGCCATGAAGCGTGCTAACTCGTGGGATCCCAAGGTGTATATCCCCGAGCTGCAGAAGTCCAACTTCAAGGGTGTGACCGCGAATATCGCATTCGAGCCCAACGGCGAGCTGAAGAACCCCGCCATTACCCTGTACGTGTACAAGGACGGCAAGAAGACGCCGCTGAATTGATCGGTATCTTGTCGCAAGCAAAAGGGCTTCTCTCACGAGAAGCCCTTTTTTTATGAGCGCACCATGATGGTCATCGGCGTACTTGCAGCGCGCCGGGATTCACGATATTCGTGGGGGTGCCGCGAATATAGTTGATGACGTTGTCGAATGCAGCGCCGAAATACAGCTCATAGCTGTCTTGCTCGACATACCCAATATGGGGCGTGCAAATGCAGTTTTCGAGCCGCAATAGGGCATGGCCTTGCAGAATGGGCTCGCTCTCGAACACGTCAACAGCCGCCATGCCGGGGCGGCCTCGGTTAAGTGCGGCAATGAGTGCATCCGGCTCAATGAGTTCTGCGCGCGACGTGTTGACCAGCAGCGCCGTGGGCTTCATGAGCGACAGATCTTCCAGCGTGATCAGGCCCTGCGTTTCCTCGTTCAGGCGCAGGTGCAGCGAGACGACATCGCATTGCGAGAAGAAGTCTTCGCGCGTGCTGGCCACTTGGCAGCCATCGGCCAGAGCTTGGGCCCGCGAGGCCTCCCTTCCCCAGATGCGCACGTTCATGCCAAAAGCGCGGCCGTAGCCTGCGACGATCTGGCCGATGCGCCCATAGCCCCAGATACCGAGCGTTTTGCCGCGCAGCACACTGCCTACGCCAAAATTGGAAGGCATGGAGGCCGCACGCAGGCCTGATTGCTGCCAGGCGCCGTGCTTGAGGTTGGCAATGTACTGGGGCAGCCGCCGCATGGCTGCCATGATGAGCGCCCAGGTCAGTTCTGCGGGGGCCACGGGGGAGCCTACGCCTTCGGCCACGGCGACTCCACGCTCGGTGCAGGCGGCGACATCCACATGCGAGCCCACCTTGCCGGTTTGGGCAATGAGCTTGAGCCGTGGCAGCTTCTCGATGAGTTGGCGGGTGATGTGGGTGCGCTCGCGGATCAGCACGATGATGTCGGCATCCCGCAGGCGCACGGACAATTGCCCCAGACCCTTGACGGTATTCGTGTAAACCTTGGCGGAATAGGCGTCCAGCCGGGTTGCACAGTGCAGCTTGCGGACTGCATCTTGGTAGTCGTCAAGGATCACGATGTTCATGCCGACATTGTGCCTTGGCTGCGGGCAGCGGCCGCTGCAACAAGGGGTAAGGCTCCAGGGGCTGTCACCTATTAGGGGGCCGTCAGGGCATCCTTTGCAGGGCGGAGTGTGTTAGCAAACGCGGCCGAAGTCCGTGGTATCAATGGCAGGTCTGCTCGCGCAAGGCCAATCGGTCGAGTTCGGCACACACATCGGCCATGCGCCCGGCGATGACCAGGCGGCCCGAGCCACCGGGCTTGCCGCCGTCGAGCACGCGCACCACGCGCACGGGTCCGCGCACCACGCGCGTCTGCCGTGGCAACCCGCCTTGGGGATGCACGGGCTGAGAGGGCTCGGAGGGCCCGGAACGCATGCTCGCGGGAGCGGATGCTGCGCGCCGTTCCGGCAGGTGTACGAGCCAGCGTGCCAGCGCATGCAAGGCAGAGGGTAGGGTGGACAGAGAGTGCAAGGCAATTCCCATGTGAAAACTCCAAAGGCAAGGGGTGAACACAGGCAGGATTGCGAAGACAAGGCACCATCCAGGGTTGGTGGGCGACGTGATCGCGCCCGCCAAACGCCCGCCACCTGGAAGGTGCGCCGCGCGTTGCGCGGGCTTACATGAGCATGGTGTTGCGGATCAGGCCGACGGCCAGGCCCTCGATCTCGAAAGGCTCGCCGGGCTGAACGGTGATCACGGGGTAGTCGGGGTTCTCGGGCAGCAGTTCGATGCCTGCCGCAGTGCGCCGCAGCCGTTTCACGGTCACGTCGTCGCCCAGACGGGCGACGATGATCTGGCCGTTGCGTGCCTCGCGGGTGGCCTGCACGGCCAGCAGGTCGCCGTCCATGATGCCGGCATCGCGCATGGACATGCCGCGCACCTTGAGCAAGTAGTCGGGCTTGTGCTGGAACAGGCTGCCCTCCACGCAATAGGTCTGGTCCACATGTTCCTGGGCGAGAATGGGCGAGCCGGCGGCGACGCGGCCCACCAGCGGCAGCACGAGCTGGGCGAGCCCGGGAATCGGCAGATTGAACTGGGTGCCGCGCGCGGCATTGATGGAACGCACGGTGTCGCTGCGCAGCCGGATGCCGCGCGAGGTGCCGCTCACGAGTTCGATGACGCCCTTGCGGGCCAGGGCCTGCAGGTGCTCTTCAGCGGCGTTGGCTGACTTGAAGCCCAGCTCGGCCGCAATTTCGGCCCGGGTGGGCGGCGCGCCGGTGCGGGCGATGGCGGACTGAATCAGGTCCAGGATCTGCTGCTGGCGGGCGGTGAGCTTGGGGTTGTCGAGCATGGCGGCTCCCGTGCGTGGATGGTGGATGAACTGGTTTTTAATCCAGTAACTGTATTTTTATTCAGTTTTTCGGGAGATGCAAGTGGACGGACGCAAGATCGTGGTGCTGGGGACCGGGGGCACCATCGCCGGCAAGGCAGCGCAGGCGGGCGACAACATCGGATACCAGGCCGCGCAGGTGGGCGTGCGGGATTTGCTGGAGGCCGTTCCGGGGCTGGCCGCTGCGGCGCGCGGGGGTATCGTGGCCGAGCAGGTGGCACAGATCGACAGCAAGGATATGGACTTGGGCGTGTGGCGCGCCTTGGCCCAGCGCTGCGCGGCCTGCATCGATGACCCGCAGGTGCGTGCGATCGTCATCACGCATGGCACCGACACGATCGAGGAAACGGCCTGGTTCCTGCACTCCGTGCTGGCCGCGCGCAAGCCCGTGGTGCTGACCTGCGCCATGCGCCCCGCCACGGCGCTCACTCCCGATGGGCCGCAGAACCTGCTGGATGCCGTGGCCCTCGCCGCCACGCCGGGCGTGCAAGGCGTGTTCGTGGTGGCGGCGGGTACCGTGCACGGCGCGCGGCACGTGCAGAAAGTGCATTCCTACCGCGTCGACGCCTTCAGCTCAGGTGACGCCGGCCCGCTCGGCTGGATGGAGGAAGGCGCCGTGCGCTGGGCACATGGGCAGCCGCCTGTACCGACGGAGGTTGCGCAGTTTGCTATTAATACGATAGCCCCAGAGGGGGATGAGCCGCGCGTGGACATCGTGACGAACCATGCAGGCGCTGATGGTGCCGTCGTGGATGCTCTGGTGGCCAGCGGTACGCGGGGCATCGTGGTGGCCGCCACGGGCAACGGCACGATGCACCATGCGCTGCTGGCCGCGCTGCAGCGCGCGCAATCTGCAGGTGTGCAGGTGCGCGTGGCTTCGCGCTGCCTGCTGGGGCATGTGCTGCCCAAGCCAGGCGATCCCTTCGAGGACTCGCGCGGCCTGAGCCCGGTGAAGGCGCGCGTGGCGCTGCAGCTGGAGCTGCTGGCGGCCCCGAAGTAGGCCCCCCAGAAACGCCGAAGCCCGCCAGGGGCGGGCTTCGGCTGCACTGTGGCGCGGCTCAGCTCGCGAGTGCAGCCAGCGCACGGGCCGTGATCTCTTCCACGCTGCCGGTGCCGCTGATGGCGCGGTACTTGGGGGCGGCGGCCGGGTCGGCCTTGGCCCAGTTGGCGTAGTAGTCGACCAGGGGGCGGGTCTGGGCGCTGTACACCTCCAGGCGCTTCTTGACGGTCTCCTCCTTGTCGTCTTCGCGCTGGATCAGGTCTTCGCCCGTCACGTCGTCCTTGCCTTGCACCTTGGGCGGATTGAACTTGACGTGGTAGGTGCGGCCGCTGGCGGGGTGCGAGCGGCGGCCGCTCATGCGCTCGATGATGGCGTCGAACGGCACGTCGATCTCGAGCACGTAGTCCAGCTTCACGCCGGCGGCCTTCATGGCGTCTGCCTGGGGGATGGTGCGGGGGAAGCCATCGAAGAGGAAGCCTTGCGCGCAGTCCGGCTGCGCGATGCGCTCTTTCACGAGGTTGATGATGAGGTCGTCGCTCACGAGCTGGCCCGCATCCATCACGGCCTTGGCCTGCAGGCCCAGGGGCGTACCGGCTTTGACGGCGGCGCGCAGCATGTCGCCGGTGGAGATTTGCGGGATGCCGTACTTCTGGCAGATGAAGGTCGCTTGCGTGCCTTTGCCGGCGCCAGGCGCACCCAACAGAATCAGTCTCATGGAGGTCCTCGGAAGTGGTGAAATCTTTTATGGCGGCGCTGGCTGGGGGCCTGCGGAGGCTGGAGGTGCGCCGCTCTCATTTATGACAGTCGAGGATAGCACGGGCATGCCATCGCCCAGCTTACGCGGCCGTACCGGGGGCGGGGGCCGTTTCAGGCCAGCAGTGCGCGCACGCGCGCCAGATCTTCGGGCGTGTCCACACCGGGGCCTGGGGCCTGGTCGGCAGTGTGCACGGCGATGCGGTGCCCATGCCAGAGCGCGCGCAGTTGTTCCAGGGCTTCGATTGCCTCGGTGGGTGCGGGCGCGAGCCGTGGAAACTCGCGCAGAAAGCCCGCGCGGTAGCTGTAGATGCCGATGTGGCGCAGCGGCGCATAGCCTGCGAGCGCCGGGGTAGCGGGCAGGGCCTCCCACCAAGCCGATCCCGCATGGTCGCGCGCATGCGGGATGGGGGCGCGGCTGAAGTAGTGCGCCATGCCGCGTGCGTCGCAGACCACCTTCACGACGTTGGGGTTCGTATAGTCGGCCAGGCTGTGGATGGCGTGGGCGGCGGTGCCCATGCTGGCCTCGGGGTGGGCAGGCAGTAGCGCGGCCACGGCATCGATCAGGGCCGGGTCGATCAGCGGCTCGTCGCCCTGCACGTTGACCACGACCTGGTCACCCTCCAGGCCCAGTTGCTCGCAGGCCTCGGCCAGGCGGTCGCTGCCACTTGGGTGGTCGGGCCGCGTGAGCAGCACGTCGACGCCATGCGCGCGGCAGGCTGCGGCGATGCGCTCGTCGTCGGCCGCCACCACGGTGCGCAGGGCGCCGCTTTGCTGGGCGCGCCGCGCCACGCGCACGACCATGGGCAGGCCGGCGATGTCGGCCAGCGGTTTGTCCGGCAGGCGGCTGGACGCCATGCGTGCCGGAATCAGTACCGTGTAGCCGGCCCCGGTGCTCACTGCTCCAGCTCCTCGTCGGTCAGCGGGCGGGCTTCGTTTTCAAGCAGCACGGGAATGCCGTCGCGCACGGGGTAGGCCAGGCGCGCGCTGCGCGAGACCAGCTCCTGACGGTCGCGGTCGTAGGTGAGCGGGCCCTTGGTGACGGGGCAGACCAGGAGTTCGAGCAGTTTGGGGTCCATGGCAGATCGTGTCGGTTGGCGGTCAGGGCCGTGATGATAGCGAGGCGTCGAGTTGTTCAAAGAAGCCTGGGGCGATCGAGAGGTTCAGGGGGACGGCGAGCACGTCGGGGTGGCGCGGCCAGAGCTTGACAGCATCCTTTTCGGTGCAAATCAGCTGCAAGTGCTTATGTGTTGGTCGGTTCCAGCTATCAAAATCGAAGTGATCGGGCAGGGCCTCGGCCTCTTCGAGCCACAGCCCTGCGGCGCGCAGCATCGCAAAGAAGTCCTCGGGCCGCGCGACGGCGGCCAGCGCATGCAGCGGCTGGCCGCGCAGGGTTTCGAGCGGAACCTGCCGGCCTTCGGCATCGTGCGCCCACGGCGCGAGCTGGCGGTGCAGGGCGAACGCCGGTGCCCGCGTCGCGGCCGGCGGTTGGGGCGCGGCATGCAGCACGGCGCTGACGGGGCGCGGCCAGGGCTCGCGCAGCGGGCCGGCGGGCAGCAGAAAGCCGTTGCCCACGCCTTCGTCGTTGAACACGCAGACCTCGACGTCGCGCGCGAGCGCAAGGTGCTGCAGACCGTCGTCGCACACGATGATGTCGGTGTCCGGGTGGGCCGCGCACAGGGCGCGGGCGGCGGCAATGCGTTCGCGCGCCACGAATACGGGCACACCCGCCGTGCGGGCGATGAGCGCCGGCTCATCGCCCACCTCGGCGGCCGGGCTGTCGGGCAGGGCCTCGCGGCAGTCGGTACTGTGGCGCCCGTAGCCGCGCGAGACCACGCCCGGGTGCCAACCGCGCTCGCGCAGGTGGCGCACGATGGCCAGCGTCACGGGTGTCTTGCCCGCACCGCCCGCGATCACATTGCCCACCACGACTACGGGCACAGCGGCCCGGTGCGCGCGCAGCAGCCCAAGTCCGTAGAGCGCACGCCGCAGCCGCACCAGGGCGCCGTAGAGCAGGGAGAGGGGCCACAGGGCCCAGGCGAGCGCGCCCCGGCGGCGCCAGGCGCGGCGCAGGCGGTCCGCAAAGGAGGGGCGGGAGGCCGGTGATGCGGCCACGCTGGAATGGGCTCAGCGGCCCGCGCTGGCCGAGGACTGGGTGGCGAAGGTGATCTGCGACAGACCCACGCGGCGCGCGGCCTCCATCACGGTGACCACGGCCTGGTGCGGCGCCGTCGCATCGGCGCTGATCACGACGACGCTGCCCGAGCCCGCCTTGGCGGCCTGCGAGAGCGCGCGGGCCATCGCGTCGATGCCCTTGCCCTCCACGGCGGTCTTGTTGACGGCGTAGCGTCCGTCGGCGGCCACGGCCACGATGACCTCCTTGGGGTGGTCGCGCAGCTGCTCGGCATCGGCCACCGGCAGCGTGAGCTGCAGCTCGGTGAACTTGCTGTAAGTGGTGGACAGCATCAGGAAGATGAGGATCACCAGCAGCACGTCGATGAACGGGATCAGGTTGATCTCGGGCTCTTCCTTGGTGCGGGGGCGGAAGTTCATGGGGGCGTGGGATGCGTGCGGTTTACTTGCGCAGCCGGCCGATGTGGCGCACGAACTGCTCGGCCGACAGCTCCAGCGTGAGCAGGTATTCGTCCACGCGGCTGCGGAAGTAGCGCCAGAAGATCAGCGTGGGAATGGCCACGATGAGGCCGAAGGCCGTGTTGTAGAGCGCGATCGAGATGCCCTGCGCGAGCTGGGCAGGGTTGCCTCCGCCGGTGGCGCCCACGGCGCCCGAGCTGGCCTGTGAGCCGAAGATCTCGATCATGCCGATCACGGTGCCCAGCAGGCCCAGCAGCGGGGCGGCCGAGGCAATGGTGGCCAGGGCGCTCAGGTATTTTTCCAGCCGATGGGCCACCGCGCGGCCCGTGCCTTCCATGGCGGCGCGCAGATCGGCCTCGGTGCTCTGCGGGTTGCTGTTGAGCGCGCGCAGGCCACTGGCCAGCACCTCGCCCAGTGCGGAGTTCTGTGCCAGCTGGTTCACCACATCCGGGGCAGGCACGGCCTTGGACGATACGGTAATGGCTTCGTCGAGCAGCTTCGGAGGGGCGACACGGGCCGTTTTCAGGGCCACGAAACGCTCGAAAATCAGCGCCAACGCCAGGACGGAACAGGCAATCAAGGGCCAGATCGGCCAGCCTGCGGCTTGTATGATCGACAGCAAAATTCTCTCTCCGCGCAGATGGATGCAGCCGTGGATTATGGCCCAGCCCAGAGCGCTTTCCGTTCCCCGGATGGTTCCCTGCCGTTGCTTCCCGCCGCCGCTCTCAGGAACCCACAAATTCTGTGGATAACTTTGTGGGCAACCGGGGGGACAGGGGGCGCCAAACGGCGCCAGACCGTGCCGGAAACAGATTGATGAAAATTTACACAACAAAAAATCCATATAAATCAAAGGCTTGCACGTGCTTGCGTGCCGGATGGCTGGTTTTTGCAGGGTCGGCGCGTACCAGGGGTGCTGTCCTCGCGCTGTGGAGTAGTGCGCTGCACCAAGGGGTGTCAAGCCCCGTGAAACCTCATGTTTGAGTCCTCGACCCCCGCCATTGCGCCCCGCATCTGGGAGGTTGGTGCGCTGTGCCGCGCCGTTGCTGATGCGCTGGAGGCGCGCTTCAATCCCGTCGCGGTGCGCGGCGAGATCACGGGCTTCTCGCGCGCGGCCAGCGGGCATTGCTACTTCTCGATCAAGGACGCGCAAGGCCAGATCCGCTGTGCCATGTTCCGGCGTGCGGCCAGCCTGCTCGACTTCACGCCGCGCGACGGCGAACTCGTCGAGTTGCGCGGGCGCCTGGGCGTCTACGAGCAGCGCGGTGATCTGCAGCTCATCGTGGAGAGTCTGCAGCGCGCGGGGCTGGGGGCCTTGTTCGAGCAGTTTCTGCGCCTCAAGGCCTTGCTGGAGGCCGAAGGGCTGTTCGACGCAGGCCGCAAGCGCGCGCTGCCCCTGCTGCCGCGCGGCATCGGGCTCGTGACCTCGCCGGGCGCCGCGGCCCTGCACGACGTGGTGACGGCGCTGCGCCGGCGCGTGCCGCACATTCCCGTGGTGCTGGTGCCGGCCCTGGTGCAGGGCGCTGGGGCGCCGCGCTCGCTGTGCGACGCGCTATCAAAAATGTATCAGCTCGTGCAGGCGGGGCAAGCACCCGGGGCCGAAAAAGCGCACAACCCGGCGATCGACGTGATCCTGCTCGTGCGTGGCGGGGGCTCCATCGAGGACCTGTGGGCCTTCAACGACGAGGCGCTGGCGCGCACCATCGTCCAGAGCCCCGTGCCGCTGGTGAGCGGCGTGGGCCACGAGACCGACTTCACGATCGCGGATTTCTGCGCTGACCTGCGCGCGCCCACGCCCACGGCCGCGGCCGAACTCGTGGCCCAGCCGCGCGAGGTGTGGCTGGGCGCGCTGGGACTGCTGGCGCGGCGCCTGCAGGACGGCGCGCAGCGCCAGATCGATGCACGCCACCAGCGGCTGGACCTGGCGGGGCAGCGGCTGGGGCGGCCCTCGGGCCTGGTGGCGCGGCAGGAACTGCAACTCGCGCGCCTGGCGCAGCGTATGCGGCACGGCGCGCTCCTGAAAATGCAGCGCCTGGCGCATGCCCAGCAAGCGCTGGAGGCCCAACTACCTCAAAGCCTGCAGCGCAGCGTTGCGCGCCAGGCCGAGCGGGTGGAGCGCGCTGCGCTGCGCCTGGAGCTGCTGGACCCGCGCCTGGTGCTGCAGCGGGGCTATGCCCTGCTGGCCGACACCGAAGGGCGCAGCGTGACCAGCGCGCGGCAGGCCAAGCCCGGGGCGGCGCTGCGCGCCACGCTGGCCGATGGCACGCTCGACCTCACGGTGGTGCCCCCCCGGCTGCTTTAGGGCTTTCGCGCGCCGGTGGCCTGCACGGGGGGCGCGATCTTCCTACAATGCCCTTTCGTCGCATTGCCGGGGCGGGGCCCTGAAGTCTTGCCTGCGGCGCTCCAGAATTTCAACCACGAGGAATCCACCATGGAACATACCCTGCCCCCACTGCCTTACGCGATCGACGCCCTGGCGCCGCACTACAGCAAGGAAACGCTGGAGTACCACCACGGCAAGCACCACAACGCCTACGTGGTGAACCTCAACAACCTGCAAAAAGGCACCGAGTTCGAGTCGATGGCTCTCGAGGAGATCATCAAGAAGTCCAGCGGCGGCATCTACAACAACGCAGCCCAGATCTGGAACCACACCTTCTTCTGGAACTGCATGGTTCCCAACGGCGGCGGCGAGCCCACGGGCGCGCTGGCTGCGGCCATCAACGCCAAGTGGGGCAGCTACGCCGCCTTCAAGGAAGCCTTCGTGAAGTCGGCCGTGGGCAACTTTGGCTCGGGTTGGACCTGGCTGGTGAAGAAGGCCGATGGCTCGGTGGACATCGTGAACACGGGCGCCGCCGGCACGCCGCTGACCACGGCCGACAAGGCCCTGCTGACGGTGGACGTGTGGGAACACGCCTACTACATCGACTACCGCAACCTGCGTCCCAAGTTCGTCGAGACCTTCCTCGACAAGCTCGTGAACTGGAAGTTCGCCGAAGCCAATTTCGCCTGATGGCGCATGCGGGGGCGGCCGTTGCGCCGCCACGCACGCAGTCATTTGAAAGTAAAGGCCCGAAGAGTGATCTTCGGGCCTTTTCTTTTGCGTTTCGGGGGCTTAAAAAGGAAGGGCGAAAACCCGTGGCAATGCTCAGTCTTATAGAAGACTGAGAAAAAATTCCACTTTCCAGGTTAGAATTTTGTATTGTGGGATTGCGTTGCAAAAAACGTGATTTCGGACGACGGCCTCCAGCACAATCCCATACCGTCAACACCATGACCGTGCGTCGGGACGCTGCGGCCGGCGGCATGACCCGTTGTTTTTGTTTACCAGAGAGACAAGATGAGCACCCAACAACCCACCATCATCTACACCCTGACCGATGAGGCGCCCCGCCTGGCCACGGCTTCGTTCCTGCCCATCGTGCGTGCCTTCGCAGCGCCCGCGGGCATCGCAGTGGTCGAAAGCGATATCTCGGTCGCAGCCCGTATCCTGGGCCAGTTCCCTGAGGCCCTGAGCGATGCGCAGAAGGTGCCCGATACCCTGGCCGAGCTGGGCAAGAAGACGCTGCAACCCGATGCCAACATCATCAAGCTGCCCAACATCAGCGCCTCCGTCGCGCAGTTGATGGCCGCCATCAAGGAACTGCAGGGCAAGGGCTACAAGATCCCCGACTTCCCCGAGGACCCCAAGACCGACGAAGAAAAGGCCATCCGCGCACGCTACAACAAGTGCATTGGCTCGGCCGTGAACCCCGTGCTGCGCGAAGGCAACTCCGACCGCCGTGCACCGAAGGCCGTGAAGGAATACGCGCGCAAAAACCCGCACAGCATGGCCGAGTGGAGCCAGGCTTCGCGCTCGCACGTGTCGCACATGCACGCCGGCGACTTCTACCATGGCGAGAAGTCCATGACGCTGGACCGCGCGCGCGACGTGAAGATGGAGCTCATCACCAAGAGCGGCAAGACCATCGTGCTCAAGCCCAAGGTCGCGCTGCTGGACGGCGAGATCATCGACTCCATGTTCATGAGCAAGAAGGCCCTGCTGGCTTTCTATGAAAAGGAAATCGAGGACGCGCGCAAGACTGGCGTGATGTTCTCGCTGCACGTGAAGGCCACGATGATGAAGGTCTCGCACCCCATCGTGTTCGGCCACTGCGTCAAGATTTTCTACAAGGAAGCCTTCGAGAAGCACGGCAAGCTGTTCGAGGAACTCGGCGTGAACGTGAACAACGGCATGGTGAACCTGTACGACAAGATCGCCACGCTGCCCACGGCACAGCGCGAAGAAGTCATGCGTGACCTGCACGCTTGCCACGAGCACCGTCCCGAGCTGGCCATGGTCGACTCGGCCAAGGGCATCACCAACTTCCACTCGCCCAACGACATCA
>JAYSFC010000016.1:0-38755 GCA_041913505.1 Acidovorax sp.
CGGGCCGCCAGGACCTGGCCGACAAGGAAAAGGCCGAGATGGCCGTGCTGCAGGCTTACCTGCCCGAGCGCATGTCGGAGAGCGAAGTGACCGCTGCCGTCAAGGCCATCGTGGCCGAGGTGGGCGCCGCCGGCCCTGGCGACATGGGCAAGGTCATGGGCGTGGTGAAGACCCGCCTGGCCGGCAAGGCCGACATGGGCCAGGTCTCGGCCGCCGTGAAGGCCGCGCTGGCAGGCTGACGTCAAGCCATGGGGGTGGTGGGCGCGGCCCACTCCCGCTCGAAGTACTCCTGCAGGAACTCCACGCACACGCGCACCTTGGCCGACAGCTGCAGCCGCGTGGGGTAGACGGCCCACACATTGGCCTCCTGCCGCCACTCGGGCAGCACCTGCACCAGCCGCCCCGCACGCAGGTGCGCGCCCACATCCCACAGCGAGCGCAGCGCGATGCCGCGCCCGTCCACGGCCCACTGCACCACCATCTCGCCGTTGTTGGCCGACAGCGGTCCCGTCACCTTCACCGCCTGCTCGGCCGCACCCGAGCGCAGGCGCCACAGGCCGAAGGGGTGGTCGCGCTCCTTGATCACCAGGCAGTCGTGCGCGGGCAGTTCGGCCGGCGTGCGCGGCATGCCCCGGCGCGCCAGGTAATCGGGCGCGGCGCAGAGCACGCGGTGGTTGTCGGCCAGGCGCCGCGCGATGAGGTGGGGCGCGATCTCGTCGCCCACGCGCACGTCGAGATCAAATCCCTCGCCCGCCACATCCACCAGCCGGTCGAACACCTCCAGCCGTACCTGCAGGCCCGGGTGCCGCTGTACCAGCCTGGAGAGCGCGGGCGCGACCACGTTGCGCCCGAAGCCAAAGCTGCTGGAGACGCGCAGCAGCCCCTGCGGCTCGCGGCGCGTGACGGCCACCTCCTGCAACAGCTGGTCCATATCGTCCAGGATGCGCTGCGCCCAGTGGAACACGCGCTCGCCCTGATCGGTGACGGCCACGCGGCGCGTGGTGCGGTGCAACAGCGGCACGCCCAGCTCCTGCTCCAGCAGGCGTATGCGCTTGCTCACATAGGCGGGCGAAGCCCCCAGTTCCTGCGCCGCCGCGGCAAAGCCCGCCTTGCGCACCACGGTGCAGAAGACGCGCAAATCGTCGGTAGGCGGAATTTTCTGCACAGTTCGTGAACAGTGGGACCACGCAAGCGTGCATTGTATGAATCCCGTCACCAGTGAACAATGGCGGCCAACATCCCCTGGAGAACCATCCATGCAGCAACACACCCACAAGATCGCCGTGATCGCCGGAGACGGCATCGGCAAGGAAGTCATGCCCGAAGGCCTGCGCGCCCTCCAGGCCGCGGCCCAGCGCTTCGGCCTGCCGCTCGAGTTCCACACCTTCGACTGGGCGCACTGCGACTATTACGCGCAGCACGGAAAAATGATGCCGGACGACTGGAAGCAACAGCTCTCGGGCATGGACGCCATCTTCTTCGGCGCTGTGGGCTGGCCCGCCACCGTGCCCGACCACGTCTCGCTGTGGGGCTCGCTGCTCAAGTTCCGCCGCGAGTTCGACCAGTACATCAACCTGCGCCCGGTGCGCCTGTTCGAGGGCGTGCCCTGCCCGCTGGCCGGCCGCAAGCCCGGCGACATCGACTACTACGTGGTGCGCGAGAACACCGAGGGCGAATACACCTCGCTCGGCGGCATCATGTACGAAGGCACGGACCGCGAGATCGTGATCCAGGAATCGGTCTACTCGCGCCATGGCGCCAACCGCCTGCTCAAGTTCGCCTTCGACCTGGCCCAGAGCCGCCCCAAGAAGCACGTGACCCTGGCCACCAAGAGCAACGGCATCGCCATCAGCATGCCCTGGTGGGACAAGCGCGCCGACGAAGTTGCCAAGGACTACCCCGAAGTCGCGCTCGACAAGCAGCACATCGACATCCTCACCGCGCGCTTCGTGCTGCAGCCCGGCCGCTTCGACGTGGTGGCCGCCACCAACCTGTTTGGCGACATCCTCTCCGACCTGGGCCCCGCCACCACGGGCACCATCGGCCTGGCGCCTTCGGCCAACCTCAACCCCGAGCGGCGCTTCCCCAGCCTGTTCGAGCCCGTGCACGGCTCGGCGCCCGACATCTACGGCAAGAACATCGCCAACCCCATCGCGATGATCTGGTCCGGCGCGCTGATGCTGGACTTCCTCACGCAGGGCCAGGGCGCAGGCCGCGCGGCGCATGACGCCATCGTGGCGGCCATTGAAGAGGTCATCAAGAGCGGACCGCGCACGCCCGACCTGGGCGGCACGGCCAACACCACGCAAGTGGGCGAGGCCATTGCGGCGGCGATTGCCCAGGGCTAAGCCCCAGCCCGCTCCACGCCAACCCGGGCGCGCCTTACCGGGCGCGTTTGGGCTTTGCCTGGGCCGACAGGTTGAGGGCGACCGCCTCCCGGATGAGCGCCTGGAACGCCCGTGCATCGACCTCCTCGCCTTCGCGGATGTCGATCGCGCGCCGGGTGTTGCCCTCCAGGCTCGCATTGAACAACCGGGCCGGGTCCGGCAACGCAGCACCCTTGGCGAAGGTCAGCTTCACGACCGACTTGTAGGACTCGCCAGTGCAGAGAATCCCGCCGTGCGACCACACGGGCGTTCCCATCCACTTCCACTCCTCGACCACCTCCGGGTCCGCCTCCCGGATCAACTGCCGCATCCGGCCCAAGGCGCTGGCGCGCCAATCGGCCAGAGCCGCAAGCTTTCGGTCGATCAACGCCGTGGCGGACAAGCCTTCGGTGGAATCCGTTTCCCGCATACGCACATCCCCCGTTTCCCTTGGCGTGCTGCCGCAACGCCATGATTTTCACCGCCGGTTCATCGCCGCTTCACCCTCGGGTCGCACAATCGCCCCAAAACCCGAGGTGACCTCATGAACCCCCAACCTTCATCCTATTACGACCCTCTCAGCCGGGCCTTTCATTGGGTAACAGCCATCGCCGTGGCCATTGCCTTCATTCTCGGGCCGGAGGGTTTCGGCCGGCTCATGCACCAGGGCGTCGATCCAGGAACGCGCAGCAGCATCGTCTGGCACGAATCCCTGGGCCTGCTGGTGCTGGGCCTGACCGTGCTGCGCCTGGTCTGGGTGGCATTGCGCCCCGCCGCGCCGCGCATCCCCATGGCCGGCTGGATGCATGCGGCGGCCAAGCTGATGCACCTGGCGCTGTGGGCCCTCCTGCTGGCGCTGCCGGCCACCGCCGTCCTGGCCCTGGGCAGCGAAGGCCATCCGCTGACGCTGCTGGGCGGCGTGCGGATTGAGCAGATGCCCTGGGTAGCCAACTCCGCGATCGCTGGGCTGGCCGACTGGGGGGATGTGCATGGATTCCTGGGTGACGCCATCGTTTGGCTTGCGGGTCTGCATGCGGCGGCCGCCCTGTTCCACCACGTGGTCCTCAAGGATGGCGTGCTGCGGGCCATGCTGCCCCTCGGCAAGACGCCCTGAGGGATCGCAGCGCGGGCCGGGCCCTAGCGCCCCAAGCCGGCAGCCACCACCCGCAGGCTCTCCGCCAGCAACCCTGTCACCGGCGTCATCGGTTGCCCCCGCAGTGTGATCAGCCCCACGGGCGGCAGCTCCACGGGCACGCTGAGCTTCAGCACCGCCACCATGCCCTGCCGCTCGAAATGCCGGGCCACCGTGCGCGCCATGAAGGCCACGGCGCCGCGCTGGTGCAGGAAGGTGATTTGCGACAGGAACGAGGCCGATTCGACGATGTCGACCGGCGGGTGCAGGTCGTTGGCGAAAAACTGCTGTTCCAGCTTCACCCGCAGCGAGGCCCACGGCGGCGGCAGAACACAGGGCTGACTGACCATGTCGGCCCAGGGCACGGCGCGCTTGCGCGCGAGCGGGTGGCCCGGGCGCACCACGGCCACCATCGGGTCTTCGTAGAGCGGCTCGGTCTCCAGGTCGGGCGCGGCGTAGCCGGGCTCCAGTCGGCCCACGAACAGGTCCAGTTCGCCCAGGCGCAGCTTCGGCAATAGGCGGGTGAGATCGCCCTCCTCGATCAGCACGGTGGTGCGCTGGGAACGCGCCTTGAGCCGCTCCACGGCCTGCGCCAGCAGCACGGGCGTGGCCACCACCATGGCGCCCACGCTGGTGCGGCCGCTGGCGCCGCTGGCCTCGGCCGCGATCTCGTCGCGCGTGCGCTCGAAGCCCGCGAGCACCGAGCGCGCAAAGCGCACCACGCTCACGCCCGCCAGCGTGGGCTCGGTGCCGCGCGTGGAGCGCTCGAACAGCGGCATGCCGAACATGCCCTCGATCTCGGCCAGGGTCTTGGAGACGGCCGGCTGCGTGACCGAGAGAAACTCTGCCGCGCGGCCCAGGTGGCGGAACTGGTCCAGCGCCACCAGCATCTGCAGGTGGCGCAGCTTGAGGTTGCTGCGCAGTACGCGGTCGATCTTGGCCATGGCAGGGCCCTTCCTTTGTGCTCCGCTTCATAACCAATTACTCATGAAGCCAGTCCATATTTTCATTGGATTGTTATGCATCGGATTTGAACAATGGCGGTTTGTTCGCAATCCAATGACAGGAGACAAGCATGCAGACCCCACGCAGCGCCCAGCGCCGCCTCGTGCTCGGCGCCCTGGGCGCCACCACCCTCGCTGCGGCCACCGGTCGCCTGTTCGCGCAGGCCTGGCCCGAGCGCCCCATCACGTTCATCTGCCCCTGGCCTGCGGGTGGCACGGCCGACCAGTCGATGCGCGCGCTGTGCGCGGTGGCGGGCCGCGTGCTGGGCCAGAGCATTGCGGTGGAAAACAAGGTGGGGGCCTCGGGCATGATCGGCGCCAAGGCCCTGGCCTCGGCCAAGGCCGATGGCTACACCATTGGCCAGATCCCGATCTCGGTCACGCGCTTCTCGCAGCTGGGCACGCTGGCGGCCGACCCGCGCAAGGACTTCACCTACATCGCGCGCACCTCGGGCCAGACCTTTGGCATCGCGGTGCCCGCCAGCTCCCCCTTCAAGACGCTGAAGGATTTCGTGGACTTCGCCAAGGCCCACCCCGGCAAGGTGACCTACGCCCATGCGGGCGTGGGCGGCGCCACGCACGTGGGCATGGAGGAATTCGCCATGGCTGCGGGCATCCAGCTCAACCACGTGCCCTACAAGGGCGGCGCCGAGGCGCTGCAAGGGGTGCTGGGCGGGCACGTGGACGCGCTGGCCGACTCCAGCTCCTGGGCGCCCCATGTCGAGGCCGGCAAGCTGCGCCTGCTGGCCACCTGGGGCGAGCAGCGCACCGCGCGCTTCAAGGACACGCCCACGCTCAAGGAGCTGGGCTACAACGTGGTGGTGGATGCGCCCAACGGCATCGGCGCCCCCAAGGGCGTGGACCCCGCCGTTCTGGCCAGGCTGCGCGAGGCCTTCAAGCAGGCCGTGGCCAGCCCCGAATTCAAGGCCGTGGCCGACAAACTCGACGCCCCGCTGCTGTACCTCGACGGCCCCGACTACGAGAAATACGTGAATGCGGTCTACGCCAAGGAGACCGTGCTCATCAACAAGCTCAAGCTGCGCGAGCTGATGCGCGGTTGAGCCACATTCCACCCCCTGAGCCTCCGACGATGACCACGCCCCTCGCCAGCCCCGCGCTGCTGCACCTGCACCCCAACGACAACGTGTTCGTCGCCAAGACCACGCTGGCGCTGGGCCAGGAGATTCCCGAACTCGGCGCGCGCACGCGCGCCCAGGTCCCCGCCGGGCACAAGATCGCCGCGCGCCGCATCGCTGCGGGCGAGCAGGTGAAGAAGTACGACACCGTGATCGGCGTCGCCACGCGCGACCTGGAGGTCGGCGACTACGTACACAGCCACAACCTCCAGCTCGTGGACTACTACCGCGACCCGGCCTTCGGCGCCGACGTGCAGCCCGTGGACTACGTGCCTGAAGCACAGCGCGCCACCTTCCAGGGCTTCGTGCGCGCGGACGGCCAGGTGGGCACGCGCAACTTCATCGGCATTCTGTCGTCGGTGAACTGCTCGGCCACCGTCATCAAGAACATCGCCGCGCACTTCACGCCCGAGCGGCTGGCCGCCTTCCCCAACGTGGATGGCGTGGTGGCCTTCGCGCAGACCAGCGGCTGCGGCATGTCCTCGCCCAGCGAGCATTTCGACGTGCTGCGCCGCACCCTGGCAGGCTACGCGCGCCACCCCAACCTGGCGGGCGTGCTCATCGTGGGCCTGGGCTGCGAGCGCAACCAGGTGGACGGCCTGGTCGAATCGCAGGGCCTGCACGCGGGCCAGATGCTGCGCACGCTGGTGATGCAGGACGTGGGCGGCACGCGCGCCACCATCGCGGCGGGCATCGCGGCCATCGAGGCCATGCTGCCCGTGGCCAACGGGGCGCGCCGCAGCACCGTGAGCGCCAGCCACCTCAAGATCGGGCTGGAGTGCGGCGGCTCCGACGGCTTCTCGGGCATCACCGCCAACCCGGCGCTGGGTGCGGCCATGGACATCCTGGTGCGCCATGGCGGCACGGCCATCCTCAGCGAGACGCCCGAGATCCATGGCGTGGAGTTCATGCTCACGCGCCGCGCCATCAGCCCCGAGGTGGGCCAGAAGCTGCTCGACCGCCTGGCCTGGTGGGAGAAATACACCGCCGGCCAGAACGCCCAGTTCAACGGCGTGGTGGGCCACGGCAACCAGGCCGGCGGCCTGGCCAACATTTTCGAGAAATCGCTGGGCAGCGCCATGAAGGGCGGCACCACGCCGCTGCGCGCGGTGTACGAGTACGCCGAGCCGATCACCGAGCACGGCTTCGTGTTCATGGACTCGCCGGGCTACGACCCCGTGGCGGCCACCGGCCAGATCGCCAGCGGCGCCAACCTGATCTGCTTCACCACGGGGCGCGGCTCCATGTTCGGCAGCAAGCCCGCGCCCACCATGAAGCTGGCGAGCAACACGCCCATGTACCAGCGCCTCGAAGAAGACATGGACATCAACTGCGGCGTGATCGCGGACGGCGAATGCACGGTGCCCGAGATGGGCCAGCGCATCTTCGCGCAGATCCTGCGCCACGCCAGCGGCGAAGCCACCAAGAGCGAGGCCCTGGGCCTGGGCGACCACGAGTTCGTGCCCTGGCATCTTGGCATTGTGAGTTGACGCTATTAAAATCATAGCTGCCAGCAACCCGCACATGCGCACTGGCGGCCAATTTGCCTGAAATATGCCCCTGACCCTCTCCCGCACCGAGCTGATCCGCAACGCCAACTTCATCGCCGGCCAGTGGCAGCCCTCCACGGGCGCCGTGCTTCCCGTCACCGACCCGGCCACGGGCGCGCTCATCACCTCCGTCCCCGACTCGGGCGCCCCCGAGGCGCGCGCCGCGCTCGATGCCGCCCACGCGGCCTTCCCCGCCTGGCGCAAGGTGCCGTCCAAGCAGCGCGCGGCTGTCATCAAGCGCTGGAACGACCTCGTGCTGCAGCACCAGGACGATCTGGGCAGGCTCATCAGCCGCGAACAGGGCAAGCCCCTGGCCGAGGGCAAGGGCGAGGTGGCCTACGCCGCGAGCTACATCGAATGGTTCGGCGAAGAGGCCACGCGCATGAACGGCGAGATCATCCCCGCGCCCATGCCGGGGCGGCGCATGTTCGCGCTCAGGGAGCCCGTGGGCGTGGTGGCCGCCATCACGCCCTGGAATTTCCCGGCCGCCATGATTGCCCGCAAGATCGCGCCCGCGCTGGCCGCCGGCTGCACCGTGGTCTGCAAGCCCGCCGAGGACACCCCGCTCACCTCGCTCGCGCTGGTGCTGCTCGCGCACGAGGCGGGCGTGCCGCCCGGCGTGCTCAACATCGTCACGGCCTCGCGCGAGAAGACGCCCGAGGTGGTGGACGTGTGGCTCGATGACCCGCGCGTGCGCAAGATCACCTTCACGGGCTCCACGCCCGTGGGCAAGCACCTTGCGCGGCGCAGTGCCGACACGCTCAAGAAACTCTCGCTCGAACTCGGCGGCAACGCCCCCTTCATCGTGTTCAACGATGCCGACGTGGACGCAGCGGTGGACGGTTTCATGGCCGCCAAGTTCCGCAATGGCGGCCAGACCTGCGTGTGCCCCAACCGCGTGTTCGTGCAGCGCGGCGTGTTCGATGCGTTCGCCAGCAAGCTCGCGGCACGCGTGGCCGCACTCCACGTGGGCCCGGCCAGCGACCCGACCTCGCAGATCGGGCCCATGATCAATGACCGCGCGGTGGAGAAGATCGAGCGCCACGTCAGCGACGCCGTGGCCAAGGGCGCCCGGGTACTCACGGGCGGGCGCCGGCTGGCGGAGCTGGGCGCCACGTACTACGCCCCCACCGTGCTCACGGGTGCCGACGCGACCATGGCCTGCGCCTGCGAGGAAACCTTCGGCCCCGTGGCGCCGCTCACCGTGTTCGACACCGAGGCCGAGGTGGTCCAGGCGGCCAACGATACGCCGTTCGGCCTGGCCGCCTACTTCTACAGCCAGGACGTGCGCCGCATCTGGCGCATGGCCGATGCACTGGAAACCGGCATCGTGGGCATCAACGAAGGCGCGATCTCGGCCGAGGCCGCGCCCTTCGGCGGCGTGAAGGAGTCGGGCTACGGGCGCGAGGGATCGACGCACGGCCTGGACGACTACCTGCACACCAAGTACATCTGCCAGGGACAATTGGACTGATCACAGGAGCCCCCATGCCCGCACACAACCCCTTCAAGGCCGCCCTGGCCGAGCGCCGCCCGCAGATCGGGCTGTGGCTGTCGATGGCCGAGCCCTACCTGGCCGAAGTGGCCGCCACCGCCGGCTACGACTGGCTGCTGATCGACGGCGAGCACGCGCCCAACGACCTGCGCGCCATGCTGGCCGCGCAGCAGGCCATCGCCCCCTACCCCAGCCAGAGCGTGGTGCGCGTGCCGCATGGCGACGCGGCGCTCATCAAGCAGGTGCTGGACATCGGCACCAAGAACCTGCTCGTGCCCATGGTGGACACGGCAAGCCAGGCCCGCGCCATCGTGGCTGCCACGCAGTACCCGCCGCGCGGCGTGCGCGGCGTGGGCAGTGCGGTGGCCCGTGCCTCGCTGTGGAGCGCCCGCGCCGACTACCTGGCCGTGGCCGACGACGAGGTTTGCCTGCTCGTGCAGGCCGAGACCACCACGGCGCTCCAGAACCTCGAAGCCATCTGCGCGGTGGACGGCGTGCACGGCGTGTTCATCGGCCCGGCGGACCTGGCCGCCTCCATGGGCCACCGCGGCAACCCGGGCCACCCCGAGGTGCAGGGCGCCATCGAAGGCGCGCTGAAGGCCATCGTGGCGAGCGGCAAGGCGGCCGGCACGCTCACCTCCGACCCGGCGCTGGCGCAGCGCTACCTCGACCTGGGCTGCACCTTCGTGGCCGTGGGGGTGGATGTGCTGATGTTCGCCAACGCCGCCCGCAGGCTGCGCGCGCAATTCGGCGGCGCGGCGCCGGGCGCCCCGCAGAAGGCCAGCGCGGCCTACTGATGCCGGGCGCGGGCCATCCAGCGCCCGCCGAACTGGTTGACGCCCATGCCACCCAGCACGGCCAGGGTGCCAAGCCATTGCCAGCCCGTGGGCCGCTCGCCCAGCAGCAGCATGGCCGACAGCAGCCCCACCACGGGCACCAGCAAGGACAGGGGCGCCACGGTGCTGGCGGCATGGCGCTGCAGCAGGCGCGTCCACAGGCTGTAGCCCAGCAGCGTGGACAGCAGGGCCAGGTAGGCCACCACGCCGAGTTCGCGCCACCCCAAGTGCCGCAGCTGGCGGGCCACGGAATCCACGCCATCGAGCCCGCACGCGAGCAGCAGCAGGGGCACGATGGGGAACAAGCTGGTCCACACGATGAAGGACACGGGCTCATAGGGCCCCTGGCGCGCCGCCATCCGCGTGATCAGGTTGGAGCCGGCCCACATGGCCGCCGCGCCCACCGTGAGCACGAAGCCCGCCAGGGTCATGTCCATGGCGCCGTCGCCGTGCGCCGCACCAATGGCTACCAGCCCGCTGATGGCGATGCACAGCCCCAGCCACTGCCAGCGGTGCGGCTTCTCGCCCAGCAGGGCCGCGGCCAGCAGCATGGTGACGAAGGCCTGCGTCTGCAGCACCACCGAGGCCATGCCCGCCGGCATGCCCAACTTCATGCCCGTGAACAGCAGCCCGAACTGCCCCACGCCCTGCACCAGCCCATAGGCAGCCAGCAGGCCCCAGGACACGCTGCGGGGCGGGCGCACGAACCACAAAAACGGCAGCGACGCCGCCACGAAGCGCAGCGCGCACAGCAGCAGCGGCGACAGCGTCAGCAGCCCCCACTTCATCGCCACGAAGTTCAGCCCCCACACCACGATCACCACCGTGGCGCTGAGCCAATCCCCCCGACCCATGCCGCGCGTCGCTGACGCCTCCATCAGCTGCCCGCCACCTTCATGCGATTGATGAGGATGGAGCCCACGGTCTTGGCGCCGTAGTTGTAGGCGTCCGCACCCACGGCCTCGATGCCCTTGAACATGGTTTTGAGGTTGCCCGCGATGGTGATCTCATGCACGGGGAAGGCGATCCGGCCGTTCTCGACCCAGAAGCCGCTCGCGCCGCGCGAGTAGTCGCCCGTCACGTAGTTCACGCCCTGGCCCATGAGTTCGATCACGAACAGGCCCGTGCCGAGCTTGCGGAGCATGGCGTCGAGGTCGTCGCCCGCCTGCGTGCGGCGCGACGTGAGCACGAGGTTGTGCGAGCCGCCCGCGTTGCCCGTGGTCTTCATGCCGAGCTTGCGCGCCGAGTAGCTGCTGAGGAAATAGCCCTCCACGCGCCCCGCGTCGACCACCTTGCGCCGCTGCACGCGCACGCCTTCCTCGTCGAACGGCGAGCTGCCCTTGCCGCCGAGGACGAACGGGTCTTCCTCGATGTCGATGTGCTTGGGAAAGACCGGCTTGCCCAGCGAGTCGAGCAGGAAGCTGCTCTTGCGGTAGAGCGCGCCGCCGCTCACGGCCTGCACGAAGCTGCCCAGCAGGCCCGCGGCCAGCGGCGACTCGAACAGCACGGGGCATTCGGTGGTCGGAATCTTGCGGCTTCCCAGGCGCGAGAGCGCGCGCTCGGCGGCATAGCGGCCCACGGCGGCCGGCGCGGTCAGGTCGGCGGCGCGGCGCTGCGAGCTGTACCAGGCGTCGCGCTGCATCTCGGCGTTCTTGCCGGGCAGCGAGGCAATGGGGGCCACCGAGAGGCTGTGGCGCGAACTTGCGTAGCCGCCCCGGAAACCGCGCGTATGCGCGCTGAAAAAATGGCTTTGCTGCGCCGAGACGCCCGCGCCTTCGCTGTTGGTGATGCGGCGGTGGGTCTTGAAGGCGGCAGCCTCGCACTCCATGGCCAGGCGCGCTGCCTCCTCGCTCGTGAGGGCCCAGGGGTGGAACAGGTCGAGGTCGCGGTGGGTTTCCTGCGGCGCGATGTCCTGCGCGTCGGGCAGGCCGGCCACGGGGTCCTCGGCCGTGAAGCGCGCGATGTCGTAGGCGGCCTGCACGGTCTGTTCGATGGCGGCGGGCGAGAAGTCCGACGTGCTCGCGTTGCCGCGCCGGTGGCCAAGGTACACCGTCACGCCCAGCGACTTGTCGCGGTTGCGCTCCACGGTCTCGAGTTCACCCTTGCGCACGCTCACCGACAGGCCGCAGCCCTCGGACGCCTCGGCCCCCGCGTCGGTGGCGCCGAGCTTTTTGGCATGGGCCAGGGCACGGTCGACCAGGTCTTCAAAAAACGGGCGGCTGTAGCTGAAGCCGCTGTCGGCCTGCTGCGGGGCGGTGCCGGCGGCACGGGAACGTTGTGGTTTCATAGCGACGGCTATGATACTTGCCGCTGTGGCGCCGCCTGGCGCCCCCCCCTGATTGCCCTCACCATGTCCCGTAAACCCCAAAAAGGCTACTACGTGAAGGGCCACTTCGTTGCCGAGGGCAGCGAACTGGACCTACAGCTCAAGGCCGAACTCAAAGGCACGACCGAAGCCAGCAAAACCGACCTCAAGCGCGAGAGCGATGCACTGCAGGCCCTGGGCGAAGAGCTGATCACGCTGCGCGGCGACCTGTTCAGCCGCCTGCAACTGCCCGAGAAACTGCAGGAGGCCTTGGCCGAGGCCAAGCGCATCACCAACTTCGAGGGCCGCCGCCGCCAGATGCAGTTCGTGGGCAAGCTCATGCGCAAGCTCGAGGCAGCCGAGGTCGAAGCCATCCATGCCGCCATCGACGAGCAGCGCAACGGCTCGGCCGCCGAAAAGCTGGCCCTGCATCTGGCCGAGCAGTGGCGCGACCGCCTGGTCGCGCACGACGAGGCGCTCGCGATCTGGCTCGAGCAGTTCCCGCGCACCGACACGCAGCAGATCCGCGCCCTGATCCGCCAGGCGCGCAAAGACGCCCCCCCTGAAGACAAGGCCGCCGTCTCGCAGGGCCTGGCCCCGCGCAAGGGCCGCGCCTACCGCGAGCTGTTCCAGCTCGTGCGGGAGCAGCTCGACGATGCCGCCGCCCTGGCCCGCGACGAGGAGCGCGAAGACGATGCCTGACACCACCGCCAGCGCCACCACTACCCTGCCCCCGCCCGAGGCCGTAAAGATCGGCATCGTCTCGGTGAGCGACCGCGCGAGCACCGGTGTCTATGAAGACAAGGGCCTGCCCGCGCTGCAGGACTGGCTCACACGCGCGCTGCACAACCCCATCACGTTCGAGCCGCGCCTGATCCCCGACGAGCAGGAGCGCATCAGCGCCACGCTCGTAGAGCTCGTGGACCAGGCGGGCTGCCAGCTCGTGCTGACCACGGGCGGCACCGGCCCCGCACTGCGCGACGTGACGCCCGAGGCCACGCTGGCCGTGGCGCACAAGGAGATGCCGGGTTTTGGCGAGCAGATGCGCCAGATCAGCCTGCGCTTCGTGCCCACGGCCATCCTCTCGCGCCAGGTGGCCGTGGTTCGTGGCGGCAGCCTCATCATCAACCTGCCGGGCCAGCCCAAGGCCATCGCCGAGACGCTCGAAGGCCTCAAGGACAAAGACGGCGCGCAGCTCGTGCCCGGCATCTTCGCTGCCGTGCCCTACTGCATCGACCTCATCGGCGGCCCCTACCTCGAAACGCGCGATACGGTCTGCAAGGCCTTCCGGCCCAAGACCGCGCAGCGGCCCGCGCGCGGCGGCTGACCCCGGGGCGCGGCGCCTCTCGCGCGGAACGCCGCGCAGCGTAGCGGCAGGAAAACCACAGTGCGGCACGCCGGGCGCGAAGGCCTGCAGCACAATCGCGGCCATTCCTTCAGCATTCCCGCACGACCCATGAAGCTCCTGCTCTGGCTGCCGCAACTGGTGCTGCTCGCACTCCTGCTCTACGTCTTCTGGCGCAACCGCGCAATGAAGAGGCGGCAGGACCAGCTCGTGAAGGGCCTCAAGGGCCTGCGCTACTGGCGCATCAACCTCGCACGCCCCGCCTTCTACCGGCGCTGGATGCGTGTTCTGCCGTTCGAGGCCAAGGGGGTTCTGATCGACGAAGGCGACCACCTGCGCATCAAGGGCTTCTGGCTCAAGGGCTCGAAAACCTTCGACTCCCTGTTCGACAAGCAGCGCAGCACCGTCGAATGGCTGGGCAACCGCAACCTGCGGGCCGGCAATCTGTACTGGGCCCGTCTGGCCACCCCGCGCGGCGAGCTGTTCTTCTGCGCCGACACCGGCATGTACGCCCTGCCGTCACGCGAGGCCCTGGCCGACATCTTCCGCAGCGTGTTCCCGGAGCAGGAGCTCCACGAGGAGCAGACCAGCGATTTCGCGCTCGAAAAAAACGCCCACAGCATCGGCGCGGTCGCGCTGTTCTTCGCGCTGTTCTTCTTTGCCCTGCTCGATACCTTCGTGATCTCACGCTACGAGCTGGTCGACGCGCAGATCGCGGCCATCCTGCGGCATCCGCTGACCTGGGCAGCGGCCCTTGGCGGATTGCTCGGCATGCTGGCGCTGGTCTACCGCGTGCTGCTCGGGGGGGCGGTGCCCGCGCGCGAATCGATGGTGCTGAGCATTTTCGTGAGCACGGCACTGCTGGGGGCCGCGCTGCCGCTGGCCAAGCGGGTGGATCAGGCGCTGGCGAGCAGCCCCGCCCAAAGCTACCCCTATCGGGTCACCCAGCTGGCGCACCTGAGCCCCGCCGATCCCGCGCAAGGCCTGCCTGCACTGCGCTTTCCGCGCGCCAAGGAGTACTGGGCACAGTACGCCACGGGCAGCGAATACCAGATACCGCTGCTGCACGGTCCCCTGGGCCTGTGGCAGCTCGACCATGCGGAGTTCGACAAGCCGCTGATCGCGTTCTACGAAAAGCAGCGCTGAGACAGCACAGGAGGGCTACTTGCCCAGCAGCTCGTTGAGCTTGGAGGCCTCGAACTGCTCGCTGCGCGCGGCATCGCAGGGCACGCAGTCGGCCGGAGCCTGGGGCGCCGTGGCGGTGAGCTTCTCGATCGCCTGCCACAGCAGCGCGATCTGGTGCTCCTGCGACGAAGCGTTGTCGATCAGGCCGCGCATGGCCTGCGAGAGCGGGTCGTCCTCCTGCGTGACGCCGTAGGCCGAGAACTGGCGCGGCTGCGGATGGGCCTCGGTCACATCGGCGCTGTGCCCCTCCTTCGAGGGAATGATGCGCGCCGGAATGCCCACGGCCGTGGCGCCCGCGGGCACGGGCTTGATGACCACGGCGTTGCTGCCGATCTTGGCCCCATCGCCCACCTCGAAACCGCCGAGCACCTTGGCGCCGGCCGCCACCACCACGTCCTTGCCGAGCGTGGGGTGGCGCTTGGCGCCCTTGTAGAGCGAAGTGCCGCCCAGCGTCACGCCGTGGTAGATGGTGCAGCCGTCGCCCACGATGGCCGTCTCGCCGATCACCACGCCCATGCCGTGGTCGATGAACACCCGCTCACCGATCTCGGCGCCCGGATGGATCTCGATGCCCGTGAACCAGCGGCCGAAATGCGAGATGAAGCGCCCGAGCCACTTGAAGCCGTGCGTCCAGCACCAGTGGGCAGGCCGGTGCAGCCAGATCGCGTGCAGCCCCGGGTAACAGGTGACCACCTCCCACGTGCTGCGCGCGGCAGGATCGCGGTCGAGGATGCACTGGATATCGGAGCGCAGGCGGGCAAGCATCGGCAATTGGAGTTATGTCGTTATGGCGTGCCAGTCTATCGTTTCGCCGCGCCGGCCTGGAGCATGGCCTTGGCAACACCGCGCAGGATGTGGATTTCCTCAGGGGTCAGTTGCGCGCGGTTGAAAAGCTGGTTCAGCCGCGGCATGAGCTTCTTGGGCGCCGCGGGGTCGAGAAAGCCGATCGCCGTGAGCGCCTGCTCCCAGTGCGCGAGCATGCCCGCCACCTGGACGGCGTCGGCGCGATCGGGGGCCGGCAGCGCGTCCTGCACCGCGAAGCCGCCCAGGGCCTGGCGCCATTCATAGGCGACGACCTGGATGGCCGAGCCGAGGTTCAGCGAGCCGAAGCCCGGGTTGGTGGGAATGCTCAGCGCCACGTCGCAGCGGTAAACGTCCTCGTTGGCCATGCCGAAGCGCTCGGAGCCGAACAGGAAGGCCACGCCGGCCTCGGGCGCCGCATCGGGGGCCAGATCGGCCCCTTGTCCTTGTGCCTGGGGCGCCTTCAGCTCTCCTTTCAGGAGCATCTCGAAATGCGCGCGCGGTGCGCGCGTGGGGGGGCCGAAGTCGCGCGGCGTCATGGCCGTGGCGCACAGGTGGCTCATGCCGTCGAGTGCCTCGTCGAGCGTGGCCACGATGCGCGCGTTGTGCAGCACGTCCAGGGCACCGCTGGCGCGCTGGATGGTTTCCTCGCGCCGCAGCACGTTGGGCCAGCGTGGCGCGACGAGCACCAGGTCGTCAAAACCCATGGTTTTCATGGCGCGGGCGGCGGCGCCGACATTGCCGGCATGGCTGGTATGGATGAGGATGAAGCGGGTGCGCATGGCGTCGAGAACAATCCGAGACCGCGATTGTCGCCGCTGCGCCAGCGGTATACCCTGGGCGGTGCACCGCATGCCGCCCCCATGCGTTGATCAGCACTACGATTCCCTTCCAGGAGGCTTGGCATGCACACCCTTTTCCGAAATGCGCAAACGCGGGGCCCCTGGCAGCCCTTGTGGCGGCCCTTCCTGCTTTTGCTGCTGCTCACGCTGGCGCTGTGCGGCGCCGCCCGGGCCCAGCGCGGCGGCTACCAGATCCTGCAGGCGACCTACGGCACGCAGTGGCAGAGCGTCGATGTCACGGCCCGCGTCCAGCAGCTCGCGCAGCAGGGCGAGCGCTTCCAGGCCGGCAACGACACCTTGGGCGTTGACCCCGCGCCGGGCCAGCGCAAGACGCTGCGCATTCAGGCCCAGGGGCGCGACGGCATGGCGCGCACCTTCGAGTACGCCGAGTCGCAGTGGGTGGACGGCTCCGCGTTCCTGGGAGGCAACGCCTGGGGCCAGGGCAGCTGGAATGGCAGCGGCGAAGGCGATCCGGTGCTGCAGGCCACCTACGGCACCGCATGGCAAAGCATCGACGTGACGGACCGTATCCGTCAGCTGGCATGGCAAGGCGGCAGCTTTCAGGTCGGCAACGACCTCTTCGGCACCGACCCCGCGCCGGGCCAGCGCAAGACGCTGCGCATCCAGGCCCGGGGCCGTGACGGCCGCGTACGCACGGCCGAGTACGGCGAATCGCAGTGGGTGGACGGCTCCCGCCTCGCTGCCGGTGGCGGCGGGTACGGCGACCAGGGCGGCGCGTATGGCGGCGGCCAGGTTGTGCAAGCCACCTACGGCACCGCATGGCAAAGCATCGACGTGACGGACCGCATCCGCCAGCTGGCGCGGCAAGGCGGCGGATTCCAGGTCGGCAACGACCTCTTCGGCACCGACCCCGCACCGGGGCAGCGCAAGACGCTGCGCATCCAAGCCCGCGGCCGCGACGGCCGTGTGCGCACTGCCGAGTACGCCGAATCCCAGTGGGTGGATGCCGGGCAACTGGCCACGGGCGGTGGCGGGTACGGCGATCAGGGCGGCTACGGGCGCCTTGTCATCCACAGCGCCACCTATGGCGATGGCTACCGCCAGGTCGATGTCACCGAACGCCTGCGGGCCTACGTGCAGGGCGGCCGGCTGGACGTGACCGTGGGCAACGACCTGGCCGGCATGGACCCCGCGCCCAACGTGCGCAAGGTGCTGCGCGTGGAATACAGCGTGGGCAATGGACGCGTACAACAGGCCACGGTTTACGAATCCCAGGGGCTGCGCCTGCCCTGATCCGGTGCGCTGCCGGGGGGCTCCCCACCCCTTGCGCGCGCCAGCGGGTAGAATATTCCCCCTTCGCCGCCGCATCGCCGGTCCAGCCCGCCGCATCCGCACAGGGCCTTGTCCTTCGCTCACAATCCATGTCGTCCAACCTGCACCCCATGCTCAACGTGGCCATCAAGGCCGCTCGCGCCGCTGGCGCCATCATCAACCGCGCCGCGCTCGATGTGGAATCGGTGCGCATCTCGCAAAAGCAGGTGAACGACTTCGTGACCGAGGTGGACCACGCGGCCGAGCAGGCGATCATCGACACCCTGCTCACCGCCTACCCGGGCCACGGCATCCTGGGCGAGGAAACCGGCCGCCAGCATGGCGCCAAGGATTCGGACTACATCTGGATCATCGACCCGCTGGACGGGACCACCAACTTCATCCACGGCTTTCCCGTGTACTGCGTGAGCATCGCGCTGGCCGTGAAGGGCAAGGTCGAGCAGGCCGTGGTGTACGACCCCACGCGCAACGACCTCTTCACCGCCACGCGCGGCCGGGGCGCCTTCATGAACGAGCGCCGCATCCGCGTTTCCAAGCGCACCCAGCTCAAGGACTGCCTGCTCTCCACGGGCTTTCCGTTCCGCCCCGGCGACAACTTCAAGAACTACATGGCCATCATGGCCGACGTGATGCAGCGCACGGCCGGCCTGCGCCGCCCCGGCGCCGCCGCGCTGGACCTGGCCTACGTGGCCGCGGGCTTCACCGACGGTTTCTTCGAGACCGGCCTGTCGATCTGGGACGTGGCAGCCGGCTCGCTGCTCGTGACCGAGGCCGGCGGCCTGGTGGGCAATTTCACGGGCGAGGCCGACTTCATGGAACAGAAGGAATGCATGGCCGGCAACCCCCGCGTCTACGGCCAGCTCGTACCCCTCCTCGGCAAGTACAGCAAGTTCGCGGGCGCGGGCGACAAGGCTGCCGTGCGCCAAGCCCTGGAAGACACGGCCGAGCCGGAAGCCGCGCCCGAGGCGCCTGACGCGCAAGGCGGCGACAGCGAGTAAACCTCGGCCCTCGTTTGCCACAAAAAATATAGCAAACCAAAACCACCCGACAAGCACTACCACCCCATTCGGAACAAAACTGGCGCATACTGGGCCAGCAGGCGCCGTGGAACCGGCTTTGCCGGGCCGCTGGCGTCGTCCTCCTTCCCACCATAGAAAGGGAAGGCATGCAGCGCCTCAGGGGGTTGCTCCCTAATCCGGGTCGGGGTACTTCTGCGCGATGTTGCGGAAGTCCTCGGCGATCTCGACGAACGCATCCACCATATCGGGGTCGAAATGCGTGCCCCGCCCCTTCACGATGCTGGCGCACGCCTGCTCGTGCGAGAACGCGGGCTTGTACACGCGCTTGCTGATGAGCGCGTCGTACACATCGGCCACGGCCATGAGGCGCGCCGACATGGGGATGGCGTCGCCCCGAAGCCCTTCGGGGTAGCCCGAGCCGTCCCACTTCTCCTGGTGGCTGTAGGCGATCTCCTTGGAGACGCTCAGGAACGCCACGCGCATGCCCAGGCGCCGCTCGGCCTTCTCGATCGCATCGCGCCCCAGCGTCGTGTGCGTCTTCATGATCTCGAACTCTTCCACCGTGAGCTTGCCGGGCTTGAGCAGGATGCTGTCGGGGATGCCGATCTTGCCGATGTCGTGCAGCGGCGCCGATTTGTACAGCAGGTCGATCATGCGGTCGCTGAGCGCATGGGCAAAACGCGGATGCTGGCGCAGGTGCTGCGCCAGCGTCTTCACGTAAAGCTGCGTGCGGCGGATGTGGTTGCCGGTCTCGTTGTCGCGCGTTTCGGCCAGCGAGGTCATGGCCATGATGGTCACGTCCTGGATGGCCTGCACCTCCAGCGTGCGCAGCGCCACTTCGCGCTCCAGGTAGGCGCTCTTGTCGCGCAGGAAGTCCGCCGTGGCCTTGAGCGCAAGGTGCGTGCCCACGCGCGCGAGCAGGATGGGCGGGCTGATGGGCTTGGTGATGTAGTCCACGGCGCCCAGCGCGAGCCCCTGGCGCTCGTCGTCGGGGTCGGAGCGCGCGGTGAGGAATATGACGGGGATGTCACGCGTGGCCGCCCGCGCCTTCAGCTGGCGGCAGACCTCGTAGCCGTCGATGCCCGGCATCATGATGTCCAGCAGGATCAGATCGGGCGGGTTTTCCGCTTGTGCGATCTTGAGCGCCTTCTCGCCCTGGTTGGCGACCTTCACGTGGTAGTGATCACGCAGCAGCCCTCCCATCAGCGTGAGGTTGTCGGGCGTGTCGTCCACCACGAGCACGGTGGCAATGGGTTTTTCGACATACACCGACTTCTCTGCAAAGAACGGGGCGTGGTCCATGGTGCTCCTGGATAGTTCTGGCGCTGGATGACAGGCTTCAGGTGCCTGGCCCTGCGGCGTCGATCGCCTCCAGCGCCTGCTCGTATTCAAACTGCCGGGTGCTGGATTCCACGAGGCCATAGGCACCGCCGAGCGCGGTTTCCAGAATAATCGCATTTTGTTGCAAATATTCTGCGGCTGCAGGATCGTCATCAATCAACAAGCGGCGCAGTTGGCGCAGCGCGTCCTGCGCGCTAAGCCCCGGCATGGCTTGGGGCGCAGCAGCAGGCGCCTGCTGGCGCCAGGCCTCCAGCCCCGCCAGCAGCGGATCGAGCGCGCACAACAGGCTGGCACGCAGCACCTGCAGCTGCTCGTCTGGCGCCTGGGTGCGCAGCGCCTGCTCCAGGGCCTGGGCCTGGCCAGACAGCGCTTCGGCACCGATGTTGGCCGCAACGGAACGCAGCGTATGGGCCATGCGCTCGGCGCGCAGCAGGTCACCGCCCTGCAGGGCGTCTGCCAAATCGTGCGCCAGGTTCGCCTGTCCTTGCGCGAACCGCCGCAGCATGTCCGCGTACAGCGCAGGCCGGCCCAGCGCGCGGCGCAAGCCCAGCGCCAAATCTACCCCCGGCAGGGCCTGCGGCAGCGCCGGTGCCTCGGGAGACCGTGTCGACGCAGCCCCCCCAGCCGCAGCCGCAGGGACGGCGGCCGCCCCGAGGCCCGGGCGCGGGCGGATCCAGCGCGCCAACGCGCGCCACAGCTGCACCGGATCGATGGGCTTGGCCACATGGTCGTTCATGCCTGCCGCGAAGCAACGCTCGCGGTCCGCCTCCAGTGCATTCGCGGTCATGGCCACCACGGGCAGATCGGCATGGCGCGGCTGGCTGCGCAGGCGGCGCGTGGCGGTCTCTCCGTCCATCACGGGCATCTGCATGTCCATGAGCACGATGTCATAGGAGCTGCGCTCGATCGCATCGAGCGCCTGCTGCCCATTGGCCGCCACGTCGACGGCAAAACCCGCGTCGCGCAGCAGCTCCACCGCCACGAGCTGGTTGAGCTCGTTGTCCTCCACGAGCAGCACCGAGGCACCGCGCACGGGCGCAAGCAGGGCCTGCTGCTGCGGATCGTCGAGGCCCGCCCGGTTGGGCGCGTGGGGCGCCATGTATTCGACGGGCTGCATGAGCGTATCGAACAGCACCGAGGCGCTCACGGGCTTGATGAGCACCGTTTCAATGCCCTGCGCCTGCGCGGCGCGCATCACGTCTTCGCGGCCGTAGGCCGTGACCATGAGCATTTGCGGTACCTGCGGAATGCCGAGTCCGCGGATGCGCCGCGCGAGCTCGACCCCGTCCATGCCGGGCATGTGCCAGTCGAGCAACAGCAGGCCGTGGGGCTGCCCCCGGTCCACAGCGCGCCGCACCGCCGCCAGGGCCTCCGGCCCCGAATGCACCTGCTCGGTCTCGAAGCCCAGCGAGTCGAGCATCTCGCACAGTACCGTGGCGGCGGAGTGGTTGTCATCCACCACAAGCACGCGGCCTCCGTGCAGGCCCGTGGCGGGCAGCTCGCGCCGTGGCGCGGGCGCGCCGAAGGCCAGCGGCAGTGCAACCCAAAAGCGCGAGCCTTCGCCGTGCACGCTCTCGGCGCCTACGTCGCCCCCCATGAGCCGGGCGAGGTTCTTGCAGATCGCCAGGCCCAGGCCCGTGCCGCCGTAGCGGCGCGTGGTGGAGGTGTCGGCCTGCTCGAAGCTCTGGAACAGCCGCCCCATTTGCTCGGGTGTCAGGCCGATGCCCGTGTCGCGCACCTCGAAACGCAGCACCACCCCACCGGCGCGCCGCTCCTGCACACGCACCGAGATAGCGATCTCGCCCGTTTCCGTGAACTTGATGGCGTTGTTGGCGAAGTTGATGAGGATCTGGCCCAGGCGCAGGGCATCGCCCACGAGGTTCTGGGGCACATCCGAGGCCACGTCGAGCACCAGCTCCAGCCCCTTGGCCCCGGCCTTGTAGCCCACCACGTCCACCACACCCGCGAGCATGTGGTCGAGCTCGAAGGGCTGGGTCTCTACCTCGAGCTTGCCGGCCTCGATCTTCGAGAAATCGAGGATGTCATTGATCACCCCCAGGAGGTGCTGGCCGGCTTGCTGGATCTTGCTCACATAGTCGTGCTGGCGCGCATTGAGCCCCGATTTGAGCGCCAGGTACGACATGCCGATGATGGCGTTCATCGGCGTTCGGATCTCATGGCTCATGTTCGCCAGGAAATCGCTCTTGGCGCGGTTGGCCGTGTCCGCAGCCTCCTTGGCCTCGTGCAGCGCCTGCTGGATGCGCTTTTGGTCGGAGATGTCGACGAAAGTGCCGATGAGCCCGCCCGGCGAGCCGTCGGTCTTGCGAAAGCCGCGCGACCAGTGCGAAACCTCGTGGACCTGCCCATCGCGGAAAATGCGCTGCGCCTCCTTGTGCATCGTGACGCCCTCGCGGATCACCCGCGCGTCCTCCTCGGCCTGCAGCTGGCGCTGCTCCTGGGGCACTCCGTCGTATTCAAGCACCGTGGTGCCGATCATCGACTCGCGGTCCTGGCCCATGACCTCCTCGAACGCGCGGTTGGTACCCAGGTAGCGCCCCTGAGCGTCCTTGTAGAAAACCGGCACCGGGATGGTGTCGAGCAGCGCCTGCTGGAACGCGAGCTGCTCGGCCACCTGGATCTCGAGCAGCTTCTGCTCGTGCACGTCGACATTCACGCCCACCACGCGCACCGCGCGGCCGCCAGCATCGCGCATGATGCGGGCGGACGACATGATCCAGCGCATCTCGCCGTCGGGGCGCACGATGCGCCAGGTGTCTTGCACCTCGGCTGCGCCACTATCGAGGCAGGATTGGAAATGGGCCTCGGCGCGCGCACGGTCGTCCGGGTGCAGGATCTCGGGCCAGGCCGCGATCGGCCGGGTGTTGGCGCCAGGCGGCAGGCCCAGCATGGTCAGCAGCTTGTCGGACCACACCACCTCGCCGCGCACCAGGTCCGCGTCGAACACGCCCACGCGACCCGCCTCCTGGGCCAACTCGAGACGGTCATTGGCCTCGCGGATCGCGATCTCGGTGCGCCGCGCCTCGGTCACGTTCTCGATCACCCAGATGGAGCCTTTCTCGCAGCCCTCTATCTGCAGGCTGCGGCCCGACAGGCGCGCTTCGAAAACCGTGCCATCCAGGCGCTGCAAGGAGCAGACATCGCGCACCGGCACCTCATCGGCCAGGCTCTGCGCGACACGGGCCGCGAAGCGGTCGTAGCTTTCCTGGCCGCCGAACAACCGCACCACGGGCAAGTCCAACAGGGCGGACGACGGTGCTCCCATGAGCTCCACGAAGGCCGGGTTGAACTGGCGGAACCGGCCGTCACACACGAGGAGGATGGGTGGCGCGTTGTCGAAGATCGCTGTCTGCTGCGCCAGCAGATCGTTGAGCCGCCGCTCGCGGCGCTGGAGCTCCTCCTGCGCCTGGATGCGCGCCGTCACATCCTGCTGCAGCCCCACGATGGCGATGCAGCGCCCCTTCTTGTCGAGCACGGGCGAAAGCGTGGCCTCGTCGTGGTAAAGCGCACCATCGCGGCGCCGGTTCACGAACTGCCCGCGCCAGGATTTACCGGCCAGCAGCGCGGCCCACATCTCGCGGTAGGTGTGCGTGGGGGTGTGGCCGCTCGCCACGAGGTTGGGCTTGCTGCCGCGCGCTTCCTGCAGGCTGTAGCCGGTATTGCGCTCGTACTGCGAATTCACCCAATCGATGCGCCCCTGCCCGTCAGTGATGACCACGGCCACAGGGCTGCTTTCAAGGGCCGCGCCCAGCACCTGGAAACGCTCCAGCGCAGCCGCCATGCGTGCGCGGCTGCGCAACATGTCCAGCAGCATCAGGCCCACCAGCAACAGCACGGCGAACGCCGCCCCACCGACCTGCCACCGCAGCGCGGTGGGCACCAATCCGGTCACGTCGTCCAGCGCAATGAGCTGCCAGGGGCCGCCGGGGTCCGACCACTCGACGGCATGGCGCGCGATGGCATAGGTGTTGCCATTGGCCTCCACCTCGGTCGCGTCCGCCGCGAACGGCAGCGCCGAGGCCACGCCGTTGTCGAAATGGCGTCCAAACTGTTGCAGCGCTCGCACCTGGTCGATGCGCTCCTGCGTCAGCGGCGGCACCATGGCGTATTTCCATTCGGGCCGCGTGGACGAGAACGCCACACCCTGCGGCGACAGCAGCAGCATGGTCATGCCACTGCGCGTGAGCAAGGCATCGAAGCTATCGAAGTCGGACTTGAACACCACCGCGCCGATGATGGGGCCCGAAGGAGAGTTGCCGGCGTAGAGCGGCGCCGCGTAGTACAGCCCGCGCTCGTGGCTGTTGCTGCCAAGCGCTGCGTACACGCTCACCGCGCCACGCATCGCCTGCTGGAAGTAGGGCCGGAACGCAAGGTTGGCACCCGTGTGGCGCCCCCCTGCGGTCTCGTAGGCCACGATGGTGCCGTCCGACGCGAGCACATAGACGCTGCTGACCTGGAAGCGGCTGCGCACCACGGCCAGGCGGTTCAGCACCTCGGGCGCATCGGCAGGCTGCACACGGCGTGCCACGTCCTTGAGCAAGGGCTCGTTGAGCCCGAGCAGCGTGACCGCGCCCAGCATGGGGCCCCCCACGGTCTTGCTGAGCAGCGCCTCGGCCGTCTGGTTCAGCAGGCGCTCACGCTCTTCGGCCCGTTGGGCGTGCCGCAGGTGGATGATGCCCTGCACCACGAGCAAGGCCCCCAGTACGGCCACCCCCAGTGCCACGGCCAGCCCCCGTAGCCAGTGCGCGTCACGCGCGAGCACCTGGTCAATCACGCCCCCCAGCCCCTGGGGCTGCTGATCGCTGCTCATGGATGTCCTTCCCAGCAGGGGCCCGCGTCACCGGGCCGTATACAAAAGCTCATCCCATGCCTCCAGGGGCGCCGGTCGGCCGAACAGATAGCCCTGAAAGCCGTCACAGCCATGCAGTCGCAGGAAGCCGAGCTGCCCCGCCGTTTCCACGCCTTCGGCCACCACCTGCAGGTCCAGGCTCTGGGCGAGCGCCAGGATGGTGCGTACGATGGCCGCGTCGTTCGGGTCGGCCAGCACGTCGCGCACGAAACTCTGGTCGATCTTGATCTGGTCGAGCGGCAGGCGCTTGAGGTAGCTCAGGCTCGAGTACCCCGTGCCGAAGTCGTCGAGTGCAAAGCCCACGCCCTCTTTCTTGAGCTGGGCCATGCGCGCGATCGTGTCCTCGGCATCGCCCAGCAGCAGGCTTTCGGTGAGTTCGAGCGTAAGGCGGCGCGGGTTGGCGTTGCAGCTGCGCAGCGTGTCGAGCACCTCGGCCACGAAGCCGGGCTGGCGAAACTGGCGCGCGCTCACGTTGACGGACAGGCACAGGTGATCGGTGGCCGCACTCCGCTCCCAGCGCGCGAGCTACTCGCAGGCCTCGCGCAGCACGAAGTGGCCCAGCTGCAAAATGAGGCCGCTTTGCTCGGCCAGCGGAATGAAGTCGCCCGGACTCACCATGCCGCGCGTGGGGTGAAGCCAGCGCACGAGCGCCTCGGCCCCCACCAGGCGCGCACGGTGGTCCATCACAGGCTGGTAGTGAATGGCGAACTCGCCACGCGCAAGGCCCTGGCGAAGATCGGCCTCGAGGTGCAGCCGCTCGTTCACCGCCGCCTGCATGCACGGGTCGAAGAAGCGCAGCGTGTTGCGCCCGGCCGCCTTGGCCTCGTACATGGCCAGATCGGCGCGCTTGAGCAATTCATCCACGCCCAGGCGCTGGTCGCCGAACAGCGCGATGCCGATGCTCGGCGAACTGTAGTGCTGCTGGCCGCCAAGCGCGATGGGCTGGTTGACATGGGTGAGCAGCTTGTCCGCCACGGTTTCGGCCTGCAGCGCGGCCTGCGCCGGATCTGGCGCGAGGTTCTCGAGCATGACCACGAACTCGTCGCCACCGAACCGCGCCACGGTATCGGTCTCGCGCACGGCCGACACGAGGCGCTGCGCCACCTCGGCGAGGAGCTGATCACCCATGTCGTGGCCCAGGGTGTCGTTGAGGTCCTTGAAATTGTCGAGATCGATAAACAGCAGCGCACCGCGCTGGCCCGTGCGCAGGCAGCCCGCGACGGCGCGCTGCAGCCGGTCCAGCAACAAGCGCCGGTTGGGCAGGCCCGTCAGCGCGTCATAGAAGGCCAGGCGCTCGATTTCCTGCTCGGCACGCTTGCGGTCGGTGATGTCCATGGTGAAGCCATGGGAGAGCACCGAGCCATCGGGCTCGCGGTGCGGCACCACGCTGGCCATGTGCCAGCGCAGGCTGCCGTCGGGCATCTGCACGCGGTACTCACATTGCCAGGGCTGCATGTCGCGCAGCGATGCCCCGGTGAAGCGGCGCAGCACCCCCCGGTCCTCGGGCACCACGCGGTCGGTCATGACCGTGTAGTCGTGCATGGCCTGCGCGGGCTCCACACCCATGAGCTCGCGCACCGCCTCGCTGATATAGGGCACCTCGGCCACGCCGTCGGGATGAAACCGGTACTGGTAGATGTAGCCTGGAATGCGGCTTGCGATGCGTTCGATGAAGTCGAGCCGGTCCTGCAGCCGCTCGGCCACGCGCCGCTCCTCAGTGATGTCGCGCACCACACCCAGTTCCACCTGCACCCTGTCGTGCTCCGAAGGCTTGCGCACATAGGACTGCATCCAGCGCACTTCTCCGTCGGGCCGGCGCCAGCGGTACTGCACCTTGGCACCATTGGGGCGCTCGCGCGCGGCGATGAACGCCGGCAGGTCCTCGGGCAGGATGCCGCTGCGCCCGCGCTCGTAGGTGACCAGCGCCTCCTGCCCAAAGCCCGCGATCTGGCACAGCCCCGGCGACCAGGCCGTGACGCCCTCGGGATCCGAAGGCCGCCGGCGCCAATGCCCCATGTGCGCCAGGCTTTCCATCGCGTGGAACACATGTATGTGCTCATGCAGTTCCTGGCGCGCCTCGCGCAGGGCCAGGGTATCGGCGATGTCGCGCACCACCACAGCCCACTGGTCCGGCACGGTGCGGTGGGCCGTGATCTCCCAGGCCAACGCCACCCCCTCGCCGCCTGGGCCGGGAACGACATGGGAGACGGCCGGCATCGGCAGGCCCGTGCGCGCGGCATCGCGCAGCCGGTCTGCGAGCGGCTCGCCCGCGAGCATGGCGAACACCTCATCCACCCCGTTGCCCAAGGCGATGCCGTCGGCCAGCACCGGCATAGCCCGTGCGGCTGTGTTGGCCGCGGCCAGGACCCACACGCCTGCGTCGAGGCGAAACTCCAGTACGGCGATGGGCAGAGCATCCACCAGCCCGCGCAGGTGCCGGGCCCCTTCGGACGCGGCAGCGCCTTGCTCCCCGGGGACGGGCTCGGTCAGCGGTACGAACGACAACACGGTGGCTCTGGAACCTCACGCTGTACAAGGAAGCAGCACACCCCGGATTTCTGCCGGGGCCGCCAGGGAGGACACAGTATGTCAAAACGTAACAAAATGATAAATCCCCCCATTCCCCAATTGGGGGGATTACTCCAACGCCTCCCCGTCACCGCGCACTGGAGCCCCCTCTGCTGCGCCTTGTGCGGGGGCGCGCCAGCTTGCGGAAGCCACCTGGGGCTTTATGCGAGCCGCTGCTTGAGGAATGCAACGATGTAGGGCGTGGCCGCCGCGGCGACCGTGGATGCGGTGGACGGATCAATGCCCACGCGCGCCGCCAACGATTCGGTGATGCGCCCCGAGAGCACCCCCTCGCCCCCCTCGGTCAACGAGCGCAGGAAGCCATCGCCGCGCACCAGGCCCGAGGCAAATGCCGCAAAGAAGCTCTTGCCCGCGTGCTCGCCCAGCAGGCCGCCTGAGCCCTGCTGTTCCACGTGGGCATGGGCTGCCTCGGCGGCCTGGCTCAGCATCTGCTGCGTGTCGGCTTCGCTAAAGCCCTGGGCGCTCAGCGCCTGGGCGGCCTGTACGCCATGGTCCGAAGCCAGGAAATCAGAAATCAACTGTTGCACATCCATGGGCACCTCCTGAAGAGAAAAACGCCGATGCGTCGCCCACTCTAGCACCGTCCTCTTGCACCCATATGGCACGGCGCAAGACCCGCCGCACACTCAGCGGAGCTTGAGGCAAAGGCAGTAGACGGGCTCGGAGCCCCAGGGCGTCCGGTGCGCTTCCGGAGTACTGCCGATCCGCTCGAAGGGCAACCCGCAGCCCACCGCCCACGCGATGATCCGGCCCGCCAATGACCTGCTGACCCAGCGGATGACGGCCTGAGACTTCACCGCGTGCTCCAGGAACCCGCTCACTTGGTCAGCCGACTTGCTCTGGTAGATCTTCTCCCAGTGTTCCTTCGATCCCTCGCGGGCCTCCATGCCCCCCTGGCCCGCGCGCATGCCAGCCCGGCATACCTCGTAGCGAGCCTCGCGCAAATGGCGCTCGGGCCCCGTCTTCGCCAGCCAGGGTCCACACCACGTCGCGCAGCACATTCGCACCCCTTGCCAGATCGGCAGGTTCCGTGTGCTCGCGCGGGTTGTGGCTGATGCCCCGTGCGCTGGGCACAAAGATCATGGCCGACGGGCACTGGCGGGCCATCATCTGTGCGTCGTGGCCAGCACCCGAGGTCATCCGCCGCGTGCGGTGGCCGCGCGCATGCGCACTGGCCTCGATGATGCGCACCAGGCGCGGATCGAACCGCACCGGCTCGAAGCGGGCCAGGCGCCGCGCCTCGATGCGCACCGACTGCTCAGCCGCCAGCTTCTGCACAAAGTCCGCCAGCTCCTGCTCCGCGCGCTGCAGTGCGGCCTCGTCGGTGTTGCGCAGGTCCACCATGACGGAGGCCCGCGCCGCAATCACGTTGATGAGGTTCGGGTGCAGCTGCATGGCCCCCACGGTACCCACTTGGCTGCCGCCCAGGCGCTGCGCCAGTTCGCGCACGAACACGGCGATCGCCGCCGCGCAGTAGCCCGCATCGCGCCGCAACCGCATGGGGGTGGTTCCGGCATGGTTGGACTGGCCGGTGATGGTGAACTCCTGCCAGGAGATGCCCTGCAGGTCCTCCACCGCGCCGATCTCGATGCCCTCGGCCTCCATCAGCGGGCCCTGCTCGATGTGCAGCTCCACATAGGCGTGCGGCACGATGGCACCGCAGGGCATGTCGCCGGCATAACCGATGCGCTGCAACGCATCCCCCAGGCGAGTGCCCTGCGCGTCCCGCGCATCCAGCGCCTGCTGCAGGGGCAGACCGCCAGCGTGCACCAGCGAGCCCATCATGTCGGGCTGAAAGCGCACTCCCTCCTCGTTGGTGAAGGCGGCCACCACGATGGGCCGCTCGGTGGTGATCTGGCGCTCGTTGAGCCAGTGCACCACCTCCAGCCCGGCCAGCACCCCGTAGTTGCCGTCGTAGCGGCCGCCCGTGGCCACGGTGTCGATATGCGAGCCGGTCATCACCGGCGCCGCCCCGGTGCGGCCTGCACGGATGCCGAAGATGTTGCCGATCTGGTCCACGCGCACCTCCATGTCCAGCTCCCGCATCCAGCGCACCAGCTGGTCGCGGCCCTCGCGGTCCGCTTCCGTCAAGGCGATGCGGCACACCCCGCCGCCTTCAATCGCCCCAATGGCCGCATGCGCATCGATGCGCTGCATCAGCCGCTCCGGCGCCATGTCCTGGGCCTGCAGCCAGCGCCGCTGCGCCTGTAGCACGGCCTCAGCCGGCTGGCCGACCAGCTCGGCGTACACACCAGGGGCCGTGGCACCCTCGGTGCTGATGAGCAGCACGCGGGCCGTGCCATCCAGCCCCATGGCATCGCGCCAGGCGGGCTGCGCCACCAGCGCCTGCAGGCCCGCCAGCCCGGCCACACCCGATTCCCCAGCCACCACGGGCACATCGCCGTGGCGGCCTTCGGCCAGCAGGCGCATGGCCGAGACGGCGGCACCGTCCGGCACCGTCATGAACACATCCACGGCGGGCTGCAGGAACCGCCAGGCCAGGGGCGAGGTTTCGCCGCAGGCCAGTCCCGCCATGACCGAATCCACGCTGCCCGTGGCGCGCGCGGGCCGGCCCTGCAGTGCGCTTTGCAGCAGGCAGTCGGCCTGCTCGGGCTCCACCACGACGAAGCGCGGCCGGCGGGCGCCGTAGCGCTCCCAGAAGTGGCTGACGATGCCTGCGGCCATGCCGCCCACGCCACCTTGCAGGAACACATGCGTCCAGGGGCATGTGGCTGGGTCGGCTGCGTTTTCCAGCAGTTCCTCGGCCACGATGCCGTAGCCCTGCATCACATCGCGCGGCACGGCCTCGTAGCCCTCGTACGAGGTGTCGGAGACCACCTCCCAGCCGTGCTGGCGCGCCAGCCGGGCGGCCTCGTTCACCGACTCGTCGTAGTTGCCGCGGATGCGCACGATCTCTGCACCGAAGGCGGCGATGGCCTGCTCGCGCTCCAGGCTCACATGGGCATGCAGCACGACCACGCAGCGGCAGCCCAGGCTCTGCGCGGCGGCGGCCAGGGCACGGCCGTGGTTGCCGTCGGTGGCGCTGATCACCGTGAAGCCGGCCAGCGCAGCGGCGTGCCGGCCGGCGAGCAGGTCGCCCGCCGCCCAGCCCCGGTCGGGCCAGCGCCGCAGCACCAGCTGCAGCAGCGCATTGGGCGCGCCCAGGGCCTTGAAGCTGCCCAGGCTGGAGCGGCTGGATTCGTCCTTGACAGTGAGGCCACCGATGCCCAGCGCGGCGGCCAGCCCCGGCAGGGACCAGGCCGGCGTGGGGTGCGCGCTGAGCCGGGGCCAGGTGGCCAGGTGGCCACGCGCCGCATGGCAGGCGGCCAGGTTCAGGACGGATTGCAATTCGGCGTCGTACGCGCGCCGGGCGGCATGGGGGTTGGTGTGGATCATGGAAGGCAATCGTGCAAAGCTCAGGGATTCAGTGCGGCGGAGCGTGGCAGGCGCGTGCGCACCAGCTCGGCGAAGTAGCGCGCGCCCACGGGCAGGATCTGGTCGTTGAAGTCGTAGCGCGCGTTGTGCAGCGGCACGGCACCGGGGCCGCCGCCATCGCCATTGCCGACGAACACGAAGGCCCCCGGGATGGACTGCAGGAAGCGGCCAAAGTCTTCCGAGATCATCATCGGCGGCGTGTCGGCATCCACGCGCTCGGGCCCCACCACCGCCTGCGCCGCGCGCACGGCCACAGGCACACACTGCGGCCAGTTCACGGTGGGCGCGAACTCGTGCGTGTACTCCACCACGCAGGTGGCGCCATGGGCGCGGGCAATGCCTTCGCACAGCGCGCGCATGCGCTCCTCCAGCAGCCGCTGCACCTCGGGCGCGTAGCTGCGCGTGTCGCCCTTGATGACCACTTCGGTCGGGATGGCGTTGCGGATGCCGTCGGTGATGAATTCGGTGCACGAGACCACGGCCGGATGGCGCGGATCGACCGCGCGCGCCACGATGGTCTGCAACGCCAGCACGATCTCGGCGCCGATCACCAGCGGGTCGATCGCCATGTGGGGCCGCGCCGCGTGCCCGCCCCGGCCAGTGATGCGGATCACGAAGTTGTCCTCGCTCGCCATCAGGCCGCCCACGCGCGTGGCGATGGCCCCCGCGGGCATGCCGGGAATGTTGTGCGCGCCATAGATCTCATCCATCGGAAAGCGCTCCAGCAGGCCATCGGCCAGCATGGCAGCGGCGCCGCGGCCGTGCTCCTCGGCGGGCTGGAAGATAAAGCGCACCGTGCCGTCGAAATCGCGGCGCGCCGCCAGCAGCTCCGCGGCGCCCAGCAGCATGGCCATGTGGCCGTCGTGCCCGCAGGCATGCATGCAGCCAGGGTTCTGCGAGGCATGGGCCCGGCCCTCCGCCGTTTCGGCCATGGCCAGGGCGTCCATGTCGGCCCGCAGGCCAATCACCCCGCTGCCGCTGCCCACCGCGAGGCTGGCCACGATGCCCGTTCCGCCCACGCCCCGGTGCACCTGCAGCCCCATGGCCTGCAGCAGCTGGGCCACACGGTCGGCCGTGCGCTGCTCGTTGAACCCGGTCTCGGGAAAGCGGTGAAAGTCGTGCCGCCAGCGCACCCAGCCGGCCTCCAGCGCCGCTTCGTTGTGCATCGTTTCCATGGGCTTTGCTCCTGTTGCGCGATGAGCAGCATTCTTGGGGCATCATGGCGAGCCAGTGCATTGAAATAGCGCCATCGATGATTCTTTTCCATCATCTAAATGCCAATGATTGAAACCATGTCCCGAAGAATTGAAAAAAACGGTCAACCCATCGTTCTGGATGCGCTGGACACGGCCTTGCTGGACCTACTGCAGCGCGACGCTGCCATTCCCATGCGCACATTGGCCGACCAGGTGGGCAGCTCGCCCGCAACCTGCCAGCGCCGCATCGCCCAGATGCGGGAGTCCGGGGTGCTGCAAAGGCAGGTCGCGATCGTGGACCGGCAGCTCGTGGGGCGCGCCCTCACCGTGTTCGTCTCGGTAGAGCTGGACAAGCAGAACGCTGCCTTGCTTAAGCAGTTCGAGCAGCGCATGGCCGCCGAGGAGGACGTGATGGCGTGCTACGAAGTCTCGGGCGAGTTCGACTTCCTCATCATCGTCAACGCCGAATCCATGGAGCAGTACCACGCGTTCACGCGCGAGGTGTTTTCGTCGAACCACAACGTGCGCAACTTCAAGAGCATGTTCGCCATGAACTGCTCCAAGTTCGAGACGCGGGTGAACGTGAGAACCAGCGGGTGAAATAGGGCGCGGCCCCTCACAGCGCCCGCAACGCCGCGTCCAGGTCGATCGGGATCTGGGACAGCACCTCAAGCCCCCTGTCTTGCAGCACGGCGGGGCCCGCATGGGACCGCAGCGCCGCATCGCGCCGCGCCAGAACTTCACTCAGCCCGGCCCGGCAAAGCCTGAGCACCGACACGATGACGGTATCCAATTCGGCGTGGCCCGTGTCGAGCGCCATGGACGACAGCAGCTCCAGCGTCAAGTTCGCGCTCAGCATCAGATCACCGGTGACCCAGCTGTTGACCGTGAACAGCGAGATCGGAATCCCCTTGGCGTCCAGGCCCAGGGCCAGCAGGTGGCGGGTGTTTGAACGGGAGCGTGGCATTGCGCAAAGCCTGGCGAAGTCCCGCTCGGCCGGCGACCGCAGCCGCCCCTGCCACAAGGGGCGGCACGCAAACAGGTGGATATGCCCGTGTTCAGGCGCCTGCGGCCGGTCTTCGGGGCTGTGCGAGTGGTAGAACCACTGGCAGCCGCTCGCGTGGTCGATGGCATCTTCGTTCGGGTAATGGGCCCATTGGCGCGGCGCCTGGCCGCCCAGCAGCGCCCCCAGCAGGTGCTGGCCACGCCGGGCCAGGTCTGCGTAAGCCTCCAGCAGGCGCAGGCCGGCCTCCCGCGGGGATGGCGGTCCGGGGCTGCGCGCCTGCGGGTCCTTCATCAGGTCTTGGCGCCGCACTTGGGTGCGCACTTGGCGCCACATGGGGGGGCGTTCTTCTGCGCGCCGCACGGGGCGGCTCTCGCAGGGGCGCATTTTGTCGCGCCGCACTTGGCACCGCATTTCTGAGCGCTGCATTTCCGCGCGCCGCACGGGGCGGCCGCCTTGGGCTGGCACTTGGCTGCGCCGCTCATGTCCTGCGCGGCGGCAGGCAGCGCCAGGGTGGCGGCCGTCAACGCGGCCAGCGAGGCCCATTGCAAAGAAGTTTTCATGGGGGGTTCCTTGGTGGGTGAATGGAATCGAGGTGGCGTCTAGCGTCCTCGGCAACTAAGAGGCCCCCGTGCCGCCCAACGGTTCGCTCTCCCGCCGGAAAATTTATTTCGCTGGCCGCGAACCGGATGGGCTCCTGCCCGCCTCCTAGGTGCGAACCCAACCCCGGAGACGCTCCATGACCTACCTTGCCCAAACCCTCTGCGTGCTGCTGGCCACCGGTGCAGCCCTGACCAGCACGCCGGCCATGGCCCAGAACACCGCCGTCCGCCCCGCGGGCTACCAGCCCCGCCCCGGCGACCCAGCCGCTGGCGAAAAGCTCTTCCATGACACCAAGCTCTCCACCAACGGCATGGCCTGCGCGTCCTGCCACGCCAACAACGCTGCGTTTTCGGACAGCTTCGCCAAGCCCTATCCGCACACGGTAACAATGGCCAAGGACCAGTTGGGTCTCCAGACGATCCACCTGGACGAGATGGTCCAGGCCTGCATGGTCATGCCCATGGCCGCCAAGCCGCTGCCGTGGGATTCCAAGGAACTGGCCGACCTCACGGCCTACATGGCCCAGGTCCAGAAGACGTTCAAACCTGCCCGCTGACCCGGCAGCGGGCGGGCGACGATGCAACAGCTCACCATGTTTGGAGCACTTGGCGCGCGAATGCCCCCCCTCTGCCATGATCCCGAGCGGCGGCTACCTCTAATCACCCGTACCGCGAACCAGGCGGTACACCACAAGGGAATGACATGACCATCAAAGCCATCGCCTTCGACACCGGCGGCACGGTGCTGGACTGGCACACGGGGGTGCGCAACGCCTTCGCCACTGCCGGCGCCCGGCATGGGCTCTCTCGCGACTGGGGCGCCATCACCAACCAGTACCGGCGGCTGGCCATGAAAGCCATCGTCGGCCAGGCGCTCCCAGCCTTCAACATGGACGGCGTCCACTACAACGTGCTGGCGGACCTGTTCCAGGCCCATGGACTGAGCCCGTTCGACGATGTGGACCGCCGAGCCATCGCAAGCGCCTGGCATGCGCTCTCGGCCTGGGATGACTTTCCGGGGGCGCTGCGCGACCTCCGGCGGCGCCTGCCCGTGGTGTCATTCACCATGCTGCCCCTGTCGCTCGTGATGGACGTCTCCCGGCGCAACGGCATCGACTGGGACGCCATCATTTCCTGCGAGGCGATCGGCTACTACAAGCCCGATCCGCGAGCGTACCGACAGACGGCCCAATGGCTTGCGCTGGAGCCGGCCGACATCCTCATGGTGGCCTGCCACAACTTCGACCTCGACGCGGCGCGGTCCTGCGGCTTTCGGACCGCGTTCGTGCGCCGCCCTGCGGAGTGGGGCTGCGAGCCGCCGCCTGACCCCCATCCCCACCCCGGCTGCGATGGCGTCTTCGATGGCTTTGCCGAACTGGCCGCCGCGGTGGCCGCCCCTGATTGGGGCTTCAACCCCAAGGACTTCCCATGAAAACCCGAACCCTGCTCCAACCGCTCGCCGCCCTTATCTTCTGCGCCGCCTCGCTGGCCGCAGGCCCCGCCATGGCCGAGCCGCTGAACGTGCAAGCCACCCTGGCACCCAAGGAGCAAATCAAGCTCGACTTCCAGGACGGCTCGGGGCACTTCGTCCTGATGGTCCGGCGCGAAGGCGCGGCGGCAGGCACGGGCCTGCTCGACGGAGCCCACATCGTCGAATTCGGCCGCCATGACATCGTGCCCGGCGTGGCTGGCGACCCGAGCGGCTACCTCGTGGCCACCCGGGGCGACGGCAGCATCGTCTACATCAAGTGGACCGTGCGCGCAGTCTTCCTGCCGGGCAAGGACGGCAAGCCAGAGATCAACGACAACGGCTTCTGGGAGGTCGTTTCCGCGACCGGGGCCCTCAAGGGCCTCAGGGGCGCCGGCACCCTGCACATCCAGTCGGCCGGCCCGAGCGACCGGACCTTCATACTGCAAGGCCAGCTGGTCGCTGGCCAGCCGTGAAAGCCGCGCCAGGCAGACTTTTTCCGATCCCGCGAACCGTTTCGCCGCCAGCGCGCCTCTTAGTGTCCGAGGGCTGTCCTCACACTACCAAGGATTACAGGAGATCGGTATGTTCTACGTGAAGAATGTTCCCCACGGGGAGCGCGTGTTGCGCATCATCATGGGCCTGCTGGGCCTGATCTACGCGGCCATGAACTGGGGCGGCTCGGACCTGGCCATTGCCCTGGGCCTCCTGGGCGCGATGCTGGCCATGACGGGCCTGATCGGTTTTTGTCCGATGTGCGCACTGGTCGGCCGCAAGCTCGACAAGGGGCATTGAGCCATGGCGGGCGCAAGCATTGAGCGAGACCATCTGGTCCTGGCCGCCCAAACGGGTGACCCCACCGCGATCTCCCGCTTGCTGGCGGTCTGCCAGGCCGACGCCCGCCGCTACGCCTACAGGCACTGCCATGCCAGTGATGTCGACGATGCGGTGCAGGAATCCCTGCTGGTCATCTCCCGCAAGGTCAAGGGACTCAAGGCGGCAGCGGCGTTTTCCTCCTGGCTCTTCACCGTCATCAAGCGCGAGTGCCGCAAGCTCTCGCGCATGATGTTCCGCCACGATCCGCTGCCGGACGAGGTGGCCGAGGAACTGCTGCTGTGCCGCACCGACAATGCCTTGCGCGTGGACCTGGCCCACGCCCTGGAGTCGCTGCCGGCCCATTACCTGGAAGTGGTGCTGCTGCGCGACTTCGAGGAGCTCACCATCGCCGAGATCGCCGAGCGCCTGGGCGAGCCGCAGGGTGCCGTCAAAAGCCGGCTGCACCGCGCCCGGGAACTGGTGCGCGAATACATGCTGGGCCCCAGTTGACCCCGCCAGCCAATAATCAGCTTCTGAAACAGGAACACGATATGCCCCGCATCCTCTTCGTTCTGAATGAAGCGCCCTACGGAAGCGAGCGGGCGTACAACGCATTGCGCCTTGCTGGTGCGCTGTGCGCCCGGGACGGGACGCAAGTCCGTGTGTTTCTTCTAGCCGACGCGGTAGGCTGCGCCAAGGACCACCAAAAAGTCCCCGAGGGCTACTACAACACCCAGGTCATGCTGGGCAATGTGATCCGAAAAGGTGAAGTGGCCCTTTGTGGCACGTGCATGGACGCGCGCGGGATCACAGAGTCCGAACTGATTCCCGGCGCCTCGCGCTCCACCCTGTCACAGCTAGCGGATTGGACGCTGGAGGCGGACAAGGTGTTGGTTTTTTGAGGATCCCGTACCGGCCGTGGACCGCGCCGTTTGCTACCGCGGGCCAGCCGGACATCGACACCGCTGGAGGCAGTCATGACGATGACGAAGAACCATTGGCTCATCGGCCCCATCGGCCTCGCCAGCGCGCTCATCCTCATCTGCCCAGACGGGCACACGGCCCCGAACAGGGCAAACGATCCGGCGGCCGCACCGCCTATCGCATCCCAGGAGGCATGCGCGGATGCGCAGAAGCGCTTGAGCGACCGGATCCGCGCCCTGGCGGCAGGGTGCACCTCCGACGATCAATGCGAACCCGCGTACATCCGGCCGCACACATGCGATGGCCCCGCGGTAATACGCGCGGGGAGTGCCTTGGCCGCGGACCAAGAGCTCTCCGCGCTGGGGCACGCCGCAAGGACCGCCTGCAAAAGCCGCTATGAGCGAATGCCCGCTTGTGCCCCTGTTCCCTCGATGCCCAAATGCGTCCATCGAACCTGCGTGGATGTCCACCCTGCATCCACATCTCCAAGCCCGTAAAGCCGACGGGATTTCAGGCCTGCTGCCCCAGCCTGCGGCAATGCAGACGGGATAATGAGCGAGGTTCCGCGCCCACGGCGGGCATCTGAAACAAAGCTGCCGCGGTGGCGCGCACCGTGACGGCGGCGAATGGGCGCAGGCTTGGATAATGGGGTGGATGCCGGCAGGGCTGGATGCAGGCCGCCGAAGTTCGATGGACAGAAGGGTCAAGTTGTTGATGGACACGGAGAAATCGCCAATTTCAGAGGAGATGAGGGGCGACCTCTCCCACCACACCCCCATGATGCAGCACTACCTGCGGGTGATTTAATTTTCATTGGGGAAGGCGTGGAGATTCAGCAACGAAGTCCCCACTTAGTCCCCAACGATCATGCAGGCAAATGAAGGCGCTTGAGGGGAATCGGATGACCGATTTCGAGGGACTGGATCGCTATCCAGCGCTGCTGCGAAGCTTCATCGCCGCGCCATGGACCGACCCGATGCGATCTTTTGGGCTGGCCGACGTGTGGAGCGGCTGCGCCGTCATGTTTGCCCTCGACCTCGCATGGTCGACGGCGCGTAGACCCGTTCGCGCGCCTCCGCAAGACAGAATCGACCCGCTGTTCCTTGAAGCGGCGCTGGTTAAATCCCTGCTTGGTTCGGTCGGTTTCGCGCTGGTCTGGCTTCCGAGCACAAGGGCCACAGCGCTGCTGTGCCTCGACGTGGCCCTGGCGGGAGCAGCCTTGCTGACCACGCAGAGGAGCAAACTGTTCACGGATTGAGCAAGCACCTCGGGCGCGCGCAAAGAAAAAGTCCGCCGAGCTTGCGCATCTGGCGGACGAGAAACCATCGCTGTCATGCAATGGCCCGCTCAGGGAGGAAAAGCGGGGAACTTGCGTTCGGAGGGAACTATAACCGGCCGGCGATGGCCCGCAGGCAGCGCATCATTCCTTCAGCGACTTCCTGTATTCCACATAGTCGTTCCATGACACCTGGCTAGTCGTCTTCAAATCGACTTCGAGGTATTGGCTTCTGATGCGACGCAGAATTTCTTGGAAGGTCGTGTTCATCTGCTTGCGCGCCTCATCGATCTTGGCCCACGCCTTCTGCTGCTCAGCAGTTCCCAAGATGTCGTGACCCGTGAAGATGTGTTGGAGCCCTCCGGGGGCCTCGTGATACATGCCTTCGAAGGCAAGGGTCTTGCCAAACGCCGCGCGGAACTGATGGATCAGGTCGAAGAGCTCCGCATCGTGCAAGTGAAAATCATTGCCTCCCGAGGCGATGCTGAACATATCCCAGACATGCAGCGCTGCGTCGCTGATGCAATGCGGCATCTTCGAGAAATGGTCGTCGATGACTTGAACGTTGATCGTCTCGAATATCTTCGTGAGCGTTTCAACGTCGCGCTGATGCCTGACCTCTTCGGGCGTCAAGGTCGCAGTGGGCCGGTCTGGATTGGCCGCCAGCGTGGACTTGATCGCGTTTTTCAGCGTGCCCGCGAGCACCTTCAAGTCGTTGGCATTTTTATCAGCGCTGTTGGCAAAGGGAATGGCCCGGTGCTTGTCAAAGTCGAATGGCACATCGGCAGGAAACTTGCCGACCCCCTCATCGAACACCAGCGCGACACGGTCCCAGCCCTGGGCTGCCACCGCGAAACCAAGCTCAAATAGGACGTTAGGGCAATGCTGAAAAAGTCTCCGCTGCTGCTCCAGCCTGGGTAAATTACTGG
>JAYSFC010000017.1:0-14883 GCA_041913505.1 Acidovorax sp.
TTCTTCCAGCGCGCTGGCCTGGCTTTCTGTGCGCGCCGACAGGTCGTGGTTGCCCTGAGCGATCTCGGAAGAAGCAATGGCCACACCTTCTGCCCCCCTTCGCACCCGGCCCACGATGCCGGCCATGCTGTCCCGCATGGCATGCAGCGCAAACAGCAGACTCGACTGATCCGAGGGGTGCAGGCGAATCTCCGTGCTGAGATCGCCCTCCGCGATGCGCTGGGTGATCTGGGTGGCATATGCAGGCTCGCCCCCTAATTGACGCAGCAGTGAACGAGAAATGAGCCAGCCGAACACCAGAAGCGCCCCGCCCAATACCAAGGCGCCCGCGCCCAACGCCAGCGCACGCAGGCGCAGCGCTGCATCCACCGTGTCGACGTAGACCCCTGATCCGATCACCCACCCCCAAGGAGCAAAGCCCTTGACGTAGGAGACCTTCTCTACCGGCACTTCGCTACCCGGCTTGGGCCAGAGATAGCGCACGACGCCTGCATCCTGCTCACGCACCGTCCGCACGAACTCCACAAACAGGCGTTTACCCGTCGGATCCTTGTTTTCGGAGAGATCCTGTCCTTCGAGCTTAGGGTTGATGGGGTGCATGACCATGCGCGGTTGCATGTCGTTGACCCAGAAATACTCGTTCCCGCTGTAGCGCAGCGCCCTCAGGGTCTCCAGCGCACGCTGCTTGGCATCCGCTTCGGAGAGCCCTCCCTTGCCTACCTGGGCGTGAATCTGCGCCACCAAGGCATGCGCCACTTCTACCGTCTGGCGAACGCTGGCCTGACGCTCCTGCATCATCAATGCACGCTCGGACACAAGGAAAACGACGGCCAGAACGGCCACCCCCAGAACAGCGCCTCCTATCAGCAAACCGAGCCGCTTGGCAACACTCATGGAATTTGACTGGGACATGGCGGCCTCACTCTCACAAAAACAAAACGTATACCTGACTCCACACCTGCTTTGCAGTTCTAACGAACAAATTCCTCCATATCAATCGTGGTAACCCGGCGCCGCGATATTGAGCTCCAAAGAGCTCTCCCTGTTCACAGCAGGGACCTCGTGCCCCGGGCTCTGCTCGGCCCACGGAGCCGCTTCGACGCGAGCACTTCAAACTCCGGCAGCAACCCTCGTTTTCCGTCACAGCACGTCGCCATTCCCAAAGACGGCCGGAAGTCCTGCTACAATTGCGGGCTCCGGAGAGGTGGATGAGCGGTTTAAGTCGCACGCCTGGAAAGCGTGTGTGGGCTAATCCCCACCGCGGGTTCGAATCCCGCCCTCTCCGCCATGACAAGGTTTTAAGGCTTCCAAAGAAGTCTTTAAAAACCCCTAAAAGCCCCGCTGGCCGGGGCTTTTTTGTTTTTACCCATACGGTTTCGTACATTTGGCCGCCGCTGTACGGCGTAGCGCATTAATAGATAAACCGCATCGGCGACACCCGGCCACTCTGTTGGGCTCATCGCGGTTTGCAGGCCTCCACAACTGCCGTAGAATTTCTGCGTGGGGACTTGAGCAGTCTCCCCTCCATGCAGGGCGGTCTCTGCCCCAAGTGCTGCTCCTGTTCATGGGCTATAGCGCCCAGATAGGAGTGCAACTTGAATTTCACCCCTTCCGCATCTCCGTCCGCCTCTGCGGACCACGACCCGCCCGCAGCCCCCTATTCGCTGTGGCAACTGGTGCGCTACATGCTGACCCTGGGCACCTGGGGCTTTGGCGGCCCCGTGGCACTGGTTGGCTACATGTACCGGGATCTGGTGGAGAAGCGCCGCTGGATTTCTGAAGGTGACTACAAGGAGGGCATGGCACTGGCCCAGTTGATGCCAGGCCCTTTGGCGGCGCAGCTGGCCATCTATCTAGGCTATGTGCACTACCGCATTGCAGGCGCTACCCTGGCAGGCTTGGCGTTCGTACTGCCTTCGTTCTTCATGGTGGTGGCGCTGGGCGCGGCCTATAAAGCCTATGGCGGCATCGGCTCGATGCAGTCGGTGTTCTATGGCGTGGGAGCATCGGTGATAGGCATCATCGCGATGAGCGCCTACAAGCTCACAACGAAGAACATCGGCCGGGACAAGCTGCTCTGGGCCGTCTTCCTTGCAAGTGCCTCGGTCACGGTCGTCACGCAGTCCGAGGTGGTCTGGCTGTTTCTCGGTGCCGGAGTGCTGGTGTGGCTCTGGCGAGCGCCTCCGGCCTGGGCTTCCCGCAAAGGCATCCACAGCATGGCGGCGCCCCTGTGGGGTTTTCTGGCTCTGGACACCATCGACTGGCACAAGCTGTCTCAGATCGGTGCGTATTTCGCCTACGCGGGCAGCTTCGTGTTCGGCAGCGGGCTGGCGATCGTGCCGTTCCTGTATAGCGGCGTGGTCAAGGAATATGGCTGGCTCACGGACCGGCAGTTCGTGGATGCCGTGGCCGTGGCCATGATCACGCCGGGCCCCGTGGTCATCACCACGGGCTTCATCGGCTACCTGGTCTCGGGGTTCTGGGGCGCCGTCGTTGCGGCCCTGGCAACCTTTCTGCCCTGCTACCTGTTCACCGTGATTCCCGCGCCCTATTTCAAGAAGTACGGCAAGCGGCCCGCGATCATCGCGTTCGTGGATGGCGTGACCGCGGCAGCCATCGGTGCGATCACCGGTGCCGTGATCGTGATTGGCCAACGCTCCGTTACCGATGGGGTGACCGGGCTGCTCGCCATAGCGACGGCCGCCACATTGTGGAAGTTCAAGAAGCTCCCCGAGCCCGTGGTCGTACTGGTTGCAGCGCTGATAGGGCTGGCGGTGTACCCGCTGGTGCACAGGGCATGAAGCGGGCACATGGGAGAACACCCCAATGACGAGGCCCTCTGCGCTCAAAAGCTCTTTTGCCCTCCAACTGCACGGACGGTTTCTGTGGCTCACCCTGGTGCTTGCCGCCTGTGCGGCGCACGCCAGAGCCCCAGCCCCGCCCCGAAAGACCCTCACCGCTGAGGAGGTGCGCCAGACACTGATCGGCCAAGCCATCACGGACGGCTACCACTGGCGCTACTTCCTCAAACCCGATGGCTCTATCGACGCCCAGGAAATGGGGCGCCCCCGCAGGGGGCATTGGCACTTCGAGGGCAACCGCCTGTGCATCGCAATCACCGCTGGCGCAGCACCCAACGAGTGCTGGGACGTGATGCGCGAGGGCAAGGGCCTGGTCCTTGGCATCCATGGCAACCCGATCTACGACATCCAGATCACCGCGCCTCACCGGTAGGAAACCGCCAGCACTGGATCAAATGTGAGCGCCCCAAACCCAACCGAATCGCATGCCTGCGGTTTGCCGCACTATTTCAGATAGGACTTGAGAACCTGGACCACCACGTCCAGGTCCTGCTGCCGCTGCGCCACCTTGGGCTCATGCACCACGTGGTCAACCAGATGTCCCTCGATGACGGCCGCCATCAATCCGTTGACTGCCCCGCGAATGGCCGCGATCTGCTGGAGCACAGCTGTGCAATCGCCTTCCTGGTTCAACTGCTTCTCGAGGGCTGCGGCTTGCCCCTGGATGCGCCGAACCCGCGCCAGCAGTTTGGCCTTGTCTCGAATGGTGTGCACTGTGACCGTTTCGTCAATCTGGGATGGTGCTCAAGCGTAGCATTTTTATACTAGGGGGGAGTATTATGCAAACAGCCCGTTTTCCTCACCCACATTTCCCATGACCGATTTCTCCACCCTCCTGCAGCAAGGCAATGCCTGGCTGTTCGTGCCCAGCGCAGTCCTGCTGGGCGCCTTGCACGGACTGGAGCCCGGCCACTCCAAGACGATGATGGCTGCTTTCATCATCGCTATTCGCGGCACACTGGGGCAAGCGGTGCTGCTGGGCCTGTCGGCCACGCTGTCGCATACGGTAGTGGTGTGGGCGGTTGCGATGGCAGGCATGTACTTCGGCAGCCACTGGAACGCGGAGACGACCGAGCCCTATTTCCAGCTGGCCTCTGCAGTGCTCATCATTGGCGTGGCAATCTGGATGCTGTGGCGTACTTGGCAGCAACAGCGGTTCGCGCACGAACATGACCATGGCCATCACCACGGCGAGATCCGGCACGTCGATACCGGCCACGGAGTCGTCCAGTTGGAGGTGTTCGAGGAGGGCGTGCCACCACGATTCCGGCTGTACCAAGACTCGCTTGGCCATGCCTGGAGCGCCGATGAAGTGCAACTGGAAACCGAGCGGCCCGACGGCCGCCGGCAGGTTTTTCGCTTTGTGCAGCGCAACGGGTTCGTGGAATCCGAACACGAGGTTCCCGAGCCACATGAATTCACGGCCCGCCTGCGCCTGGGCCATGCGGACCATAGCCACGATTTCGACCTGTCCTTCACCGAGCATGCGCATGCTGGCGAAGGGCTGGATCTTCCTGCCTCCGGTTACCAGGACCCCCACGAGCTGGCCCATGCCAACGACATTCGCCGCCGCTTTGCCAACCGCCAGGTGACCACGGGGCAGATCGCCATGTTCGGCTTGACGGGTGGGCTGATCCCCTGCCCCGCGTCGATCACGGTGCTGCTGCTGTGCCTGCAACTGAAGAAGATCGCCCTGGGCGCCACACTGGTGTTGAGCTTCAGCGTGGGCTTGGCGCTGACGATGGTGTCCTCTGGCGTCATCGCTGCCCTCGGCATGAGGCACCTGTCCACGCGCTGGAGCGGCTTTGACGGGTTTGCGCGCAAGGCGCCGTATTTCTCGGGAGCGCTGATCGTGCTCGTAGGGCTGTATGTCGGCTACCACGGGCTGCTCGCGCTGAAGTGAGCCCGTGGTGAGGGAGTGGCGGGGGAAAGCCGCTCTGCGGATTCCCTCACTACTTGCGCAGGATCGGAAAGCTTCCCGTCCGCCACCGCACATCAACCCTCTGCACGCACTCCCACGGGCAGAACCGCCGCTTCGACCTGCGAATCCAGATGGGCACCACCGTCAAGCGCAACCATGAGCTTTTCATGGTCCAACGCATTCTCCCAGCGCGAGACCACGATGGTGGCCACCGCGTTGCCCATAAAGTTGGTCAGCGAACGGCATTCGCTCATGAAGCGGTCCACACCAAGAATCAGCGCCATGCCGGCCACAGGCACCTCGGGCACCACGGCCAGTGTGGCGGCCAGTGTGATGAAGCCAGCGCCCGTCACACCAGCGGCGCCTTTGGAACTCAGCATGGCCACGAGCAGCAGCGCGATCTGCTGGCCCAGAGACAGGTCGGTGTTGGTGGCCTGGGCGATGAACAGCGCAGCCAGCGTCATGTAGATGTTGGTGCCGTCCAGGTTGAACGAGTAGCCCGTAGGCACCACGAGGCCCACCACCGACTTGCCGCAGCCGGCCTTTTCCATCTTCTCCATGAGCGAGGGCAGAGCCGATTCGGACGACGACGTGCCCAGCACCAGCAACAGTTCGGCCTTCAGATACCGCGCGAGCTTGACCACCGAGAAACCGCACAGCCGCGCGACCGCTCCTAGAACCACCAGCACAAACAGCAGCGAGGTCAGGTAGAACGACCCCACCAACCAAGCGAGATTGACCAGCGAGCCCACGCCATACTTGCCGATGGTGAAGGCAATAGCGCCAAAAGCCCCCAGGGGCGCGGCCTTCATGAGGATATGTACCAGCTTGAAAACGGGCGCCGTCAGCGCCTCCAGCAAACTCAGCACCGGCTTGCCAGCATCGCCGACCAAGGCCAGGGCGATGCCGAAGAGCACGGCCACGAACAGCACCTGCAGGATGTTGTCACCCACGAACGGGCTCAGCAGCGTCTTCGGGATGATGTCCATCGCGAAACCCACCAGCGTCAGCTCGTGCGATTTGGCCACGTACGACTTCACGGCGCCCTGGTCCAGGTCGGCCGGGTTGATGTTCATACCTGCACCTGGCTGCACCACGTGGGCCACGATCATGCCCACCACGAGCGCCAGCGTGGAGAAAAACAGGAAATAGACCATGGCCTTGGCGAACACGCGCCCCACGGAGCGCAGGTGCGTCATGCCCGCAATGCCGGTCACGATGGTCAGAAAAATCACCGGTGCGATGATCATCTTGACCAGTTTGACAAACGCATCGCCCAGCGGCTTGAACTGCTCGGCATAGTGCGGCTCGAAGTGCCCCAGAAGCACGCCCAGCACGATGGCAAAAATAACCTGGAAATACAACTGACGGTAGAACGGCAAGCGCTCAGTGCTGGCGCTGACGGCAGGAATGGCGTGCATGCAACGGCTCCGGATGCAGGACAAGGGACCGCGCCCTGAGGCGCGCAGAGGGTCCGATTTGTACCCCGCGCCATGCCGTTCGCCCATAACCTATTGGTAGTAGATGCTCCCTGGCGGCCCCATACTCGCGCCCATGTACCCGCTGCGACGCCACCGCTTTTTCTGGACCCTGCTCGTCCTCGTGGCCGGCATGATTTTGGCGATGGGAGCTGCCGAGCACATTGCCCGCCAGCGGGCACTGCGCGACGAGAGCGCCAGCGTGCGCCACCAACTCGACCTCTACGCGCAGGCGCTCAAGCAGCGCATCGATCGCTACCGCACCCTGCCCCAGGTTCTAGCGCTCGATGCGGAGCTGCGCGACGCGGTGGCGCACCCGCTGAATGCCCGCGATGTCGAACGTCTCAATCGCAAGCTGGAGGGCGCCAACGGAGCCAGCCAATCGTCCACACTCACGCTCATCGACCGCAACGGCGTGGCGCTGGCAGCGAGCAACTGGCGCGACCAGCGCAACAACGTGGGTGTCGACTACAGCTTCCGCCCCTACGTTCGGCAGGCCCTCTCGCAAGGCCGGGGGCATTTCTACGGCATCGGCCTGACCACGGGCGTGGCGGGCTACTTTCTCTCGCAGGCCATCCTCGACGCACACGGCGAGGTGCAGGGCGTCGTCGTCATCAAGATTGCGCTGGAAGAGCTCGAACGCGAATGGCTGCAGATGCCCGACATCGTGCTGGCCTCGGATGCGCACGGCGTGGTGTTCCTGGCCAGCCGCAGCGAATGGCGCTACCGTCTCCTTGCGCCGCTGAGCGAGCAAGACCAGAAAGAACTGCTGGACACGCGCCAGTACGCCGACCAGACGCTGCTGCCCCTGCGCTACCGCGTGCAGGAACACCTGGACGACGGCGGCACCATCGCCCGCGTCGACGACCCTGCCCTCCGCGGCCGCTGGCTGTGGCAGACCCTGGCACTGCCCGAAACCACCTGGACCCTGCACCTGCTGCACGACACCCGGGCCGCCACCCTCGCGGGCCGCTGGGTCGCCGTGGCCGCCGCAGGAGCATGGCTCGCGCTCGCGCTGCTGGTGCTGTTCATCCAGCAGCGGCGCCGGGTTGCAGCCTTTCGCCAGCGGAGCCGGCGGGAACTCGAAGCCGTGCTGCAGCAGCACGCACGCGAACTGCGCACCGCGCAGGATGGCATCGTGCAGGCGGCCAAGCAGGCCGACACGGGCCTCTCCCGCAGCCTGGAACACCTGCCGCAGGGCGTGGTGGTCATCGACGCCGACCTGAAGCTGGTGGCCTGGAATTCGCGCTATGTCGAACTGTTCCGCTTTCCGTCGGAGCTGCTGCAGACAGGCCGCCCTATCGAGGACCTCTTCCGCTACAACGCGCGGCGCGGCCTGCTGGGCTCCGCCCCGATCGAGGAGGCGATCCAGCGCCGCCTGAACCATCTGCGCAGCGGCAAGCCCCACCTGCGCGAAAGTGAGAAGGACGACGGCACCGTGCTCGAGATCCGGGGCAACCCGCTACCCGACGGCGGCTTCGTCACGAGCTACGCCGACATCACGAGCTACAAGAATGCGGCACGCGATCTGCGTTCGCTGGCCGATGCGCTGGAACACCGCATCATCGAGCGCACCCAGGATCTCGACCAGGCGCGGCGCGACGCCGAGAACGCCAACCGCTACAAGACCCGTTTCGTCGCCGCCGCCGTGCATGATCTGCTGCAACCGCTCAACGCCGCGCGCATGTTCGTCTCGGTGCTACGCGGCCACCTCGCCGACGACGCGGGCCGGCAGGCGACCGACAACATTGAGGGCGCTCTGGCGGCGCAGGACGCGATCCTCGCGAGCCTGCTCGACATCGCCCGCATGGAGTCGGGCCAGCTGCAGCCGCGCGTGCAGGATTTCACGCTTGCACCCCTGCTCGATGCGCTGCTGCGCGAGTTCGGCATCCTCGCGCACAGCCGCGGGCTGGAGTTGAGGGGCGTTTCCACCACCTGCACCGTGCGCAGCGACGAAGCGCTGCTGCGACGCATCCTACAGAACTACCTCTCCAACGCGATCCGCTACACGCGCCAGGGCCGCATCCTGCTGGGCTGCCGGCGCGATGGCGCGCATCTGCGCATCGAGGTACACGACCAGGGGCCTGGCATCCCCGAGAGCCTGCAGCGCGAGATCTTCGAAGAGTTCCGCCGGCTGAACGAAGGCCACGGCAACGACCGCGGTGCGGGCCTGGGCCTGGCCATCGTTGAGCGCATCGGCCGCGTGCTCAGCCACCCCATCGGCCTGCGCTCCCATCTCGGGCGCGGCAGCGTGTTCTGGGTCACCGTGCCGCTGGGCGATCCTGCGGCCGTCGAGCAAGCCCCCCCGCCACCGCCCGTGTGCGAGAACCCGGACGACACGCCGCTGCGCGGCTGTGTGTGCTGGTGCATCGACGACGATCCCCGGGCGTGCGAGGCCATGCGCGCACTCCTGCAGCGCTGGGCCTGTACCGTGCCGGTCGCGGGCGGCCCCCAGGAAGCTCTGGCCGCCGCCCAGCCCGGCGAGGCGCCCAAAATCGTGCTCGTGGACGTGCGCATGGGCACCGTGCACGGCCCCCACTTGTACGCGCGGCTGTGCGAGCTCTGGGGCCAGTCTCCGCCTGTCATCCTGGTCACTGCCGAGCAGGACGAGGCCCTGCGGCGCGAGGCCACCGAGCAAGGCTGGGGCTTCCTGTCCAAACCCGTGCGCGCATCAGCGCTGCGCGCGCTCATGAGCCAGATGCTGCTGCGGCACCGGTGACGCGCCCTAGCCTCCGCTCTCAGGCTCCAGGCTCTTGACCAGCACCGCTGCCTGCGTGCGGCTATGGCACTCGAGCTTCTTGAGGATCGCCGTAACGTGCACCTTCACAGTGTTCTCGGCCAAGCCGAGCTCGTGCGCGATCTGCTTGTTGAGCAGGCCATCGGCCAGGCACAGCAGCACGCGGAACTGCTGCGGCGTGAGCTGCGCGAGCTTGGCGGCCAGGTCGGCGTCCGCGTCGGAACGCTCGGCCGCCATGGGAGGAAACCAGGTACCACCGTCGAGCACATCCCCGATCGCCGCGCCGATCGCCTCGGCCGGCGTGGACTTGGGGATGAAGCCCGCAGCGCCGAACTGCTGCGCACGGCGGATCACGCGCGGATGGTCGTTCGACGAAATCACCACCACGGGAATGTCTGGGTACTCGCCACGCACATGCAGCAGAGCCGAGAATCCGTGCGTGCCCGGCATCGCGAGGTCGAGCAGCACCAGTTCCGTCTCGGGGTGCTCCTGCAGCGCGGTGCCCAGCGTGCCCGCGCTGGCCGCCTCGAGCACGCGGAACTGGGGCAGGGATTCGCGCAGCACGTGGATCACGGCAGCACGGAACAGAGGGTGATCGTCGGCAACGAGCAGCGTGGGTTCGGGCATGGACCGAAGTCTCGCACACCCCCGCAAGCGACTGCGACCACCCTCACTGCAGGCGGGTTGCTAGCGCTCAAGCATGGGCGTGGGGTGCCCCATGGTGCCCTACAGACAACGCGGCCTGCACCACCAGTACAACCACGAAGTTCAGCGCCAGCGCAAGCAGGCCGGTGTAGACCCCAAAGCTGTGCCCACCCAGCACGAAGGCGTGCACCGGCTTGATACCGTCGGCAAACGCCAGCGCAGTGCCTGCCAGCATGCCCGCGGCCCAGCCTGCGAGCAGGGCCGGCGCACGCAGCCCCTTGTAGGCCATCCAGCAGATCACGGCCGGAAAGGTCTGCACGATCCACACGCCACCCAGCAGCTGCAGGTACAGAGCGAACTGCGTGGGCACAAACAGGATGAACACCAGCGCGCCGAGCTTGACGACCAGCGACGCCGTCTTGGCCACGCGCGCCTCGCCCTCGGGTGACACGGCCGGGTTCACATAGGCCTTCCAGAAATTGCGCGTGAACAGGTTGGCCGCGCCGATCGACATCACGGCCGCCGGCACCAGAGCGCCGATGGCGATGGCCGCGAATGCGAAGCCGCTGAACCATTCTGGAAACAGCGCGGCGAACAGCGCCGGCACCACGTCGTTGGGCGTGCGCACGCTCAAGTGCGCCGCATGGGCCATGTAGCCCAGCAGGGCGATCAGGCCCAACAGCAGCGTGTAAGCGGGCAGGAACACTGCGTTCTTGCGGATGGTGTTGGCGCTCTTGGCCGCGAAGATGCCGGTCAGCGTGTGCGGGTACATGAAGGCCGCCAGCGCCGAACCCAGGGCCAAGGTGGCATAGGGCAGCATCTGCGCGGGCGCGAGCAGCAGGCCTGTGCTGCCGCCCTTGGCCGCGAAGGCTTCACCGGCAGACTGGAACACGGTGCCATAGCCACCGAGTTTGGAGGGCACCAGCACCACGGCCGCCAGAACCACGATGTAGATCATCAGGTCCTTGACGAAGGCGATCAGCGCCGGTGCACGCAGCCCGGCCGAGTAGGTGTAGAGCGCCAGGATCACAAAGGCCGCTGCCAGCGGCACTTCGCCCTTGAGGCCCAACGCCTGAATCACGGCCTCCATGCCCACCAGCTGCAGTGCGATGTAAGGCATCGTCGCCACCACGCCGGTCAGCGCCACAGCCAGCTCCAGCGAGCGCGACCCGTACTGGCCGTAGACCACGTCGGCCGCCGTCACATGGCCCGCGGCGCGCGCCGCCTGCCATAGGCGCGGCATCAGGGCAAACACAATGGGGTAGACCACGATGGTGTAGGGCAGCGCAAAAAAACCGTAAGCGCCCACCGCGTACACCAGCGCCGGCACAGCGATCACGGTGTAGGCCGTGTAGAAATCGCCACCGACCAGGAACCAGGTGATCCAGCCGCCAAAACGCCGACCGCCCAGTCCCCATTCATCGAGGTGCTGCTGCTGCGCCGCCGCGCCACGCTGCCAACGCGTGGCCACGAAGCCCATCACCGTGACAAATATGAAGAAGAACACGAAGACCGCCAGCGCGGTCCAGTGGATGGTGGAGGAGGTCATGGTGCGCCCTCCCCATCGGATGCGCCGAAATAGTGGCGATACACCAGCCAGGTCAGCAAAGCGCTGACGAACACCCAGGCCAGCTGGTACCAGTAGAAGAAGGGGAAGCCGAACAGCGTGGGCTGCGCGTGGTTGTAGAACGGCACGTACAGCAGGCCAATGAACGGCAGAAGGAGCAGCATCCACATAGGTTGCCTTTCCACACGAGGCGACAGTAAAACTGTACGCCTGCGTGTAAGCCTGCGCGCCGCGGCCTGCTATTCAGATAGTCGCATCAGGGGCTTGCGAGATGCATCAGTGCCGGTGCATGCCGGGCTGAGCGCCGCCGGGTGGCGCCTGCAGCACCTCGACCTGCAGCTCGCGCTGCATGCGCGTACCGGACGCGTCCTCGAAGCGCAGGGTCAAGGGAATGCTGCGGCCCGCGGCCAGCGGCTCCTTCAGGTCCATGAGCATGATGTGGTAGCCGCCGGGCGCCAGCACCACGCCCTGGCGCGCGGGCAGCTCCAAGGCGGCGACGGGGCGCATGCGCATCGTGTTGCCGTCCATCTTCATCTCGTGGATCTCAGCCACGCCCGCAGCGGGCGTGGCGACGCCCACGAGACGTGCGCCCGCGGGTGCCTGCAGTGTCATGAAAGCGCCGGTGCCGCGTTGGCCCGGCACGGTGGCGCGCACCCAGGCGTTCTTCACATCCACGGGTGCCGTACCGGGCGCGAGCAGTTCCAGCTTCGCTGCGGGCATGGCGAGCTTGGCGGTGTCGCCTGACTGGGGCACCTGCACCCAGTCGGCCTGGCCCACGTCGCAGACCTGCCGCACGGGGAAGTACAACGTGCCCGGCGCGCCGGGCAGCACGCCGCGCACGATGAACTCTGCCTTGTCGCCACCGCGCAGCGCGGCCTCGGGCGAGGCGGCCGTCCAGCGCACCTCGCCGCCCTGCCCGGCGGGCGGCGTCGCGAGTGTCCAGCCAGGGCGCGGCTGGGCCTCGACGAAGCGAAAGCCCGCGGGCAGTTGCACCGACAACGCCGTCGTGGCCTGCGCACCCTGGCAGGCATGGCCGACCGCAAATGCCGCGTCGTAGGTGCTGCCTGCCGTGGCGCCGCCAGCGGGCAGCACGACATGGGCGAAGGCCGCAGAGGCTGCACAGAAAGCCGTGCAGAGGGTGGCCGTGGCGGCCAGTGTGTGCAGAGAGAATTTCATGGTGGTTTCCTCGCTAAAAGACATCACAGATCCCAGCGCAGCGAAGCCGTGTAGGTGCGCTGCGGGTAGGGGTGGAAGTTCCAGTACTGGTAGTTGTTGGCGTTGTCGATGCCAAACGCCGCTGACAGTTGCCGCGTCAGCTTGTAGCGCGCGCGCAGATCGACGGTAAAGTACTTGCTGGCGCCGAAGTAGGCGAAAGCGTTCACGTCGCTGTTGTCCAGCGTGGAGTACTGGCGCCCGCTGTAGCGCGCGGCCACGGTGAAGGCCCAGCGGTCGTCGGGCTGGTAGGTGGCGTAGGCCGTGGCGCGCCAGCGTGGCACGCGCGGTTGCCATTGGCCCACGCTCGCGGGGTTGGCCGCATTGGCGACGATTTTGGAGTCGGCATAAGTGAGGCTGCCGCCCAGGTCCAGACCGAGCATCCCGACCGATTGGCCGCTGTAGGCCAGTTCCAGGCCCAGCGTGCGGATCTTGTCCACGTTCTGCACGCGCGAAGTGGTGGTGCCCGGAACCAACTGGCTGTAGAGCGCATCGCGCGTGGTCTCGTGGAACAGCGTGGCGCGGGCCAGGCCATTGCCCAGATCCTTCTCGGCCGAGAGTTCTCCGGTCCACGATTTCTCGGGCTTCAGGCTGGGGTCGTTGATGAACGACAGCGCTCCGCCCGATGTAGCGCCATACAACTCGCCCACCGTGGGAAAGCGCACCGCGCGACCCACCGAGGCCTTGAGCACCGTGTCGCTGCTCCACTGGTAGGCCAGCGCCGCCTTGGGCGAGGCATGCGCCTCGCTGCGGCGCTCGTACGCCTGGCGGCTACTGGCCGTGCTGGTAAAGCCGTCGCGCGCCGTCCAGTCCTCCCAGCGCAGGCCCAACACGGTGGTCCAGCGCGGGGCGAAGCGCCAGGCGTCCTGCGCCCACAGGTAGAGGGTTTCGGAGCGGCCGCCCACGCTGCTCACGGGTGACTGCGGGTTAGCCGGGCCATCCATCCAGCCGCCCGCCACGTTGAGCTTCTCGATGCCGAGCTTGTACGCGTCGCGCCCCACGCCGAAGTCCACGATATGCGCACCCTGCGGGCCCTGCGGACGCCAGGTGCCCTTGGCGGCCAGGGTGTTCCAGCCCGTGCCGTCCTGGCTTTGCAGTGTGCCGGGTCCGCCCGCGGCGGCCTGCGGCAGGGCTACGGTGGGGGCACGCTGGCGGTCTTTGCCATAGTCGTAGAGGCTGGCCGCGAGCTCCCAATCAAACACGTCCTTGGTATGGCTCTTGAGCGACAGGCCGTGCAGGGTGTGCGTCTGGTCGTCGTTGGTGAGCGGGAACGCCGTGGGCGCCAGGGTGTAGCTGCGCCCCTGGATGTTGACCGGGCCGCTGTAAACGGGCTGGCCATCCGGCCCCGTGAGAAAGCTCGCGGGGCGCCCCTCGGCGCGGTTCTGCCACCAGCCCAGGGTGTAGCTCGCGCGCACGGTGGGCGTGAGATCGTAGGCCAGCTTGAGCTTGGCATGGTCCTGCACGGTGTGGTACTGGGTGCCGTTGCCGAGGATGTACCACGGCTGGTTCGCGGTGTTCAGCCCCGCCACGGCGCCGGACACGGGCGTGCCCGCCGCACCCGGTACACCCGAAGCCACGGGCACCGTGGTGAAGGTCTGCGGCTGGCCCTGGCTGTCGGTGCGGTTCACGTTGATCCAGAACGACCAGTCACCGCTCTTGCTGCCGAGCGAAGCGCTGCTCTGCCAGCTGTTGAACGTGCGGCGGGCGTTGTAGAGGTTGTTGGGCTGTGACGAATAGCCCGCGCTCACATGTGCCTCCAGCTTGGTGGGCATGCGCGTCACGTAGTCCACCACCGCGCCGGCGGAGTTGCCCGGGTAGGCCGCGGAGAATGGGCCGTACATCACGTCCACGCGCTCGATCTCTTCGGGCGTCACCAGTCCCCAGCGCGGCGCGTAGTTGGTGCCGTTGGCAATGCCGTTGCCCAGGTAGTTGGACAGCAAGATGCCGTCGGCATACACGGCCGAGCGCGCGCTGTTGCCCGTGCCCGAGGCGCGCGTGGAGAGAATGGCGTGGTTGTAGTCGCCGATGTAGCGCTTGCGCACCAGCAGGCTCGGCAGGTATTTGAGCGCATCCTCACTGTCCGTGGCGTTGATGCGCGTCTCGATCTCTTCGCGCGTCACGCCCTCGATGGTGGTGGGGATCTGCGTGGGCAGTGAGCTCGGCTGCCCGCCGCTCACGGTGACGACGCCGAGCGACTTGGCACGCTCCAGCCCCTCGTCGGCGGGACTGCCGGCTGCTTGCGCAAAAGCTGCGCTCGCGAGCCAGGGGAATGCGGCGCCGCCCAGCACGAGCGGCCACATGGACTTGTTCATGGAAAAACCTCTGCGGCACCCCACGGGCGCCGCGACTTGCACGGGACATTGCGGTGGGTGGCCCCGCCCGGGCCGCACCCCCGCGGGGGAAAAACAGCGCCCTGAAGGGGGGGCGGTGCAGCCCCCGGGCCGGGGGGCCGCCCGGGGGGG
>JAYSFC010000017.1:14893-37548 GCA_041913505.1 Acidovorax sp.
TGAAAAACACGCCCCCGCCCCCCCCGGGCCCCCGCGCCTGCCCGGGCATTTGGGGGGCGGGCCCCCGCCCGCCCCCCCACCACATCGGTATCAAAGCGGCAAGTTCAGAGGGAAGGTGGCCCGCGCGCGGGCAGCGGCGCAGCCGTGGCGGCAGCAAGGCGCGCGGCGACAATGGGCCGTAGCGCATACGCCAGCGGCGACGGCGGCGGTACCGCCGTGGTCGGGGTCACCGGCGGCGGAGCAACCAGCGGCATGCACATGGGGCAGTCGAGATGGGTCGACCCCATCTCCCGCGCACCATCGCTGGTCTTGACGATCACCTTCATCACCCCCGCGCCGGAGCAGACGAGTTCCATCGCCTGCGGATTCACCATCGGCGAAGCGATGGCCACTCCCAGCGACAACATGAACCAAGCCAGCACCGATCGGCCCAGGAATCCGAGCACCATCAGACGAAAGCGTTGGAGGGACGGCATGCCGCGTGGCAGGTTTGAAGAAAAGGGTGAAGGTGGCGCAATGCACCTCGCGCAGCCATCAGGGAACAGCGGCAGAGGCGGGCCGATGATAGCAGCCCCTTATGCCCACGCCCACGCGCCGGGCGCCGGTTGCATCACGGTTGCATCACTCTTCCGCGCTCGTATTCCAGAATGCCTGGGTCACGCCAGGCAGCGCCTCGATCTGCTGTATCACCTTGTCGAGCTCCTCGCCGTTCACAGCTGTGGCGTAGAGCGTGGCCTCGATCTCCGCATCGTGCGGGCCGAAGGCGTGCTGGTCGATTTCGCGCACGGGATAGCTCGCGGCCTCAAGCAGTTCGAGCACGGACTCCCGCGCATCGGCCTGCGCGTCACGGTGGCAAATGACATAGACCGCGTAGGTCGCCTCGCTGGCTTCTTCGTTGACGGGACGGCGGTTGATGCGGTTGACCACGGGGCGCAGCAAAGTGTTGCTGGCAAGCACGAACAGCGCTGCCAGCACGGCCTCGCCGATCAGGCCTGCGCCCGCACAGGCTCCCACAGCCCCCGAGCCCCAAAGCGTGGCGGCGGTGTTCAGGCCGGTCACGTTAGCGCCTTCCTTCATGATCGCTCCCGCACCCAGGAAGCCGATACCCGAAACCACATAGGCCACCACATGCACCGCGCCCTGCGTCCCGCCATGGATGTCGAAGAGCCGGTTGCCCAGGGAAACGAAAATGGCCGCCCCCACCGCCACGAGCGTATTGGTGCGTAGGCCCGCCGTGCGCTGGCGCACCTGGCGCTCGAAACCGATCGCGCTGCCCAGCGCGAAGGCCGTGGCCAAGCTCACCAGGGTGTCGAGCAGTGCTGGAGCGCTGAATTGCTGTAGTGCTTGCATCGAATCTCCCGAGCACGCCAAAGGTAACCCACGGAACATACCAGCCCATAAACACAAAATCGAGGCAGACAGCTCAGCACGGCCCGGCCCTCCTTGCTGGCCTACAGCCGCCAGGGTATGGTTGCGGGACTTTGCTGAAGGCTCTCTCCATGCCCGCCACCGCACCTCCCGTAACCGAAGAATCCCATGCCCATAACCACGGAGCGCACCAGCAAAGCCTTGCTGCGCTGACGCTGGGCGCCATCGGCGTCGTATTTGGCGACATCGGAACCAGCCCCCTCTATACCGTCAAGGAAGTCTTCGCACCGGCCACCAGGGTGCCTCTCGATGCTCCCCACCTCATCGGGGCGGTGTCGGTGATCTTTTGGGCGCTCATGCTCGTGGTCATGCTCAAGTACGTGGTGCTGATCCTGCGAGCCGACAACCGCGGCGAAGGAGGCGGTCTCGCGCTTACGGCGCTGGCGGCCAGCGCCACGCACAACCGCCCCCGACTGCGCCATGGCCTGCTGCTGCTGGGTGTTTTTGGTGCGACGTTGTTTTATGGCGACAGCGTGATCACGCCCGCGATCTCGGTGCTCAGCGCCATGGAGGGGCTTGAACTCGTTACGCCCGTACTCAAGCCCTACGTGGTGCCCGCGACGGTGGTGGTCCTCATCGGGCTGTTCGTCATGCAGCGCTTCGGCACAAGCGTGGTGGGCCGGCTGTTCGGCCCCATCATCGTGATGTGGTTCATCGTGCTGGGCATTGTGGGTGCCGTGCACATCGCACAGCAGCCAGCCATCCTCGCGGCGCTCAATCCGCTGCACGGCCTGCGCTTCCTGGCCGAACGCGGCTGGCACCTGTTCGCTGCCATGGGTGCCATCGTGCTGGCCCTCACAGGCGCCGAGGCCCTGTACGCCGACATGGGCCACTTCGGGCGCAAGCCCATCCAGCTGGCCTGGACGGTGCTCGTTCTGCCTGCGCTCGCCATGAACTATATGGGCCAGGGCGCTCTGCTCATGGGTGATCCCTCGGCCATCGAGAACCCCTTCTACCGCCTGTTCCCCGACACCTGGGTGCTGCCTGTGCTCGTGCTGGCCACGCTGGCAGCCATCATCGCCTCGCAAGCAGTGATTTCAGGCACCTACTCGATGACCAAGCAGGCCATCCAGCTCGGCTTCATGCCGCGCATGGCCGTCAAGTACACCTCAGCCCGCGAGGCGGGCCAAATCTACATGCCCTCCGTGAACTGGGTGCTGCTGGCAGGGGTGATCGCCGCAGTGCTCGGATTCAGCAGTTCGTCCGCACTCGCGGCCGCCTACGGCATCGCCGTGACGCTGACGATGTTCATCACCACGATGCTGACTTACTTCGTCGTGCGCGAGGGCTGGCGCCTGCCAGCGCCCGTGGCCATCGGCTCAACCCTCTTCTTCCTCGCCATCGATGCCCTGCTCGTCGCTGGCTGCGCCGTGAAATTCTTTGACGGCGGCTGGTTCCCGCTTTCGCTGGGCCTGGCCTTGTTCCTACTCATGAGCACCTGGGCACGCGGGCGCGCGTTGCTGGTGCAGAGCATCCGAAAGGAAGGCCTGGAACTCGAGCCATTCATCGAAAGCCTGCAGCCTCAAACCCTGCAGCGCGCGGAACGCACGGCCGTGTACCTCGTGGCCGATCCGAGTACCGTGCCCCCCGCTTTACTGCACAACCTCAAGCACAACCAGGTGCTACATGCACGCAACGTGGTGCTCACCGTGGTGTTTCGCGAGGTGCCCTGGGTATCGATGGAAGAACGTGTCAGTGTTCGCGCGTTGGGGCATGGTTTTTGGCAAATCACTTTGTACTTTGGTTTCATGAATACGCCGGATGTCCCCAAGGCCCTGCCGCTCGTGGAGCCGCACGGACTGCATCTCGATCTGTTCGAAACCTCGTACTTCCTGAGCCGCGAAACGGTGGTTCCTTCCCCCGGAGGCGGCATGACCCGCTGGCGCGAAAGGCTCTTTGCCACCATGAGCCGCAATGCAGGCAGCGTGGTGGAGTTCTTCAAGCTCCCCAGCAACTCCGTGGTGGAGCTCGGAACCCGCGTGCAAATTTGAAGCCCGCCACATCCAACCGGTGCGGCATGGCACGCCCGCAACGCCACCCAATTTGTCATAGATCCAAGATTGCTTTGCACAAAAACAACATCCATGGATGCAGTGGGGATTGCTGTAATAATTTGCACGAAATTTTTTAACAGGAACTTTCCCCATGAAGAAGTCGTTGATTGCCCTGGGCGCTGCCCTGGCGTGTTTGGGTTCGGCTCACGCCCAAAGCTCGGTCCAGGCGACCGGTCTGGTGGACGTTTATGTGGGCTCCATGCGCATGGCCGGTGATGCCGGGCGCACCAACGTCGTCGGCTCGGGTGGCATGACCACCTCGTGGTTCGGCTTCAAGGGCACCGAAGACCTCGGCGGCGGCCTCAAGGCCAATTTCCTGCTGACCTCGTTCATGCGCGCCGACACGGGCACCCCTGGCCGCTTCAATGGCGACAACTTCTTCTCGCGCGACGCCAACGTGGGCCTGTCGGGCGGCTTCGGCGCCGTGTCTCTGGGCCGTGGCATGGCTCCCAACTTCCTGCCGACCATCCTGATGAACCCCTTCGGTGACTCGTTCACTGTGGCTCCGCTGGTGCTGCACGGCAACGTGCCTTCTACGGGTTGGGGCGGCGCCAACCTCACCACGCCTGCCGACACGGGCTGGAGCAACGAGATCGTCTACACCACGCCTGACTTCGGCGGTCTGAAGGCCAATATCCATTACCAGTTCGGCGAGCAGGCTGGTAACTCCGGCAAGAACAACGCCGGCTTCAACGTGATGTATTTCGGCGGCCCGCTGACCCTGATGGGTTTCTACGAGCGCGCCCAGATCAACAACCCGATCAACACCCCCATCGACAAGAAAACCGACTGGATGCTCGGCGGCTCCTACGACTTCGGCGTTGCCAAGGCGTACGCAACCTACGGCAAGGCCAAGGTTGACGCCACCAACTTCAGCGGCCGCACGGTTTCGCTGAGCGGCGAAGTGCCGGTGCTGAACAACGTTGGCTCCATCAAGGCTTCGGTGGCTCGCACCAAGGTCGAAGGCGCCTACAACGCAACGCGCACCACCACCAGCATCGGTTACGACCACTTCCTGTCCAAGCGCACCGACCTGTACGCCGTGGGCATGCGCGATCAGATCACGTCGTTGACGTCGGGCACCAGCCTGGTGCTGGGCATCCGCCACCGCTTCTGACCCAACAACCGAGCGAGTTATTCCCCTCCCGCGGCGCAAGGCGTGCATGGCCTTGCGCCGCTTTTTTTGCGCCTGCCAGGCGGGGTTTCATTTACTTACATGCGGACATCCCAGCGCAGTATCGTTGTTACTTTCTGCGCTTTTAATGGAAAGCACTGCCTTCGCCAGATTCGCCAGATCCAGTGACTGAACCGGGAGTTCGCCATGAAGCACTCGCGCCATGCCCAAAGCCATCCCGTTGCCGCTTTCACCGCAACCGTGCTGCTCGCGCTCGTGGCATCGGCCATGACCCTGCTGCCGGACGATGCCGTCCTGCTGTCCGACTCGCTGCTCAACCTGCCTGCCAAATTGCTGCGGCTGGTGTTGCCGTAATGCAGCCCTGGTGCGCGGGCTGCTGGCAAAAAGCATAGCAACAGCGTAGCATTCCTCGCTACGCGGAACGGTTTCGTTCCCGTCCACCGAAGGAGGACGATCGTGCACATTCACCACATTCGCTTTTCTCCCCTCCCCAGTCTCAGTGCCCTTGCCGTCGCCTTGGCCGTGATCGTGGGCTGCTCCAGCCCCCGCGACAACACCTTGACGGAGTACACGCGCTGGTACGACGGTGCCGTGGCCCAGGCACAGGCTGGCGCCCTGGCCTGGAGCCAGTTTTACCAGCAGAGTTTCGACCGGCTCACGGCCCTGCCGCCGTCGCTGCAGCAGGACGCGCGGCTCGAGAACACGGTGCTTATGCTCTCGCTCGCGCGCAAATTTGAAGCCCGGGAAATCGATCCACAGCAGTTCGCGCTCGAGCGCACGCAGCTCGAGTCAGACCTGCAAGCTCGCCTGCGCTGACCCGCGCCGATCAGCGTCCACCGCTCTGCACAACCGCCAGACGCCGTCGCAGGCGCGCCGCCTCTTGCGCGTCGCCAGCCTGCTCGGCACGCTGCACCGCCGCGAGCAGCCATGCCAGCAAAGGCCTGCGCCAGCCCTGCTCCGAGGCCGTCCGAACGGCCTGGGCCATGACGGCCGGCCCCGCGCGCCCCGCCTGCAGCAGCGCCCCCGCCGCTACAAGACGCGCCAGCGGGTCGGCGGTGGCGGCCAGCGCCGCGCCCGGGTCGGCGCCGGCCGCCAGCAGGGCACGGTGGGCCTCGGGCAGCAAGGCAATGTCAGTCGCCGCTGCGTGCCCGGCCAGGTAGTCCGCATACGCACGCTCGGGCGCGGCTGCATCGGCGCGCAAAGCCTCGAAGCGTTCACACACCGGCGGCTGCAGCGCAAGGCTGGCGACCTGCGCGGCGCAGCGCATAAGTTCGAGCCGCGCCAGCAGATCGGGCCGCCCCGTGCGTGACACCTCGGTGCGAGCGCGATCCCATTCGAGTTGCTCCACGCGCCCATTGCCTGCCAGATAGGCCTCGGTGGCACGCTGGGCGGCCCCCTGGGCATTGAGTTGCCAGTCAGGCACAGGGGGGTGGCTGCCGCAAGCAACGAGCGATGTGGCCAACGCCACCATGGCCACCCGGCCAAGGGAAGAAAGCAGGGTCATGGCAGGCGCAGCTCCGTCTCGCGTGGATCGCGCGCAAATGGCCACTTGCGGTTCAGCTCGTTGAGCAGCGACTCCACCTTGCGCAGGTTGCTCTCGACTTCGGCGCGCAGCGCGCCCAGGTCGGTCGTGGCCTCGCGCGCATTGGCGCCGATGGCCTGGGCCTCGGCCAGCACCGCGTCCACCTTGCGCAGGCTCTCGCGCGTGTCGGCCAGCAGGCCATTGAGCTGGCCCACGGCCGCCCGCACCTCGGGCAGCACCCCCTGCGCGCCGAACACCTGCGTGTCCGCCTTGGCCGCCATGCCGTCGATGCGCGCAAGCAGCTGGTTCGTGCGGTCGAGCGTTGCGAGGATCTTGCGCGCATCCTGCTCGTTGCCCATGAGCACGCCCAGGGCGCCACCCGGGCCCTTGAGCCGCTCGGTCAGCGTCTGCACGTTGGCCACCGTGGCACCCAGGGCCGAATCCTGCGCCGTAAGCGCGGTGAGGTTGGCGAGCAGCTCGCGCGCGGAGGCCATGAGCTGCGGGATCTCGGCCGTCGCGTCGCCGCGCAGCACCGGACGCACGGCACCATCGGCCAGCGGCGGGTCGGTGAGGATGCCGCTGTAGGCCTTGATGGTGGTGCCGCCCACCAGGCCGCGCACGAGCGTGAACACGCTCGATTCGCGCAGCCAGTGCGCATCTTTGCGTGGCACGTCGATGACGATGCGCACGTTGCCCTGCGGCGCGAGCTCGATACGCCGCACACGCCCCACGGGAAAGCCCGAGAAGGTCATGTCCATGCCCACCACCACGCCCTCGGAATCGTCGGCCGTGAGCACGAGTTCCTGCGTGGGCTCGAACGCGCCGCGCGCATAGAGCAGGTACAGCGCTGCTCCCACGATCAGCGCGAGCGTGAACAGCAGCAGCGCCGCGGCTTTGGCGTGCAGATGCGCCACGGGCCGCAGCAGTTCGGCAGGCGGCGGCGCGGGCTCGGGGGTGGGTTCGGTCATTGGCATCAGTAGTAGTTGCCCATCAGCGAGGCGATCTCGATCAGCAGCAGCACGGCGAACATGCGCGCGAGCCCGCCGAGCTCGGACCCGGCGCGCGCGCCACCGCCCTCGGGGGCGTGGAGCGCCGAGGCCGTGGGAATGAGCGCCACCGCCAGGCTTGAGAACAGGGTCTTAAGCACGAACACCAGCGTGATGCCCGGCGAGAACACCTGGCCGAACATGCGTGTGTAGGCCGGCAGCCCCGCAAGGCTGAAGCCGTACACGCCCAGGTAGGCCATGACCAGCGCCACCACGCACGACAGCGCAGCAAGCGTGATGCCTGCGTAGGCGCCCGCCACCACGCGCGGCAGCAGCTCCACGCGCACCGGGTCGGCCCCCTGACGGCGCAACGCGTCGAGGTGGCCTGACTCGCGCATGAACGCGAGCTGCACGCCGTTGGGAATGGTGCAGCGCAGGGCCACGAACAGCGCCGCCGTGAGCGGAATGAGTTCGAGCACCAGCACGCGCACGACCATTTCGAGCGCATAGCGCGAGAGGCCATAGCTCAGCGCCGTGACCACCACGATGCGCGTGATCACCAGGCAGATCAGCGCCGCGAGCGCCGTGAAGCCCAGCAGGATCGGCGCCGTGTTCAGATACATGTGGCTCACCAGGCGCGCGCGTGTGCCGCGCCCATAGCTCGACGGCGAGAGCACAAGCACCAGCACCACCGCCCCCAGGTAGACGATGCGCCACCACGCCTGCGCCCAGCGCAACGCCGTGCGCCCCAGGCGCTCGGGCCAGGAGAGGTCGACGAGGCTTGCGATCATGCTGCGATCATAGGCTGGCAGCCCCCTGATTTCGTAACAAATTAGGCCAAAGTGCAATCACTGCGGTCTTTTATTGCTATTACTTTGAAAGCAATCTCAGACATGCCGGTGGGCGGGCGCGTTGCGCTGGGGCTCCAGCGCCTGGGCTTCGGCACGCTCGTGCAGCGCATCGATCACCTGGCAAGGGCCCTCGGCACCGCCACAGCGGCTGCGCAGCGTGCGCAGTTCCTGCTCCAGCGTGCGCAGTTCGGCCAGACGCGTACGCACATGCGCCAGGTGCTGGTCCAGCGTCACGCAGGCCACATGGCCGTCTGCACGGTCCGCGCTGTCGAGCGCAAGCAGCGTGCGCACCTCGTCGAGCGACATGTCCATCGCGCGGCACAGCCGGATGAAACGCAGCCGATGCAGGTCCGTTTCGCTGTAAAAACGGTAGCTGTTGTCGCTGCGCCCTCCGGGGGCCAGCAACCCTTCCTTCTCGTAATAGCGGATGTTGGCCGCCGAGACGCCCGAGCGCTTGGCAGCCTCGCCGATGCGGTAGTGCAGCGTGGCAGACATGGCTTGACCTTGAAGTGACTTACAGCTTTCCAATCATGGCATGAACCACGACCACCCACCCCATTCTCCCGGCCCCATGCATGGCCATGCAGCGGTCTCTCCGGCGGCCCAGGCCAGCAGCAGCTGCGGCGGCTGCGCCTGCAGTGCCGACCCACACGCGGGCCACAGCCACGATGCACTGCCCGGCTGGCCGCGCATCGGGGCGGCGCTCGCGATGGCCGTGGGGGCCGAAGCCGCGCACTGGGCCCAGCAGGACATCCTGGGCATGGCGCTCGCCGTAGCGGCCATCGCGCTGTCGGGGCTGGGCATCTACCGCGCGGGACTTCAAGACCTGGCCCGCCTGCGCCTGGGCATCCACGCGCTCATGGCCGTGGCCGTGACGGGCGCCTTTCTGATCGGCCAGTGGCCCGAGGCCGCCATGGTGATGGCGCTGTACGCCGCCGCCGAACGCATCGAGGACGGTGCCATGGACCGCGCGCGCCACGCCATCCGCAGCCTGCTCGATCTCGCGCCCGAAACCGCCGACGTGGTGCGGCCCGGCGGCGCGACCGAGCGCATGCCCGTGGCCCAGGTGCCGCTGGGCGCCGCCGTGCGCATCGCCCCCGGCGCGCGCGTGCCGCTCGACGGCACCGTCACACGCGGCACGAGCGCCGTGAACCAGGCCCCGGTCACGGGCGAGAGCCAACCTGCCGACAAGGCCCCAGGCGACCCGCTCTACGCGGGCAGCGTGAACCAGCAGGGCGAGCTATTCATGGAGGTGACGGCACACGCCAGCAGTACGCTGCTGTCGCGCATCGTGCATGCGGTGGAGCAGGCCCAGGCCAGCAAGGCGCCCACGCAGCGCTTCGTAGACCGCTTCGCGGCCGTGTACACCCCCATCGTCTTTGTGCTCGCCGTGCTGCTCGCGGCGCTCGCGCCGCTGGTGGCGGGCTGGGAATGGAAGCAGGCCCTCTACCAGGCCCTGGCCCTGCTCGTGATCGCCTGCCCCTGCGCGCTCGTGATCTCCACGCCCGTCACCGTGGTCAGCGCGCTCACGGCCGCCGCGCGGCGCGGCATCCTTATCAAAGGCGGCAGCGCACTCGAATCGGCGCGCGGCCTGCGCGCCATCGCGCTCGACAAGACAGGAACACTCACCACGGGCCGCCCCACGCTCGTGGACTGGCAGACGTGGAGCGGCGCCGAGGCCTCCACGGCCGCCGCCGCTGCATGGCAGCTTGCAAGCCGCTCCGACCATCCCATCTCTCACGCGATCTCTGCGGGACTGGCGGCGGCCCCCACAGCCACCACGGCCAGCGCCGTGCAGGACCTGCGCGCCCTGCCCGGCCGGGGTGTGGAAGGCTGGTGGAACGGCCAGCGCATCGTATTGGGCAACCTGCGCCTCGTGCGCGAAATGGGCCTGGCCGATGCTGCGCTCGAGCAGGCCCTGGCCGCGCACGAGCGGCAGGGCCACACCGTCACGCTGCTGGCCAGCGACAACGGCGGCAAAAGCGCCGTGCTCGCCCTCTTCGCCGTGGCCGACCCGCTGCGCGGCCATGCGCGCGAGGCCGTGGCGCAGTTGCAGGCCCTGGGCGTGGAGCCCGTCGTGCTCAGCGGCGACAACGCCGCCACCGTGCGCGCCGTGGCCGCCGAGGCTGGTATCGGGGATGCGCGCGGCGGCCTGCTGCCGCAAGACAAGCTCGACGCGCTGGCCGGGCTGCAACGCACACATGGCGCCACCGCCATGGCGGGCGACGGCATTAACGACGCCCCCGCACTCGCGCGCGCCGACCTGGGCTTCGCCATGGGCGGCACGCACAGCACAGGCCTGGCCATGGAAACGGCCGGCGTCGTGCTCATGAACGACGACCTGCGCCGCATCCCCGACACCGTGCGCCTCTCACGCCAAGCCCATGGCGTGCTGTGGCAGAACATCACGCTCGCGCTGGGCGTGAAGGCCGTGTTCTTCACGCTGGCCCTTGCGGGCATGGCCACCCTGTGGATGGCCGTGGCGGCCGACATGGGCGTAAGCCTGCTCGTGGTGGCCAACGGCCTGCGCCTGCGCCGCTGGGGCCCCACCGCATGAGCCCTCGGCGCCTTGACCCAGAGCAATACACTCCAGTCCGTGCCATGGTGCAATCCCGCACCCGGCCCTGCCGGCACCGCCCTCGCTAGCCACCGCCACCAATGTCCTCCGCCGCCGTCCCCGCCATGGTTCCCCACTCCCGCACCGAAGACGCCGTGGCGCTGTTCACGGGCGTGCTGCTGATCTCGGTGGGCATCGCCTTCTTCACGAGCGCGGGGCTGCTCACAGGCGGCACGGCGGGCCTGGCCTTTCTGCTGCACTACGCTACGGGCTGGAGCTTCGGCAAGGTGTTCTTCGCGCTCAACCTGCCGTTCTACTGGCTCGCCTGGCGCAAGCTGGGGCGCGCATTCACGTTCAAGACCTTCGCGGCCGTGCTGCTGCTGTCGGTGCTGACCGACCTGCAGTTGCAGTTCCTGCAGATCGCGCAGCTGCAGCCGCTGTACGCCGCCATCGCGGGCGGGCTCATCACGGGCACGGGCTTTCTCGTGCTGTTCCGCCACCGCTGCAGCCTGGGGGGCGTGGGCATTCTCGCGCTGTACCTGCAGGACCGCCACGGATGGCGCGCGGGCAAGGTGCAGATGGCCGTGGACTGCGGCATCGTGCTGCTGGCGCTCTTCACCGTGGAGCCGCTGCGCGTGGCCTGGTCCATCGTGGGCGCCGTGGCGCTCAACCTCGTACTTGCCATGAACCATCGGCCCGGCCGCTACATGGCCATGTGAGCGGAACTTCGCGGAGCCGGGCGGTATCATTCCCCTATGCGCCGTGGCCTGTACATCTTCCTGGTACTGCTGCTGGCCCTGCGGGGCCTGCTTGGCGACGCCATGGCGATGGGCGTTGCGCCCGCCCACCCCCATGCGCCCACGGAGGCCCATGGCACAACCCATGCACGCACAGGCCACGGAATGGTGCACGAAGCACAGGCCGCCGGTGATGACCACGGCCCCGGGCTGCACGCCGCCATTGCATCCGATACCTGCGCACCCGACACCCCGTGCACCGACTGCGGACAGGGGCATGGCCCCGGCTGTTCGGCCTGCGGCATCTGCCATTCGGCCCTCTTCCACCCCAGCCTGCCCGTGGTGCCCCAAGCACAGACCCGCACCGCACCGCACCCCCCTGGCGGCACCCGCTTCGCCAGCGCCCCGGCTGCGCTCGCCATCAAGCCCCCCATTTCCTGAGCCGTGACGCCCTCAGTGCGTCCGCAGCCCGCATGCGCCGGCACCGTCGTGCCTGCGCGCTGCGGCGCCGCCTACGCGATCGCAGTCCTGCTCCGGAGATTTTCATGCGCCTGGCGCACACCCTTGCATTCCTCACGCTAACGGCCAGCACGGCCTGGGCCCAATCGCCCAGCCAGGCAGCGCCTGCGGCCGACCCTTCGGCCGCCACCCCACCGCTGCGCCACCAGCCGCTGCCCGCCAGCGGCGGCGTGGAAACCGCGCAAACCGACTGGCGCAGCGCCCACGAAGCGGTGGCCGCCTTCCCACGCGGCCATGCTGACATCGCCGCCTGGGAGGCCACGCATGCCGCCGCGCCGGCAACCCCCGTCGCCCCGCCAGCGGCCCCGCTCGCCTCTGCCCACGGCCACATGCCCTTCGGCATGCACCACCACGCGCCTGCGCGCCCCCCGGAAGGCCAGCCATGAAACGCCCCCTGTCCCGCCTCGGCGCCCTGGCCGCGGCCCTGGTGCTGGCCGGCTGTGCCAACGTCTCGCCCGACGGCCTGCGCGGCGACGTGCAAGCCCTCACGGCCCCCCACCTGCCCGCGCGGGCCCAGCTTCCCGCCCCCGATACCGATGCACGCGCCCAGGCCCAGCAGCACATCAGCGAATGGCTGCGCCAGCCCGTGGACAGCGATACGGCCGTGCGCATCGCGCTGCTGAACAACGCCGGGCTGCAGGCCCGCCTGGCACAGCTGGGCGTGCAGGACGCACTGCGCGTTCAGGCCCTCACGCTGCCCAACCCGCAGCTCACGCTCGGGCGCTTCGCCAACAGCCATGAGCGCGAGATCGAGCGCCAACTCTCGTTCAGCCTGCTCGACCTGCTGACCCTCCCCTGGCGCACGCGCTGGCAGGGCCTGCAGATGGAACAGGCTACGCTGGCCACGGCCCAGGACGTGCTGCGACTGGCCGCCGACACGCGCCGCGCCTGGCTTCGCGCCGTGGCCGCCGAGCAGGTGCTGGCCGCGCGCGAGCGCATGCACGAGGCCGCCGAAGCCGGCGGTGAACTCGCGCGCCGCATGGCGAGTGTGGGCAACTGGAGCCGTCTGCGCCAGGCACGCGAACTGGCGATCCAGCAGGATGCGGCAGCCCAGCTCGCGCGAGCGCGGCTCGCCGCGGCCACGGAGCGCGAGCAGCTCACGCGCCTCCTGGGCCTGTGGGGCGAGCAGGCGCAGTACCGCCTGCCGCAGCAACTGCCCGCATTGCCGGCGCAGGCGTCAGCGCTGCAGACCAGCGACGGCATTGAGGCCACGGCGCTGCGCGAGCGCCTGGACCTGCGGGCCCTGCGCCGCGACCTCGACCACCGTGCCGACCGCGAGGGCTGGGCCGGCGTGGGCAGTGTGTTCGGCGACATCGGCCTGGCTTACACCCACAACACCGCCACCGAGCAGGCCACGGGCCACAGCGACACCAAGCGCGGCTGGGAACTGGAGTTGCCGCTGCCCCTCTTCGACTGGGGTGGCGCGGCCAGCAGCCGTGCGCGCGCCGAGGTGCGCCGCAGCGCCGCACAGCTGCAGGACGGCGCCGTGCGCGCGCGCAGCGAGGCACGCGCCGCCTGGCTGAGCTACCGCACGGCCTGGGACATTGCCCACCAGCAGCAGGCCGAGGTGCTGCCGCTGGCCCGCTTCATCAGCGAGGAGACGGTGCTGCGCTACAACGGCATGCTCGCCAGCGTCTGGCAATTGCTGGCCGAGGCGCGCAACGCCACGCAGGCCGTGGCCACGGCCACCGAGGCCCAGCGCGACTTCTGGCTTGCAGACACCGACCTGCAACTCGCGCTCACGGGCACCTCGCCCGGCGCACTGCAAGGCCTTGCCGCCAGCGCCGCCCCCACCACCAGCACCGCCCCAGGCCACTGACATGAATCGCCGCAATTTCTTTTCGGGCGCGGCCACTGCCGTGGCTGCCGCCTCCGTGAGCCGCGTGGCCCTGGCCGCGCTGCCCGAGCCCGTGACGCAATCCTCGCCCGACACGGCCCCGCCCCTCGTTCCACAGAGCGGTCGGCCCTACCAGCCCGTGGTCACGCTGGGCGGCTGGACCACGCCCTGGCGCATGAACAACGGCGTCAAGGAGTTCCACCTCGTCGCCGAGCCCGTGGTGCGCGAGGTGGCGCCAGGCTTCGTCGTCAACATGTGGGGCTACAACGGGCAGAGCCCGGGCCCGACGATCGAGGTGGTCGAGGGCGACCGCGTGCGCATCTTCGTCACCAACCGCTTGCCGGAGCACACCAGCGTGCACTGGCACGGCCAGCGCCTGCCCAACGGCATGGACGGCGTGGCGGGGCTCACGCAGCCGCACATTGCGCCGGGCAAGACCTTCGTCTACGAATTCACGGCGCGCCGGCCTGGCACCTTCATGTACCACCCCCACGCCGACGAGATGGTGCAGATGGCCATGGGCATGATGGGCCTGTGGATCACGCACCCCAAGGCGAAGCACCCGATCATCGCCGACGTGCAGCGCGACTACGCCTGGCTACTCGCTGCCTACGACGTGGAGCCCGGCAGCATGACGCCCAAGGTCAACACCATGACCGACTTCAACATCTGGACCTTCAACAGCCGTGTGTTCCCCGCCATCAGCCCGCTGGTGGCCCGGCAGGGCGACCGCGTGCGCATGCGCGTGGGCAACCTCACCATGACCAACCACCCCATCCACCTGCACGGCCACGAGTTCGAGGTGACGGGCACCGACGGCGGCCCCGTGCCCCGGAGTGCTCGCTGGCCCGAGGTGACCACCGACATCGGCGTGGGCCAGATGCGGCAGCTGGAGTTCATCGCCGACGAGCCCGGCGACTGGGCCCTGCACTGCCACAAGAGCCACCACACCATGGGCGCCATGGGGCACGACGTGCCGACCATGATCGGTGTGGACCATCGCGGCCTTCTGGGCAAGATCCAGAAGATCGTCCCCGACTACATGGTGATGGGCGAGCGCGGCATGGCCGACATGGGCGCGATGGAGATGCCGCTGCCCGACAACACCGCCCCGATGATGACCGGCCAGGGCCCGTTCGGCGCCCTCGAGATGGGCGGCATGTTCACCACGCTCAAGGTGCGCCAGGGCTTGGGCGCCAGCGACTACGGCGACCCGGGCTGGTACCCGCACCCCGCAGGCACCGTGGCGCGCGAATGGACCGCAGACGCCGCCGTGCCCCTGCGCCAAACCACCCCGGGCCAGGCTCCGGGCGCGCCCAGCGTTCGCAAGCCCGGCGGCGGCGCGCATGACCACCACTGAGCACGATTCTGACAGGAGCCACCGATGAACGCTATGCAAAAAATAGCAATCAGCGCAATACTAGCGTGCACCAGCGCCGCTTTTGCGCACGGAAATACTGAACACGAGCCCTCCAAGGCCCCTGCGGTGAAGGAGCAAAAGCCCTGGGGCATCGCGGGCGACGCCCGGGCGGTTCGGCGCACGATCACGCTGCGCATGGGCGACGACATGCGCTTTGCACCCAGCCATATCACCGTCCGGCGCGGCGAAACCGTGCGCCTGCGCGTGGAAAACCAGGGCCAAGTCCTGCACGAGATCGTGCTTGGCACACCGGCCACGCTCGACGAGCACGCGCAGCTCATGATCAAGTTCCCCACCATGGAACACGACGAGCCCTACATGGCCCATGTGGCCCCGGGCCAGACCGGCGAATTGCTGTGGCGCTTCAACCGCGCAGGCCGCTTCGACTTCGCATGCCTCATTGCGGGCCACTACCAGGCCGGCATGAAGGGCACGATCACCGTTACGCCATGAACACCCCACCCCTCTTCAGGAACCACACTATGCCGATCTCCCAACCCTCTCGCCGCCAGTGGCTGGCAGTGCTTACCGCCGGCCTCGCCGGCGCAGCCTTCCCCGCCCTGGCCCGCAACATCCCGGCCCAGCCTGCCGTGGAAGTGTGGAAAGACCCCCAATGCGGTTGCTGCAAGGACTGGATCGCGCACATGCAGGCCCAAGGTTTCAGCGTCACCGTGCACGAAGCGGGCAACACCGCCGTACGCGCCAAACTGGGCCTGCCCCCGCGCCTGGGCTCGTGCCACACGGCGCTCGTGGGCGGCTACCTGCTCGAAGGCCATGTGCCCGCTGCCGACGTGCGCAAGCTGCTCCAGGAAAAGCCGAAGGCCCTGGGCCTGGCGGTGCCCGGCATGCCCGTAGGCAGCCCCGGGATGGACGGCCCCGAGTACCACGGCCGCAAAGACCCTTACGATGTGCTGCTCGTCACCAGGAACATGATGAACAGCGACGTCTCCACCCGCGTCTTCACAAGCTACCGCTGATGCCTGCCATGAACCACCACCCCCTGCACCCCCCAGCCTTGGCCACCAGCGGCCCGGCCCTGCGCATGAAGCGGCTGCTGGCCGCACATCTGGCCGTGCTTGCCCTCATCGGCGTGGCCCCGGGCCAGGCCAGCGCCCAGGCCACGGACCATGACGCTCACCACGCGAGCGCACCTGCGGCCTCTGGGGACAGCGCCCAGGCACTGAGTGAGGGCGAGGTCATGCGCTGGGACGCCCGCACCGCCAAAATCACCCTGCGCCACGGTGAACTCAAGAACCTCGACATGCCGCCCATGACCATGATCTTCACGCTGCGCGAGCCCGCGCAGGCTGGCCAGATCAAGGTCGGCGACAAGGTGCGCTTTCGCGCCGAGCGGGTCAAGGGCGCCTACGTCGTCACCCACATCGAGCCCGCACGCTGAAGAAACGAACGCACACATTCCCGGGACGCAGGCCGGCGCCATAATCGCCGGCCTATGGACTCCTCCAGTACCCGGGGCGCCGCTGGCGCCATCACCGACGTCGCCGGCATCGAGGTCGGTCACTTCACCGATCCACGCCGCCCCACGGGCTGCAGCGTGGTCATCGCGCGCGCGGGCGCCGTGGCGGGCGTGGATGTGCGCGGCGCCGCGCCCGGCACGCGTGAGACCGATCTGCTGGCGCCCTCCAACCTCGTCGACAAGGTGCACGCCATCGTGCTCGCGGGCGGTAGCGCCTGGGGGCTCGACGCCGCCACGGGCGCCGTGCGTTGGCTGGAAGAGCAAGGCGTGGGCTTCGACGTGGGCGTGGGCCGCCTGCCGCTGGTGCCCGCCGCCGTCCTGTTCGACCTGCATGTGGGCGACATGAAGGTGCGCCCCGACGCGGCGGCCGGCTACGCCGCCTGCGCCGCCGCTGTCTCCCGCGCTTCAGGCGCCGCACCGGCCGAGGGCAATGTGGGCGCGGGCGCGGGTGCCACCGTGGGCAAGGTCTTCGGCATGCGGCACGCCATGAAGGGTGGCATCGGCACGGCATCGGTCACCGTCCAGGGCGTCACCGTGGGCGCGTTGATCGCCTGCAACGCCGTGGGCGATGTAGTCGATCCGGACACCGGCCTGCCCCTGGCCGGCGCACGCACCGAAGACGGCCAGGCCCTGCGCGACACGCGCCGCGCGCTGCTGCGCGGCGAAGCGCCGCAGCCGCTGCTCGCGGGCACCAACACCACCATCGGCGTGATCGCCACCGATGCGCCGCTCACCAAAACCCAAGCCCAGCGCCTGGCCGTGGCGGGCCACGACGGCCTTGCGCGCAGCATCAACCCCGTGCACACCCTGAGCGACGGCGACACGCTGTTCACACTGGCCACGGGTATGGCAGAGCACTCCCCCGGCATGCTGGTGCTGGCCGCCATGGCGGCCGAGGCCGTGGCGCAAGCCACCGTGCGCGCGGTGCGGGCGGCGCGGAGCATCACCACCGCCGAAGGGCTCGCGCTGCCCGGGCTTTCGGAGTGGAAAGACGCCCGATGAACCGAATGTCCCACCGCCTGCGCAACCTGCTGCTGTCGATACGTGACCTGTTCATCTCCGCGGGACCCATCGCCTTCCTGGGCGTGGGGCTGGTGCTGCTGGCCTTCTGGTGGATCAAGCCCACGCCGCCCCAAACCGTGACGCTGGCCACCGGCCCCGAGCAGAGCGCGTACGAGGAATTCGGCAAACGCTACCAGCAGGCCCTTGCGGCGGACGGCATCGAGGTCCGGCTGCTGCGCAGCGAGGGCTCGTCGGCCAACCTGCAGCTGCTGCGGGACGGCCAGGCGGACCTGGCCTTCGTGCAAGGCGGCTCAGGCGAGCTGCAGCCCGATGACCAGGACGAACTCGTGTCCCTGGGCAGCCTGTTCGTGGAACCCGTGTGGCTGTTCTACCGTACCGAGGCAGCCCGCCGCATCGTCCCCTCGGGCCGGCTGGACGGCCTGCACCAGCTGCGCGGCCTGCGCGTGAACGTGGGTGCCGCGGGCAGCGGCGTGCGCGCGCTGATGGACAAGCTGCTCGACGCCAACCGCGTGCCCCCCGCCTCGCTAAAGCTCTCACGGCTCGAACAAACCCCGGCCGTGGTGGACTTCCTCGCGGGCCGGCTTGACGTGCTGGTGTTCGTTTCAGCTCCCGAATCGCCCATGGTGCAGATGCTGCTGCAGACACCCGGCGTGCAGCTGCTCGACTTTGCGCAGAACGAGGCCTACAGCCGCCGCTTCCCGTTCCTCTCCCCCGTGACGCTGCCGCGCGGCGTGGTCGATCTGGCGGCCAACGTGCCGTCGCGCAACGTGCGATTGGTGGCCTCCACCACCTCGCTGCTCGCTCGCGAGGGCACTCACCCCGCCCTGCTCACGCTGTTCGCGCAGAGTGCGCAGACCATTCACAGCGGCGCGGGCTGGTTCAACCGCGCGCGGGAGTTCCCCAACACGCGCAATGCCGAGCTACCCATCGCCAAGGAGGGTGAGCGCGCGATCAACGAGCGGGCACCGCTGCTGCAGCGCTACCTGCCGTTCTGGCTGGCCAACCTGATCGAGCGCATGTGGCTGGTGCTCGGCATCCTGATCGCGGGCATGCTGCCGCTGTCGCGCATCGTGCCGCCGCTCTACCAGTTCCGCGTGCGCTCGCGCGTGTTCCGCTGGTATGGGCGACTGCGCGAGATCGAGGCGCAGATGGAGGCCGGTGCGGTGCAGCCCGGCGAGTTACTGGCCGAGCTGGACCGGCTCGATGCGCACGCCGAGAAGGTGAGCGTGCCGCTGTCGTATACCGATGAGCTGTATGCACTGCGCAACCACATCCAACTGGTGCGCAAGAAGGTGCGCACAGCGGAAGCGGCAGGCGCCGCAGAAGGGGAAAAGGCTGACGGCCAAGCTTAGCGCCGCCACCCTTCAGCCCGCCGAGTGCGGCCTTCGCCCCGCAGAGCGCCGCGGCAAGGGCGGCGGCGCCTCGGGCAACACGCGCAGGCTGCCTTCGGCCATGAGCTTGTCGCGCACGCGGCGGGTCATGGACTGGGTACTTTTGTCCTGCCCCGTGAAGAGGAACAGGGTTTTGTGCGGGCTCGTCCAGGTCAGTTGTGTGCACACGGGCTTGCCGCGCTGGCTGGTGATTTCGACCCAGATACCTATGCGGAACTCGGGGTGGGGGTCCGCTGCCTCGGCCAGCACAGGCCCATCGGCCGGCAGGTCGATCTCGACCGCGGGCGCTTCGCCTTGCGAGCTCTGCGCCGGTTCGGCTGCGGCCTCCAGCGCCGCTGCAAACACTTCGCCGTGCAGCATCTCGAGACGGGTCAGAAACGCCTGGATCTGGGTCTCGGAGCGGCCAACGCTCTCGAGCCCCCGGCGCAGCGTGGCCTGCAGGCCCGGCAGAACGGCCGACAGGCGCTGCGTGTCGGAGCCCACCTGGGCGGGCTGCAGGCTCCACAGCAGCTCGGGCACCAGGGCCAGGTAGCCGCCCGGGTCACCCCCCTCGGCGGCGGGGTCGACCGCGTTGACCTGGGCCAGCGCCACGACCTCGGCCCAGGGGCCGGTAGCGAAATCGAGCATGTCGGCAGGCACCAGGTCCGCGCCCGGAAGCTTGCGGATGTCGGCTGCGATCTTCGCGGCCAGCATGGCGCGCTGCTCAACGAGGCGCAGCGCCCGTTCCTTGGCCTCGCGCTGGGCACGCTCATTCTGGGCCTGCGTGCTCCAGGCCGCTTCGAGGGCCACGAGCACTGACGCGAAAGGAGTAGCGTCCTGGATGTTCTGCCCCGAAAGATGCACCACGGCCTCGTTCACCAGGCGCATGAAGCGGCTGAAGCCCGGTACGCCTTCAGAGGTGAACGCTCGGCTGCGCTCAGTCACCTCGTCCAGCAGGCGGCGCGCGGGATGGGTGTCATCGTCGAAAAAGCGCGGATCGCGGCGCACGAGCTGCTGCAGCGCGGGCTCAAGGTTGGCCACGGCGCGCTGCACGGACGACAGCAGGCGCGCATCCTGCACGATGTGGGCCACCATGCGGCTCACGACCTCCTCGGCCGCGGCGCCAGCATCCAGGGCAACGGCAGGGCCTCGCCAGCCGGTCTGCGGGACCGCCGGACCGCTCGGCTGGGAAAGACGGCCGACCAGGCGTTCAAGCTGCGCCATGTCCTGCAGCGCCTCGGCTGCGGCGCCGGGGGCGAAGTAGCCGCTCGCGAGCGCTCCTTGGGCGCTCACTCCGGTAACACGCGGATCGATGGGCTCGGCAGCGAGCATCTGGCGCAGGATGCCGACCGTGAGCAATGCCTCTTCGGCCTCGGCAGCCTGGTGGGGGCCACCCCAGCCCGTGGTCGCACCGCTGCGGCTGTAGCCCGAGGCGGCATAGTCGCCCGCCAGGCCGCCATAGCCCGTGGCATAGCCGCCGCCGTGCAGGCTGCTCTGGGCATAGCCACCGCCCTGCAGGCTGTTGCGCGCCAGGCCGGGGGTACCAAGCACGGCGTAGCCCACGGGCTGCACGCTCTGGTCACGCAGAGCCTGGGCGGCGCACTTGTACTCCTCCACCAGCAGCCCACCCAATGGCTCTTGCATGGCCCGCATCCAGATTTGGCGCACCTCGCCCGGGACACCCGTGTCCCCCACCACGCGCTGCAACGCGCGGATGTAGCACTCGGGGCGCAGTGGATTGCGCTCGGGCTGCACACTGCGAAGCCCCTGGGCCGCGCTCACGAGGGCGTTGAGCTCGGCCAGCGCGGCATCGGTCACGTGGACGGCGAGCTGCTGGGCGCGCGAGAACTCCATCTGGGCCTGCATCTCCGCATCGTCCATGATCGAGAGCTCGCCGAAATCCATGCCCGTGGCGTCGGCGGGCCGCGGCTTGGCCGTGGCCGGTCCCTCGGCGAAGATTTCGAGCAAGGCCATGGGATAGGCCTTGAGCAGCGCAGCCTCGTGCGTGCGCAACTGGCGCAGCGCTTCGCTCCACTGCAGACGCTGATGGGGGTCGCGCGCCGAGGACTCCTGCTGCGTCAGCGCTGCCTCCGAGACCTTGAACAGCTCCCCCATGAGGGCCTCCCCCCGGCGGACGGCATTGACGACGCAGACGCGAAACACGGTGCGGATGCTGGACTCGGTCGGGGACATGGCGGCGTGGGAGCTGGCAATACCTCTTCGGCAATCCCGGGATGCTACTTGAGGGCCTTGTAGCGCATGCGCTTGGGCTGTGCACCTTCCTCGCCCAGTCGCTTTTTCTTGTCCGCCTCGTATTCCTGGTAGTTACCATCAAAGAACACCCACTGGCTGTCGCCTTCGGCGGCCAGGATGTGGGTGGCGATGCGGTCGAGGAACCAGCGGTCGTGGCTGATCACGAGCACCGTGCCCGCGTATTCGAGCAGGGCATCTTCCAGGGCACGCAGGGTTTCCACGTCGAGGTCGTTCGAGGGTTCGTCCAGCAGCAGCACGTTGCCGCCTGCGATCAGGGTCTTGGCCAGGTGCAGGCGCCCGCGCTCACCGCCCGAGAGCATGCCCACCTTCTTCTGCTGGTCGCCGCCGTTGAAGTTGAAACGGCCCGCATAGGCGCGGCTGGCCATCTGGAACTTGCCGATATTGATGATGTCCAGGCCACCCGAGATGTCTTCCCACACGGTCTTTTCGTCGGACAGCGCGTCGCGGCTCTGGTCCACATAGGCCATCTTCACCGTGGAGCCGATCACCACCTCGCCGCTGTCGGGCTGCTCGCGGCCCGCGATGAGCTTGAACAACGTCGACTTGCCGGCCCCGTTCGGGCCGATGATGCCGACGATGGCGCCGGCCGGAATGTTCATCGACAGGTTGTCGATCAGCACGCGGTCGCCGAACGACTTGGTGACGTTCTTGAACTCGATGACCTGGGTGCCCAGGCGGTCGGCCACAGGAATGAAGATTTCCTGCGTCTCGTTGCGCTTTTGGTATTCGTAGTCGCTCAGTTCTTCGAAGCGTGCAATACGGGCCTTGCTCTTGGCCTGGCGGCCCTTGGCGTTCTGGCGCACCCACTCCAGCTCCTTCTTCAGGGCCTTGGCGCGGGCCTCCTCGCCCTTCTGCTCGGACTCCAGGCGGGCCTGCTTCTGGTCCAGCCAAGTGCTGTAATTGCCCTTGTAGGGAATGCCGTGGCCGCGGTCGAGTTCAAGAATCCACTCGGCGGCGTTGTCGAGGAAGTAGCGGTCGTGGGTGATGGCCACGACGGTGCCCGGGAAGCGGTGCAGAAACTGCTCCAGCCACTCGACGGATTCGGCATCCAGGTGGTTGGTGGGTTCGTCGAGCAGCAGCATGTCGGGCTTGGACAGCAGCAGGCGGCACAGCGCGATGCGGCGCTTTTCACCGCCCGAGAGCACGCCGACCTTGGCGTCCCAGGGCGGCAGGCGCAGCGCGTCGGCGGCGATCTCGAGCTGGTGCTCGGAGTCGGTGCCGGCCGTGGCGATGATCGCTTCGAGGCGGGCTTGCTCGGCGGCCAGTGCGTCGAAATCGGCCTCGGGGTCGGCATAGGCGGCATACACCTCTTCAAGCTTGGCACGGGCCTCGAAGACCTCGCCCATCGCCTCCTCGACGCTCTCGCGCACGGTGTGCTCGGGGTTGAGTTGGGGCTCCTGCGGCAGATAGCCGATCTTCAGGCCCGGCATGGGAATGGCCTCGCCCTCGATCTCCTTGTCCACGC
>JAYSFC010000018.1:0-37292 GCA_041913505.1 Acidovorax sp.
ATGATGCGCCTGCGTTGGCCAAGGCCGATGTCGGCGTGGCCATGGGCACCGGGACCGATGTGGCCATGAACAGCGGCCAGGTCACGCTGGTCAAGGGCGACTTGCGCGGAATCACTGCGGCGCGTGACATCTCCACTGACACCGTGCGCAACATGCGCCAGAACCTGCTGTTCGCCTTCGTTTACAACGGCATTGGGGTGCCGATTGCGGCAGGTGTTCTGTACCCATTCACGGGGTGGTTGTTGTCCCCGCTGATCGCGGCGCTGGCCATGAGCATGAGCTCGGTGTCAGTGATTGGAAATGCGCTGCGTTTGCGGCGCAGCAAGAAATGATGCCGTAGACCGGAGGAATGATGAAAACCCCCGCGCCACCACCAAGACCTCAGGCCTATCCAAGCGCCAGGCCGCGGAGGGGGAAAGCAGCGATACAAAAAGAGCAACGCTTGGTGGAGGATCTCCCACCGACCGTCCTGGACCATTCCGAGGACTTGACGAAGCCAGCGGCACAGGATGCGTCCAGTGGCATGAAAGGAGCAACCGAAGCACTGTCGGCGCAGGACTTTTTTGACTACCAGCGGGACTTCTTCGAACGCTCCATTCTGTTCTGGGACACGCTTCGCCAACGCGCGAACAACATGCTGGAGCACGAGCGTGTCGGGTTGCCGCCGCTTTTGGACTTCAAGTATGAGACGCTGCTGGACGCGCGCAACTTCGAGCGGCCGGTCAACTATGCACTGCTGCGCATCACCGAAATCGACGTGCATTGCTGGGACGACTGCGTCGATCCTGACAAACCTCCGGTCATTGTTGTCGATCCACGCGCCGGCCATGGCCCCGGCATTGGCGGCTTCAAGCGCGACTCTGAAGTCGGAATGGCCATGCGTGAGGGCCATCCGGTCTATTTCGTCATCTTCTTTCCCGAGCCGGCCCTGGGGCAGACCCTGGCGGACGTGTTGCATGTGCTGCGGCGTTTCGTCGAAGAAGTGGCCCAACGCCATCCTGGCAAGCCTCCTGTGCTCTACGGCAACTGTCAGGCCGGGTGGGCGGTAACACTGCTGTCCGCCGACTGCGCTGGTCTGGTCGGACCGGTGGTACTCAATGGCTCGCCTTTGTCGTATTGGGCTGGCGAGTCCGGTGTCAATCCGATGCGTCTTTCCGGGGGGCTCCTGGGCGGCAGCTGGTTGGCGCATCTGACGGCCGACTTGGGCAATGGCCGTTTCGATGGGGCATGGCTGGCGCAGAATTTCGAGAACCTCAAGCCAGAAAAGGCGATTTGGGAGAAGTACACCCAACTCTTCACCAACGTTGACAGCGAGCAGCGGCGTTTTCTGGACTTTGAACGCTGGTGGAACGGCTTTTATTTTCTGAGCCGGGAAGAGATCCTCGCGATCGTTGAGAACCTGTTCATCGGCAACCAGTTGGAACAGGGTCTTTTCCGGATTTGCCAGGGGTGCACTGCGGACCTGAGGCGGATCAGGAATCCCATCGTCATCTTTGCTTCCTATGGCGACAACATCACGCCACCGCACCAGGCGCTTGGATGGATTCCGGCTGTCTACCAAGACACCGACGATCTCAGGCGGGCCGGGCAGCGCATCGTCTACCTCACGAACCCGCACGTCGGCCATCTCGGCATTTTTGTGTCGGCCGGAGTCGCTCGCCTGGAGCATCGGGCCATCCTGGAGAGCCTGGCCGACATTGAGGCGCTGGCACCGGGCCTTTACGAAATGAAGATCGACAACCCGTCGGGTGATCCGGACTGCCATAGGCCCGCCTACAGCATCCGCTTCGAACCCCGTGAGGTGAAAGACCTGAAAACCGATTACCCGCTAGAAGCCTTTGAGCGCGTGAAACAGGTCTCGACATTCAACGAGACACTTTACCGGGCATTCGTTAGTCCCTGGGTGCAATCGCTTTCTACACCCTGGACAGCCGAATTGCTCAAGTGGCTTCATCCAATGCGCAGCAGTAGATATATGTTTTCAGAAACATCCAATCCGTGGATGAAAGGGATCAGTCTGCTGGCCGAACCGCTCGCCAGGAGCCGACAACCGCTTGCGTCGTCGCACCCATTGATCGAGCGAGAGCGGGAAACGGCAGGGCAAGTAAGCCATGCGCTGGGACAACTGCGCGAGGGTCGCGATGCTGTGATTGAGCAAACGTTTCGTCTGATGTTTCAAAGTCCTGACGTGCTCTTGAGCGTCCTGGGGACGACGGGCAAAACCGGAGACGGTAGTGCGGGGCACCACAAAGCGGACTGAGCCCTGATTTATGGGCATTTCTTAACAAGGATGGACATGATGACAAGAAGAAACAATGGGCTTGTGACCGCGGTGCAGATCGGCCTGCTGGCCTGGTCCGGAACCACCTTGGCCGCCGATCAGGTCTATGTGGCCAACGAGGGTGCTGACACGGTCAACGTGCTCGATGCCGCATCGTTGAAAACGCTGGCGAGCGTGCGCGTCGGCAAGATGCCTCACAACGTGCAAGTCTCCCCCGACGGAAAGCTTGTGTGGGTGACCAACAACGGCGAGCCTGGTCAGTCGGTTAACGCGACTGCGCACAAGGGCATGGCCCAGGGCGATCACGCTGTGATGGGAACAGCTGGCGCGGTCTGGGCCATCGACAGCGCGACCAACGAAGTCGTCGCCAAGGTGCCGGTGGGCATGCACCCAGCCCATGTGGTGGTGTCACCCGACGGCCGCCTGGCCTACGTAACCAATGGCGGCGACAACACGGTCACTGTGATCGACACGGCGGCGCGCAGCCACGTGGCGACAATTCCGGTCGGCCAGTTTCCGCATGGTCTGCGGTTCAGCCCGGATGGCAAGGAGGTCTACGTCGCCAATCTCAAAGGTGGCACGGTATCGGTCATCGACACCGCCAGCCAGAAGGAGGTGGCGCAGGTGCCGGCCGGAAAGGGGCCGGCCCAGACGGGCTTTACGCCAGACGGCCGTTTGGCCTTTGCCTCGTTATCGGGCGAAAACGCCATTGCCGTGATCGACCCCGCAACGCGCAAGGTGATTCGCAAGGTCGCTGTCGGAACGGTGCCGATCCAGCTGTACGCCACACCTGACTCGCGCACGCTCCTGGTGGCTAACCAGGGTACGCGCAAAAAGCCTGGCCGCACTGTCAGCCTGATCGATCTGGAGAGCTTCAAGGTCGCAAAGACAGTCCTGACTGGCGCCGGTGCTCATGGCGTGGCTGTCGACCGTGAAGGCCGATACGCCTACGTTACCAACATGTACGCCAATTCGGTTTCCTTGCTCGATGTGAAAGGCTTTAAGGTCGTGAAAACCGTCCCGGTGAACAAGACTCCCAACGGCATCAGCGTGACGCCTTAACGGTTTGTCCGTTGTGTGCAGCCGCGGGGAGTGAGGACTAACCCCTGGAGTAACGCCGCGAAATCACCAAAACATGGCGTTCTTTGAGCGTCCTTCCCGCATCGACGTCGAGTTCGATCTTGAAGCGGCCGCGTTGGACCCAGAGGGGAAAAGTGATGAGACAAGTGACCTGCGGGTTCCGGTTTTGCTGCCTTAAACGGTACTTCTGCAGCACCGTGGACCGGTGGCACGGTCCATTGGGGCATAAACCGCGTCAACGTTCATCGGTTGCCGTTATGCCACGCACCAAAAATAGCGCCTGACAGAGTTGTAATTTTTGAAACATCTTTCTGTCAGCCTTGGACTCGCAGAATGCATAACGTGCATCTACACAAAGTAGACGGATGCCAAGGCGAAGTGCAATAACCTGAAATTCAGTGACAGAGGGTTCAATGCTGCGTGAGGAACTTATGCTGAACGTAGGTTGGGCCGAGGCGGTGGCGCTGTTCAATGCCGACGCGCGTCATCCCTGTGGTGCGGTTGTGTTGCCTGGTATGCGCAAGGTCGTGCATGTGGCGACGAAGGCCGTCAACGGAGAATCCCGATGAACAGTTACGAACTACCACCGGGCGCCCCGGGGCTGGTTGCTGCGCTTGCTGTCGGGTTAGTGATTGGCCTGGAACGCGGCTGGCACGACCGCGAACTGCCGGAGGGAGGGCGTGTCGCAGGTCTGCGCACCTTTGCACTGACCGGACTGCTCGGCGGTGTGCTGGGGCATATGCAGACAGTTTTCGGCGCTTGGCCTTTGCTGGGTGCGCTGCTCGGACTCTCCTTGCTGCTGACAGTGTCCTACGCCCGAAACGCCAAACTGACTGGCAACCTGAGCGCGACTACCCAGGTGGCGATGCTCCTTACTTTGGCCCTGGGCGCCTTTGCGGCACACGGCAACATCACCTTGGCATTGTCGGCAGCGGTGGTGAGTGCTGTGTTGCTGGACCTCAAGCCGACCCTGCACGGTTGGTTGCGCTTGATCGATCACCGCGAGTTGGCGGCATCGTTGCAGCTGCTGGTGTTGTCCACGGTCATCCTGCCCTACCTACCGAACACGGGTCTGGGACCCTATGCCGCGCTCAATCCGTACCAGCTTTGGTGGGCAGTCATCCTGATTGCAGGCCTGTCGCTGACGGGGCACTTCGCAATGCGGATCACCGGTGTGCAAAGAGGTGTGCTATGGACCGGGATTCTGGGAGGGCTGGCCTCTTCCACGGCTGCCACGATGGCTTTGGCCCGTTATGCACGTGAGCAGCCTTCGCTGGCAGGCGCGGCGGCTGCTGGCACGTTGGCATCGTGTGCCGTCATGTTTTTTCGCATGGTCATTCTGCTGGGCGTCATTCAGCCAAAGCTGGTTTCCACCTTCGGTAGCGCCCTGGTATTCACTGGCGTGGTGCTGCTGTGTATTGCGCTATGGCGGTGGTGCAAAGTGGATCGCACTGCAGTGGGGGAGGGCTCTGTCGGCGCGATAGCGCCATTCGACCTAGGAACCGCGCTTGGCTTCGGTGTGTTGCTTGCTGTCATGAGTGTCCTGGTACCAGCGGCAAAGCAATGGCTGGACACCAGCGGCCTCTATGTGTTGTCGGCGGTTTCTGGCCTGGCGGACGTGGACGCGATTTTGATCTCGCTTGCTCGGCTGCATGGCTCCGGAGGATTGTCAACGGTGGCCACCGTCACGGCGCTTGGTCTTGCGACGTTGGCAAACATGGTGACCAAGGCCGGCATTGCCTGGACGACCGGTGGGACGCACGTCGGTAAGTCCGTGGTGTCCGGTTATCTGGTCGCGATGGCTTGCGGAGCGGTCGTCTTGGCGCTGAGCCTGACGCTTTCGTGAGCCTCCACCGGCCACGTCTTCAGAATTTTTGTGCTTAAACAATAGGGATCACGGCTATGGAAAAGTCATTTCATCGCTTCTCTGAACTGTTTGCCCAGCTTGGGCTGCGCAGGGATGCGGCAGGCATTGGAGAGTTCTTGAAGGCCCACGCTCCGCTGCCGGCCGATGTGCTGCTGGCCGATGCGCCATTTTGGACGCCAGCCCAGGCGACTCTGTTGCGTGAAGAGCTTCTGGAAGACGCGGACTGGGCTGAAGTCATTGACCAGTTGAATGCCGCCTTGCGTGCACCAAGGAGCAGGTCATGAGGCCTATGCTGAATCGATTGTCGTTGGGGGTGGTGCTGGTGTCTCTTGCACTGAGTTCGATGGTTTACGCGCAGGAGCTCAAGCTAGGATCGAGTGTCGAAGGGTTGCTGCAAGCAGCCAGAGAGCGAAACCCCGAAATCGCCAGCATGCGTTTTGATGCGGATGCAGCCGCAGAGCGCATCGTGCCTGCCGGTGCCTTACCGGACCCCAAATTCCGGACCGAGCTGCGCGACATCACGCGCATGGGGGAACAAAACCCCACCCTGTTGCCCGGGCGCGTCGGAAGTACTCGCTACCTGCTAATGCAGGACCTGCCCTGGATGGGCAAACGCGGTCTGAAGCGCGAGGTGGCGGAGTCGCAAGCAGAAGCTGCGAGAAACCGTGCAACAGGTGCTTGGGTTGACTTGGCTGGCAAGATCAAGACGGCTTATGCAGAGCTCTATTACTTGGACCAGAACGAGCGCTTGTCGCGGGAAATTCTTGACCTGATGGCACAGCTGGAAAAAGTCGCTCAGGTGCGTTACGCAGGCGGTCTTGCCGCACAACAGGATGTGATCCGTGCGCAGGTGGAACAGTCCACTATGCGCAACGAATTGATTGCACTGGATGCTGAGCGCCGCCAACTCCAAGCCAGGTTGAATGCTCTCGTAGGGCGTCCGACCTCGGAGCCTTTGGCTGCACCCGAGCAGATCCGTGCATTGCCTTCGCTGGAGCAAGTCAGCTTCGCGGCGCTGGAAGGGCGTGCCCGACTCAACAATCCATTATTGCGCACGGAAGAGTCCCAGATCAGGGCTGCCGAGAAGAACCGGGAGTTGACCTACAAGAACCGCTACCCCGACTTCAACGTCGGAATCTCTCCGATTCAGTACCGAGGATCGGTCAAAGAGTGGGAGTTGATGGTCGAGATGAACATTCCCCTGCAGCAAGACTCGCGGCGCTCCCAGGAGCGCGAGGCCGAGGCGATGTTGGCCGCAGCGCGCTCACGCCAGGAAGTCGCCTCGAATCAAATCCTGGCAGACCTTTACGCCAACGTGGCAGGTTTCGAGTCTGCCCGGCGTTCTCTGGCGTTAACGACGGACAGCCTCTTGCCGCAATCCGAGTTGACCTTGCGTTCGGCGCTGGCCGGATATCAGACGGGTAAGGTGGATTTCGCAACCTTACTGGATGCTCAGCGCCAGATTCGCCAAACCAAATTGAATCAGATCAAAGCCGGAGTGGAAGCACAGAAGCGGCTTGCCAACATTGAGAGCATCGTAGGAGAAGAACAATGACAACAGGTTTCAAGGCCGGTGTACTCCTGGCTATCGCCGCCGCAGGGTTGGCGGCGGGCGGCGGCTATTGGATGGGGCAGCGCCAATCCGAAGCCCACAGTGGTGATCAGACTGCGTCGCCAGGCGCTTCTACCGTTGCCGCCAAGAAGGAGCGGAAGGTACTTTTCTACCGTAACCCGATGGGGCTGCCCGACACATCTCCCACCCCGAAAAAAGATCCGATGGGGATGGATTACATCCCGGTCTACGAGGGAGAGCAGGAAGAAGAACAAACCAACTCCAACCAAATTCGCATCAGTACCGAAAAGATTCAGAAGCTCGGCGTTCGAACTGAGGCAGTAAGTCTGCGTCCACTGGATAAGGTGGTGCGGTCTGCCGGACGCGTTGAGCCGGACGAGCGCCAAACCTTCACCATCGCTGCCAAATTTGAGGGCTACGTCGAGCGTTTGCATGTCAACGTCACGGGACAGGCTGTGAGCAAGGGGCAGCCATTGTTCGAGGTCTATAGTCCCGAACTGGTATCTGCTCAACGCGAGTACGCCATCGCAGCACAGGGCGTCGATGCGTTGAAGGATGCCTCTGGTGAGGCACAGCGTGGCATGCGCGAGCTGGCCGACTCCAGCCTGGCACGGCTTCGCAATTGGGACATTTCGGACGAGCAAGTCAAGGCCTTGGCCAAATCTGGCGAATCCCGCCGCACGCTGACATTCCGCTCCCCTGTGGCCGGGATCATCACCGACAAGAAGGCCGTCCAAGGCATGCGCTTCATGCCGGGTGAGATGCTCTACCAGGTTGCGAACCTGTCCTCGGTCTGGGTCATCGCGGATGTCTTCGAGCAAGACATCGGATTGGTCAAGTTGGGGGGCAAAGCCAAGGTGCAAATCAATGCCTACCCAGACAAGATGTTTCAGGGGGCGGTCAGCTATGTCTACCCCACCCTGAAGCCTGAAACTCGAACGGTGCAGGTGCGCGTCGATTTGTCGAACACGGGTGGCTTGCTCAAGCCGGGCATGTTTGCCCAGGTGGAACTTCCGACCGCCAGCAAGGGCATGGTGTTGACAGTTCCGACTTCGGCCGTGATTGACAGCGGCACGCGCCAGATCGTACTGGTGCAGCTCAAGGAGGGTCGATTCGAACCCCGCGATGTCAAAGTGGGCGCACGCAGTGACGATCGCATTGAAGTCATCGAAGGTGTGCGCGAGGGAGAGCAGGTGGTCATTGCTGCCAATTTCCTGATCGATGCAGAAAGCAACCTCAAGGCGGCCGTGGGCGGCTTTGGGCACGCCGCACATGGAGCCAAGCCGGACGCACAAGGCACCCCAGATGCGGTTAAGCCTGCTGCCTCCGTCGGGCATCGGGGTGAAGGCAAGGTGGAGGAGTTGGACACCAAGACTGGCACGGTGACCATTGCCCATGGCCCCATACCTACCCTCAAATGGCCAGCGATGTCTATGGAGTTCAAGGTCTCCAACAGCGGGTTGCTGGCGGACATGAAGCCTGGTGCATTGGTCGCCTTCGAGTTCGTGGAGCGCGGACCGGGCGAATGGGTGATCACCTCCGTGAAACCTGTGGGCAACGCGGCTGCCAATGCGCACACCGGCCATAACTGACCGCCAGGGAACACCATGCTCGCAAAGATCATTGACTGGTCGGGGAACAACCGCTTTCTGGTTCTGCTGGCCACACTTTTTGTCATTGCCGGGGGGGTGTTCGCGGTACTGCGAACACCTCTGGATGCGCTTCCGGACTTGTCCGACGTACAGGTCATCGTCTACACCGAATACCCTGGACAAGCGCCCCAGGTGGTTGAGGACCAGGTCACCTATCCGTTGACAACATCCATGCTGTCGGTACCCAAGTCCAAGGTGGTGCGGGGTTTTTCGTACTTTGGAGCGTCCTTCGTATACATCATCTTTGAGGATGGCACAGACATCTATTGGGCACGTTCGCGCGTGCTGGAATACCTCAACTTCGCTTCCAGCCGAATGCCCAAGGGTGTCACGCCGCAAATCGGCCCTGACGCCACCGGCGTGGGTTGGGTCTACCAGTATGCATTGCTTGCCAAGGACAAGACGCTGGCCGAGTTGCGCACATTGCAGGATTGGTATCTGCGCTATCAGTTGACCAAGGCACATGGCGTGGCCGAGGTGGCATCCATTGGTGGCTTTGTCCAAACCTACCAGGTCACCGTCGATCCGGTAAAACTGCGGGCCTACGGCATTCCGTTGGCCAAGGTGTCGCAGGTTATTCGCGATTCCAATCGTGACGTCGGAGGCCGCGTCGTGGAGATGGCCGAGACGGAATACATGGTGCGCGGCAAAGGCTATTTGCGCGGTGTTGCGGACATTGAAAATCTGGTCGTCAAGGCCGAGAAGGGCACGCCCGTATTGATTCGAGATATTGCCCGCGTCGAAATCGCTCCCGACGAAAGGCGTGGTCTTACCGAGCTCAATGGGGAGGGCGAGGTGGTCTCGGGCATCGCCATGGCCCGCTATGGCCAGAACGCCCTGGAGGTCATCCATAACCTGAAGGAGAAGATCGCCGAGGTTTCGACCGGCCTGCCCGAGGGCGTGACCATCGAGGCGGTGTACGACCGCTCCGACCTGATTCATCGGGCCATCGATACGCTCAAGCGCACGCTGCTGGAGGAAAGCCTGATCGTTGCCTTGGTCTGCATGGTCTTTCTGATGCACATGCGATCAGCCCTCGTGGCTATCTTGATGTTGCCCGTGGGGGTGCTGATCTCCTTCATCGCGATGCGCTTGCTGGGCATGAATTCCAACCTGATGAGCCTGGGCGGTATCGCCATTGCAATCGGGGCAATGGTCGATGCGGCCATCGTCATGATCGAGAACGCCCATAAGCACTTGGAGAGACTCCCGCCCGAGCACGACGGCAAGCAACGAGCGCAAGCCATGCTCACCGCCTGCAAGGAGGTCGGTCCTGCGCTGTTCTTCTCGCTGCTCATCATCACCGTGTCGTTTCTGCCCGTGTTCACGCTGGAATCACAGGAGGGACGCATGTTCTCGCCGTTGGCCTTCACCAAGACTTTCTCCATGGCAGGCGCGGCGCTGCTGTCGGTGACGCTGGTGCCGGTGCTCATGATGATTTTTATTCGCGGGCGCATCATGCCGGAGTCACGTAACCCGGTGAACCGGTTCTTGATCTGGGTCTACCGACCCATCATCTCTGGTGTGATGCGCTGGAAGAAGGTGACCATTGCTCTTGCCCTGATCGTGCTTGGGGTGTCGTTCTATCCGGCCAGCAAGCTAGGGTCGGAGTTCATGCCCACACTCAATGAAGGCACCTTGCTCTACATGCCCGCTTCGCTGCCTGGAATGTCGATCACCAAAGCCGCCGAGTTGCTGCAAACGCAAAACAAGATCATCAAGAGCTTTCCGGAGGTGGAGTCGGTCTACGGCAAGGCAGGGCGAGCCAACACGGCCACCGACCCCGCACCGACGGAAATGTTCGAGACGGTTATCAATCTCAAGCCTGAGTCAGCGTGGCGATCTGGCATGACCGTCGACAAATTGATCGCCGAGATGGATAAGGCACTGCAGTTTCCGGGCGTCTCCAATGCCTGGACCATGCCCATCAAGGCGCGCATCGACATGCTGTCCACCGGTATCCGCACGCCCATTGGCATCAAGGTCTTCGGCAAGGACTTGAACGAAATGGAACGCCTGGCTCGGGAGATCGAGACCGTCGTGAAAGCGGTGCCCGGCACAACCTCGGCATTCGCGGAGCGGATCACAGGCGGTTTCTACCTGAATATCGAGCCTGACCGCACTCAGCTGGCGCGCTATGGGCTGGCGGTGGGTGATCTGCAGGAGGTCATCGGTACGGCGCTCGGAGGAGACATGGTGACCACCACGGTGGAGGGGCGAGAGCGTTTTGGCGTGACGGTTCGCTACCCCCGCGAACTGCGGTCGGATCCGCAGCAGATCGCTCGCGAGGTCCTAGTGCCGACTATGGATGGAGCCATGGTTCCGCTGGGCCAGGTAGCGCGCGCGGAGGTGGGCAAGGGCGCACCTGGCATCCGCACCGAAAATGGATTGCTCTCAGCCTACATCTTTGTGGACATCAGAGAGCGTGATGTCGGTGGCTACGTCGCCGAGGCGCGCAAAGCAGTGAACGAGCAGGTCAAATTCCCGCCCGGCTACTACGCCACATGGAGCGGCCAGTTCGAATCCATGGAGCGCGCGGTGCAGAAAATGAAGGTGGTCATTCCGGTCACCTTGCTTATTATTTTCCTGCTCCTGTACCTGAACTTCAAGCGGCTAACCGAAACCTTGATCGTCATGTTGTCGGTGCCGTTTGCCTTGGTGGGCGGTATCTGGCTCATGTGGTGGCTGGGATACAACATGTCGGTGGCCGTCGCGGTGGGTTTCATCGCATTGGCTGGGGTGGCAGCTGAGACGGGTGTAATCATGCTGATCTATCTCGACCATGCTTGGGAGGAGATTCAAGCTCGGCGGCGTGCTGAAAACAAGGAACCTACCGTAGCAGATCTCTATGAGGCCATTATGGAAGGCGCAGTCGAGCGGGTTCGCCCCAAGATGATGACAGTCGTTGCCATCATGGCGGGCTTGCTTCCCATCATGTGGGGGACAGGCACCGGCTCGGAAGTGATGAGTCGCATTGCCGCACCGATGGTCGGTGGCATGATCTCCTCGACCGTGCTGACGCTGGCCGTGATCCCTGCGCTTTACGCTCTCGTCAAGCAAGTTGAACTTCAAAGAAGGCGATCTTGATGCGATTGGCATCGCATGCATGTACTAGGAACAGCTCACCTGTGGCATCCGGGGGGCAAAGAGCGGGGGCGCAAGCTCATGCAGCAGCACGGCATCCGGGCCAAGACCCAGCGCAAATTCGTTGTAACCACCGGCAGCCGTCGCTGCTTAGCGATGTCGCGGGGCTTGGTACAGCATCGCTTCAGACCCGAGGAGCTCAACCGGCTGTGGTGCGGCGACATCACCTTGTTTCTTGGGGCTGTGGCCGGTAGCTCCTGCCGCACGAGGCGGGACATGACTATGGAAAACGAGGCATGCGCAATTGCTCGTGAGCAGCAGGTTCTCATCAGCAATGAAGTGCTATCGATGGCCACCTCTTGAGTTCGCCCATCGACCCTGGACAAGTGCGAATGTTTTGACGTCGCCAATCACTCAGCCTGCGTGGTGAATTTCAAACCTGCATGTTCATCACGTCGGTATATGCCTGAACAATTCTGTTGCGGCTTTGGAGTGTGGCCTGGAATGCGATGTTCGACTTGACGCCAGCAAGCATCGTCTCCTCAAGACTTACGGTGGGGTTCTCAAGAGTGACTTCGCGACTCAGGCGGCCAGACTCCACTTGCAGTTTGCTCGTGGTTGAGAGAGCCACCCTTATTGCATCCAGAAATCCGCCTTCCTGAACGCTGGTGGTTTTGAGCGCTAACTGGCCCACCTGGGTAACGGTTCGTAGTGCGTCAATGGGGTTGGTGGTTATGCTCATGTTGCATCCGATGTCCTCGTGTACGAGAAATGGTAAGTCCCACCTACCAATCCATAAGTCTTCGGACAGCGACACCAACCCTCCAATTGCAAGGCTTGGGATTACAAAACATTTACCTAGCCGACAGCGCCACGCAGACCAGCCGCCAATGCTGGAAAGTAGCATTACCTTGAGTGAATGCCAGCTTTGCAGGACGGCCTACAACCTTTGTGAAATCTCCAGCAACGGCTTTATGCTGGAGCCAAAGCGGCTTATGGATGCATGGTTTTTCTCCAGCTGGCTGTAGGGAAGGTAGCGAATCCCCAGCTCTGAAACGCGGGAAAATGCTGGTCTTTGGAGTTGTTCAGCCACCTTAGTGCGACGATTGTCGGGTGCCACCAGAAACAGCGCACATTTTTCTGCAACCGGCGTGCCCAAAGCCAGATCAAGCATGCGCACAATTCCCGAGTAGATGGACGTGGTGTGCTCTACCTCAAATGCAGCAGCCACCCGTGAGGTCTGGGTGTCAATCCATACAACGTCAATCAGCCGCACAGACTCCAGCCCTCCGTCCACCACGGAAGGTAGTTGCTCTAAGCATCCATCACCCAGCAGGCCATTGCCATGCGTCCGCCCTCGGTCGTTGGAGGCAATCCAAACATCAAACCCCAGGGCTTTACCGAGGTCGCGTAGCGAAGCCTGAACGTCTGTGTGGGTCGCATCGCTCTCGCGAGCCTGAGAAAGCTCTTTTTGCAGTGCTACAGACTCCTGCCGCACGCGCTCCAGATCTTCTCTCCATAGGTCAACGGCCATCCCATCCATTGCAGCGGGCGGCGCAGCGTAGCGGCCACTGCCGATATCAAACATGAGTCCTGCTATGGCCCCCAAATCGTTTGACAGCTTCAGGCGGTATCGCTCGTTCAGGCGTAGCAGGCCCTCCCGCATTGAGAGATAGTGGTCCCAGCGCCCAAGCTTTACGCGCCCTCTGGTGACGGCATTGAAGCCGTTGACGATAGCCGTGTTGAAAGGGGGCACCAGCGTGGGGTGAATGAAGTACAGCAAGTTTGCCACAGCCGGCCCCAAGCCCTTAATGCCAATTCCGTCGATACGCTGTATCGCTGCTACCACGTCTTGTGCGCAATTGCAGTGATCACAGGTGTGAAGCAAATCAGCAAAAGCATTCTGATTACTGACATTTTCGTAGATGTCGGGAATGCGCAGCTTGGGCTTCCATAGAAACGCGTGATCCGCGCCTTTAAATATCTGCCGCTGCTCCGCGACTGAGCCCACAATCGTCTCCAGCGAGGAGCCTCGGTAGGCGTTGCCAAACGTCCCCGCTCGAATGTCCCCCACAACCTGCGAGATGCCACGGCGGATAGAGCGGAAATTTTTTACCCGCTGATCCCATAGAAACCAAGTGTTGTAGGTGCTGCTCGGGTCCGATTTCCAGCAGTCGATGAGTGTGGCAAAGGGATCATGCATTTGTTGTGTGGTGCTTTCTAGCGACTTGAGTGCTGCTGGGGAAATATATCGAAAAGCAGGTTGTCCGGATCTTTCCCAAGTCAATTCTGAAGACAGGCGGTCCCCAACGAATGAAAAGGACGTCCCTGCCCCTGGTGATCCGCACATTTGCGGGGTACCGCATACAGGTGCCACGATGGGCTGACCCTGTCCCAGGTTTTCGTACTGCTCGATAACAAGACCGACCGGCATGATGGAGGCCCGATCTGGGCCAGGAGCATGTCGTGAAGAAGAGCCAGTTCACCGAGGAGCAGATCGCGTTTGCCCTCAAGCAGGCCAAACTGGGCTCCAGCGTTGAGGAGGTCTGTCGCAAGATGGGCATCAGCGGGTCAACGTACTACAAGCGGAGGAGCCAGTTCGCGGGCATGACGGTCTCGCATCTATCGCATCCTGACCATCAAGCTTGCTCAAACTGACCGTTTCAAACCTGCACGGCTGTCCGCGGGACCGTGAGTAGCAAGGGAGAGCAGGCGCGGCAGAGGAGCCTCCCGATTGGGCATGATCCTAGGTATGAGGCCTTCCTAACATGAGAGCGTTGCGGTAGCGAACGGACGTCTGGCACAGCTGGTGGCTTCGACATGCTCACCTAGAGGGCTTGGTGCTACGCGCCCAGTAATTCCGTGGATAACGCGTTGCACCCCTGTCCGAAACCCCAAAGGCTGAGCTAGCAAAAATTTTAAATCTACTTCACACACTTCTGGGAAAAAGTACTTGACTACATTGGCATAAACTCTTGGCGTGAAGAATTGATGAATAGGACCATGCGGCTCGCCAGTGTGGTCGTCTTGTCGCCCAAAATGCCCCGCGCGAAGGCGCTGCTATTGCGTGAGTCTTACTAAATTTGATCGTTTCCCCGTTGATGGACGTCTGTACCGATTGATCGCCACGGGCCGAAGGTATCCGTCCCCTTTAAGCGAGCAAACACGTCGTGTGGTGGTCTATCTCGCAGAAATGGAAGAGCTGACGACGGGGAATGCCATCTATGCGCGCCGAGAAGACGGTTCAATCAAATTTCTGGTGATCGACGAGGCAGCAGGGTCAATCCCCAGTTTGATCCTTGGCTCCTTTTGGCGAGATAGGACTCTTCAGCCGGACGACCTCCAGAACTGGGTGCAAGTACGAGATGCCATCCTGCCCGAGCAGACATGGCAACTGACCACGATAGGGGCCCTGGGTTTGTCCACAAACCCATCCAGCGATTCCAAAGGCTTGCCGCTGGCAGGAACTGACGCTGCCGGAAAAATTTTCAACGTGGCGGGAATGCCAGTCCTCTACGGCCAGACAGCATCAGGATTGAACATTTACATCCCCTGCTACGAAATTTTTCGCCGTTTTTTCGGGGTCACCACGGAATTAGCCAACGCCCTTGTGAGTGGACGCTGGGCCAAAGAGGTCGGCAAGTTGGTCAACTTGGAGACCACACGGGTTACGGAAGAAGGCGATTTCGAAATAGAGCCTCTCGTAACCCTGAGCAATGTCGCATGCCGTGCGATCGCACTCTTTCAAACATCCCCTCACGCGCTCACCCAAGCCGCCGCGATCTACGTCAAAATTATCAACGCCCTTCGAGCGCGAGATGACTCGCCATGGATCGAGGCTTGGCCTCCGTGGAAGAGTCAGGAAATGCGAATTTCATTCATGGGCGAGCCGCTTCCCGACGGAGGGATGCTCGCGCTGTGGATTCACGACGCGCAGTTCCCCAAGCTTCCATGCCCGATCACCCGCCTGACGCAGCAGATCATCCTGAAATCTGAACCCGAAGCGCCCACGGGCCCGATCGAGCCACAGTCGCAATCACAGCCAGATGAAGATGAGCCAATCTCTATTACCAGGCCAGGGGACGTGCGACCTTTGGGGAGAGCGGTGCACTTAGCCATCCAGGACACGTGGAGTGAATTGAAGCCTTTACGTCATCGGGTCATTTCAACGCGGACCACACCGTACGACCCGGGCAAGCCGAAGCGCAAGCGAACACCGCCCAAGAAACGGGTCGGAACCGGAGTGCGCAGTGGGCAGGGAGAGGTGCCACCCGGATCACTTAGCAGCGAAGATAAGGCGCGGGTTGAAGACCGGTTTCGCGCATTAGCGGAGTGCCTTAAGTTGATGGTTCAGCAAAAGCACTTGCTCTCGTTTACAGACTATGACCTCGTAAATCCAGTGGAGACCCCGTCAGCCAGCTACTGTGCATTGCCAGCAAACATCGGGGGGGTGGACCGGCCTTGGGCCGTCGTCGAGGGACGGCCTCGAATGTGCTGGGTAGTCGAACTGACCCGAGCTGATAGACAACGGTTCTATTGGCTGGAAACCGAATCACGAGGGGAGAAGCACCATCGAGCGCTCCTATTACGAATGCGAGAGAACGCCTCCTTGCCCGCAGCCACCTTGGACACGCTCTTGAAACAAGTCGTCCTGAGCAGTGGTGTCTGGAAACCCAAAGATCTCGCGATCAATCACAGCGCCTTCGCCACGTGCACGGTCAATCACCGCTACGGGATGGTTAAGCCATCGCTCGTCCTAGAAAAGATGCAGCAGCTTGCGGGCATACCTCAGTCTTGAGGCTCATGCATTGAGCTTGTTCAGGTGATACTGCACTGCCGCAGTGCTCAAATGATCCGAAGCCATCCGACCGGGAAACACCCACCGCTCACCGGATTCTTGCGTCGGCGACGGCCCAGCTGCCATTTCATGCACGAGTGCCGCGACCTCTTCAGGTGCATCGACCCACTCGTCCTTCAACAACAACCTTGCTCCTGACGCAGACACCGCCAGTTGGTCCATGCGCAGCTGAAGCACGTGCTCAAGCCTGGCGCCGAACAACAAGGAAACAAGCTTCGCAATCAGCGGCAATCTTTCGTGGCGCTGAACCATGTACTCAAGACGGTCCTGAATCCTACGCACCTCCTTGGCGCGATGCGCCAACGTCGGCGACTGGCCCACCTTCTTCTGAAGACGCAACGCAACTGCACCAGTTGAGCGAAGGTAGGAGACAAATGCGCTCGCTGATGCCGTCGAACCCGGGGACTTTCTCAGGTACTTTTCCAGCGCTGCATTTGACAACTCGGCAGCGCGATTGACTTTGCTGTGCTGGAGAAGCTGGATCGCCACATTCAGATAGACCTTTACGCTCCGCAGCGACAGCGGCTTTTCCTTGGCTTGCATGAAGCGGTGAAACCCCTTCACATCCATCTCCCACGACTTCCCCACAACCTCTTGCAGTTGGCGCTCAACGAGTCTTTGGAGGGAGGCTTCAAGCCGTGCTTGGTTGTTGGCGATCAACAACCCTGTTTCAGTCATGTACTGCGCCAGAATTCCCATCGACCGGATCTCCTCCGTCGTGAACAGCTTCTGCAGGAATGCGCTATCAATGACACCTCCCGACGCGAGAACGGCATTATCGACACGCATCAGAGCTTGGGCATAACGAGCGAAGCCTGCAGCCAGCTTGCTGTGTCGGCCGCTTTCGTTGGCCCACCCGACAAAGGACAGCGTCAAGTGCTGCGCCTGTTGGTCGCTCATCAGATCAATGGCAGCTTGTGCCTTCACCCAGTTCGACCTCTTGATGCTGCAAGCAAGGCAGCGCGCGACACTCGCTCCTCCCACAATGGTCCCGCAGTCAGGGCAGGCGTGACTTGCATCCAGGTTCGCGGCACACCCCTTGCACACAGGCTCTCGGGTCAACAGCATTAGGAACACAGTACGGTGCTTTCCGCACCGCTTGCATGTCGCACAGGTCTGCTCGCGGACACAACGATCGCACATACGGCCGAGAGCCTCCAGTCCAGTGATCCGGGTAAGGCGCTGAGCGGGCTTCTCGCATGCTTGGCAGGATTCAGCTGCCCGAAAGTACCTCGCGCACGCAGCGCAAGCGGCCTGGTCGCCGACGCGAAGTGCCGCGCGAGGCGTAGGCTTTCCGCAACGCAGGCATGTCTGCTCCTTCAGCCTGCAACGGCGACAGACGGGTCGCGCCTCAGCACGATGGCTGCGCGCCGTGCCGCCACAGACGTGGCAAGTCCGGATCGGAAAAATCCGTGGATAGCAATTCGAGCAATAGCTGACGCCCAGGTGAACCCGATGCGCCTTGTCCATAGCGCGCTCACACTGGCCACAATTGGCTTTGGCAAGCTTAGCGCCCAAATACTGGCTGTCATCCATAGTTATCGGGATACTCTTGCTCGCGAACGGCGCGGCCAGCGCACCCTGCGCGCTAAATCAAGAAGTAGCTGCGCACGCCGTTGGGGGTCGACTGGCACCGAGGCAGACCTCCGTTTGGGCCTGGCACTCAGATCGCGTGCTCGGTTATATCCACACCACACCAGAGCACCCCGTGACGGGTGGGACGCCAAACGCATGATGAAGCCCTCCTGGCTGCGCAATAGCGCTGCGCGCTCCCAAGTGCGCCAGTAGCTCCAGTGCTCGCCCGCGAGTGCAAATCGCGGGTCGCGTACGGCAACCTCGCTCAAATGCCGGTACAAGGCGCATAGCGGCCCAGGCCTACCTGTGCGCGCATCGTTCCAGATGCTCTGGATGTGGTGATGCAACTCAAGTTCTTCATTTGAAACGGGTTGCAGATCGTGCCCAGCAAGACTGGTAGTACATCGCCCACAACGTGCCAACATCAGTTCATCATCGCGGTAAGGCGTGAACGGCTTTCCACACTCCGGACAACAGTCCTGAAGGGGAAGGGAATGCACGGGGCAAAGCCAATTTGTGGAAATGCGCCAATCTCTGCAGAGATACCTGTCCGGGCAATCTAGGCACCCACAGCAATACATCTGGCCGTAGCGTATACGTTTCCATCGGAAAAGGCCGACATAAGTGATCCAAGGCTCGAAGCCGATGGCTTGCACCGGGACACCGCACTTGGAAAGGAAGGTGTTGACCGTCATGGTCCGCACACACTCGCGCCCCAAGCCCAAGCCTTCTGCAACCTTGTTCAGAAACAGTACATTGACACTGCGATCAAGGTCGCGACACCAAACGTCCCACGGCAGTCCCATGGACTTCGCGAACGATGCAGTGCTGTGCGCGGCACGCCACGCCCGCCTAGCCAGCAGTGAGCCCAACACCTCGTCTGGGTGGGGCACTACCTGCGCATCAAATTGCACCGTCGGTACGCCCACCATTGAGAAGGCGCTCCACGAGTCCCGCTACTGCCTTGTCCAGCAGAGCGTATGTAATGCGATCCTCCCCTTCGCGCAAGGCCATCTCTGCGGCTGCCCGCACGATTGCCCGCACGGATCCAATGGTGCGAGCAGACTTCATGTAGATCAGCTGGACCAACCTGCCCTGACTGAGACCAGACGGTTTGGGCAACGGAACAAACATCTCGAAGCTGACCAACAAACGCTGGAAATCCTCGTTGGCTTGCCATCTAGGCAAGGCAAGCTTCTGAAACCGGGTCATGAACTGAGGGTCAGTTGCCAGCGCTCGCGTGACCTCCTGCGTACCACAACAGACCACGGAAATATTGCGCGTGTTAGAGAGCCGCTTGAGAGCCGCCATAAACAATCGCTGATTGCGCGCCGTGCCATTGAGCATTGCATGCAACTCGTCAATCACCAGAGTGGTTGTCTGATGAGCGATCAACTCCTGTGAGACGATCGCCTCTAATCGCTCAGGCGCGGCATCGGGCCTGTGGAGGACATCCAAGGCCGTGAGGATGGAACTGAACAGGCGCCCCTCATCGGGCGCCGGCGGACACTCTGCCCACAAAACCTTGGTGATGGGGTTCCCTGTCGCATCCAGGACCACGGGATTGCGTTTTATCAGCTCGCTAGTCAACGAGGTCTTTCCGTTGTCGCTGTCCGCAATCACCGCACGGCATGGTGGCCTTTGCACACGAGGATAGGTCACTACGTCCGCAAGGTCTCGCAAAATCGCTTCAGCGGCCGGATACTCAATGAATCGGTCTCTGCGCACAAATTCGAGTCGGTCCTCCAGGGAAGACTGCAATACCGCGCGAGCATCGGGATGTAGATGTTCAAAGTCCATCAGCTGCGTGTAGTGAAAGGCAAGACAGGCGCGTCGGAGAATCCGGAGAACACCTCCGAAGGGTCAGGAGCAGTGTTGGCCCCGCCCAGCATGCGGTCCTCGATCTGCGAGCGATCAGGCTGCTTTGGCTTGGTAGGTTTTTTGCCCGCCTGGTTCGATTTGCCTGACCGGGCAACTTTTCTGGCAGTGGTTGTCAAAGCAACCGAAGCCGCCTCGCGCTCCTTGGAGCGCTGACGGTAGCCAGCCTTGGCCTCCGTGTCCTCCATCGCCTTGCCTGCCGCGTCATCGCGCGACCTCAGAGCGGAGAACTCCTCACCAGTCAGCTGATTCTCGTAGTCGGTATCGGGCGGAGGCGGGAACTGGGGAATCCTGTAATACTGCCTTGTCTGCGGATCCAGGAACCAGATCGCGTCGCGGCGCCTTGGGTGCTCCTTAATGACGAACTTCTTTTTCTTACCGGTTTTTGAATCAGCGTAGTTGATCCAGGGAATCAACACTTCTGAGAAGTAGTCGGCCTTGTTGATGCGAATCCCTGTAGGGCTCACGACCCGCGTATCCTGCGGCAAGAAGTCGAATATCAGCTTCTCGGGATTGGTGATCAATTGGGGGAGGCCACAGGCTGGCGTCTTGCTGGTGCCTAAGATCGCTTCTTCCCAAGCTTTGATCGGAGGTTTCTTCAACGCACCATGTTTGCTCACGTGGTAATGGTTGACGATCCAGTCGGCGATCTCGACTTCGAGTTCGCGCAGGGTGTAGGCGGACTTCTTCTTCGAGTCATAGTCGCCGCGCTTCTGCGGATTTGAGAACGTCGTTCCAGGCTTCTTTTGAAGCATCATGTTGACGTTACCGATCATCCTTTCAATGTGGCCGCCATAGCGAGGCGTTTTGACACGTCGAAACTCAGTGTCAATGCGCTGTTCATGGCAAGCATGCTCCAAGACTGCTCCACGAAACTCCTTGGCGTTGTCACAGTGCACCTTGTGAATCTTGCCCTGCACCGGCCAGGAACCACTCAGCCCCAAATCCGCGAGATAGTCCTTCTTGGGCAGCATGCCCATCGCGAGCGCCATCCCAGCGGAGGTTGAGCTAGGTGCAGACATGCTCAAATAGAACCCAACAATCATACGGGTCATAACGTCTATAACCAGCGTGAGCCAGGGTCGCCCCCAAGGTTCACGCGTGTCCGAATAGACCACCGTCATATCAAGACGTACGTGGTCGATCTGCACGACCCCAAGAGCGTTTCTTGTTGGCGGAAACTCACCTGGCGTGGGTGTGAATTTGTCGGCCTCCTGCGAAAAGCCACGCCCTTTGTAAACCTCCTTGGCCGGTATCTTCTTGATCCGGTTTCGCACAGAGTTGATGTGTGGCAGCTTGAGCTTCTCAGCCTTGCATCTTTCCTCAAGCTCTTGGAACACATCTACCACTTTGAGCTTCTGGTCCTGAAGATAGAGTTCATTGATGATGTCTCGAATGATCTCTTCTACTCGCTCAGGCAGACGTGGGCCTTTCGGTCCTCGCTGTCCTGGAATGAGCCCTACGAGCGAACCCGCCTGTTCGTAGTCTTTGATAAGCCGGTACACCGAGGCAGTGCTCAGCCCCATTGTCGTGGCAACGCGCGCCACGTCGTCGCGCGTTCGCGAGTCCTTGCCAATCAGCCCGTCAAGCTGCTCCAAGCGCTTTTTTGCTAGCTCCTGCTCGGCCTGGGAGAACGCCTCCAGCGCCGGTAACGGCTCAGCCTTCTCGGCAGAAGGATCCAGCACACTGCTCGGATGCCTCAAGTGGTCCAGCAAGACACTTTCTGTCCGCCCACTCTGCACGTGTTGAATGATCACCCGATCAAGGGACAGCACGGCGCAGACACGATGTAACTCGTTCTTGTAGGCAACTGTGGCCTCGGGCCTCACGTCGAAGGCCGTAACGGTCTCAGGCGGCATCTGAGTCGTCATTGAGCACCTCCTCGAACCAAATTTCTGACGCCATGTTGAGCGGGAAAGCGAGGTTGGCACCGATGTAGCCCATGGTGAGAAAGCGCCACATCACTCCCACCGCCATCGCACGGTTCTCAAGGTCCTGGAAAGCCGCCGCAAGCAAAATCGCCGGGGTGGTGACCTGCAGCTCCTCCAACGTTTCCAGCAGGCGAAGGCCCAAGCCAGCGTTGTCGTCGTAGGTGCGAAAGCCACGAAGAAAGGTAACGTTCTCCAGGTATGGACCTCGGATCTGCCGCTCGGTCACGACCCGGAAGCTCCACCCTCGGGAGCGGCACAATTGCCTCGCCGCCCTGAACCCAAACTCCAGGTCGTCCCAACGATCCCTCAGCTCTTCGCGGTACTTGATCTCGTACAACCCCGGCCGTTTCCTGCGCTGCCCATCCTGTGGCCGGAACTTCAGCAGAAAGTCCACGGTGTACCGGCGTAAACGACCGTTGTTCACTCGGTAGCGAATACACAACGGTTGGCTGATGATTGTGTCCACCTCGTCGTCAAAGTCGGCCAAATAGGCGAAATCACGCTCAAGAGTGCTTTCATAAGGAACAGATTCGCCCGATGCTTGAGCCCGCCCTGTCACCGAGCGATAGCTTCTCGGAATCTTGCGCACACCCTCCTCAGATTCAATCACATCAATTATTGTAATTTTATGATCAGTCATAGAAAATCATGTAGCCGTTCTTATCCATTTGTAGTGTATCAATGCGTTGCTCAAAGGGGAATCTCCTTATGAAGTCTTATAAATAAATGTAATCAACAGGCGGCTCGCCCCCGAGGCCCGGCGAGATCTCGCTGGCCCACCACGGGGTGCTTTTTCTCGATGAGTTCCCTGAATACGCCCGCACGGCGCTCGAGGCGCTGCGCGAGCCGCTGGAGACGGGCCACATCACCATCGCACGGGCCACGCAACGGGCCGAGTACCCCGCGCGCTTTCAGCTCGTCGCCGCCATGAACCCCTGCCCTTGCGGCTTTCTGGGCTCGGGCCAGCGTACCTGCCGCTGCACACCGGACCAGGTGGCACGCTACCAGGGCAAGCTCAGCGGCCCGCTGCTCGACCGCATCGACCTGCATGTGGAAGTGCCCGCCCTGCCCACGCAGGATCTGCTGCAGGCCCCGCCCGGCGAAGCCAGCAGCACCGTGCGCGAGCGGGTAGTGCAGGCCCGCGGCCGCGCCCTTGCACGCCAGGGCAAGCCCAACCAGTCGCTGCAAGGTCAGGAGCTCGACACCCACCTGCAGCTCGCCGAGGCGGCCAGCGCTTTCTTGCAGTCCGCCGCAGCGCGCCTGGGCTGGTCGGCACGCAGCACGCACCGCACGCTGCGCGTGGCGCGCACCATCGCCGACCTGGCCGCGAGCACCACCATCGACCCCGCCCACGTGGCCGAGGCGGTGCAGTACCGCCGCGCGCTGCACGGCGCCAAAACCTAACCTTCAGCGGGCCTCAAAGCCCCAGGTACGCGCGCCGCGCCTGCCCGTCGGCCGCCAGCTGCGCCATCGGCGCTGCGTACCGGATGTGGCCCTGCTCCAGCACATAGGCGCGGTCGGCCACGGCTTCAGCGAAGGGCAGGTTCTGCTCGCACAGCAGGATGGCGATGCCCTGGGCCTTGAGGCCGAGGATGGCCTCGGCCATCTGCTCCACGATGAGGGGGGCCACGCCCTCGGAGGGCTCGTCGAGCAGCACCATGAAGGGCTGGCCCATGAGCGTGCGCGCCACGGTGAGCATCTGCTGCTCGCCGCCACTCATGCGCCCGCCCGCGCGCCGGGGCATTTCGCCCAGGTTGGGAAAGAGCTGGAACAGGCGCTCGGGCGTCCAGTGCGGTGCGGGCGTGCCATCGGGCCAGTGGCGGGGCTTCTGGCGGCCCACCTCGAGGTTCTCGAGCACGGTGAGGTCGGTGAAGATGCGCCGGTCCTCGGGCACATAGCCCAGGCCCAGGCGCGCGATCTCGTGCGGGGCCTTGCGCTCGATGGGGTGGCCCATGAAGGCGATGCGCCCCGTGCAGCGCGCCAGCAACCCGGCGATGCCCTTGAGCGTGGTGGACTTGCCCGCGCCGTTGCGCCCCATGAGCGCGACCACCTCACCGCGGCCCACCGAGAGCGCCACGTCGAACAGGATCTGCGCGCCGCCGTACCAGGCGTTCAGGCCATGGACTTCAAGCATGCGCCCCCTCCTTCGCATGCTCCCGCAGCCTGCCGCTGCCCAGGTACGCGGCATGCACGCGCGCGTCCTGCCGGATGGCCTCGGGCGTGCCCTCGGCCAGCAGGCGGCCGCGCACGAGCACGAGCACACGGTCGGCATGGCCGAAGACCACGTCCATGCTGTGCTCGGTGAACAGCACGCCCATGCGCCGCTCGCGCGCGATCTCGCGCGTGAGCGCCATCAGCGCCAGGCGCTCGGTCGGCGCCATGCCTGCCGTGGGCTCGTCCATGAGCAGCAGGCGCGGCGCATGCGCGAGCGCCATGGCCAGCTCCACGCGCTTGACGTCGCCATAGGCCAGCTCGCTGCAGGGCCGTGCGGCCTGCGCACGCATGCCCACACGCTCGAGCAGCGCAAGCGCATCCGGCAGGCGGTGCGCGCCGGCCGGGCGCCAAAAGCGGAAGATGCGCCTGTCGGCCGAAAGCAGGGCCATCTGCACGTTCTCCACCACGCTCAGCGAGGCGAAGGTCTCGGCGATCTGAAAGGTGCGGCCCACGCCCAGCCGCCAGATGGCGCGCGGCGGCAGGCCCGCGATCTCCTGCCCAGCGAACCGCACCGAGCCACGGTCGGGCGCAAGCTGGCCGCCCACCATATTGAACGTGGTGGACTTGCCCGCGCCGTTGGGGCCGATGAGCGCAAGCATTTCACCGGGCGCGAGCGCAAAGTCCACGCCGTCCACGGCGTGCACGCCGCCGAATGCCTTGGCCAGACCCGCAACCTGCAGCAGCGCCGTCATGCCGCGCGCCCCTGGCCTGCCCTGCGCCACACCTGTTGCGCAAAGCCTGCGATGCCCTGCGGGAACAGCAGCACCAGCAGCAGCATCGTGCCGCCCAGCAGCGCACGCCAGTAGTCGGTGCTGCGCGCTACCGTGTCGTGCAGCCAGGTGAAGGCCGCCGCGCCCACGATAGGGCCTGCGACCGTCTGCACGCCGCCGAGCAGCACCATCACGAGGCCATCGACCGACTTGCCGACCGACAGCCCCTCGGGCGAGATGCCGCCCTTGGAAAACACATAGAGCGCACCTGCGAGCCCCGCGAACAGGCCCGCCACCACGAAACCCGCCCACTGCAGGCGCCGCACGTCGATGCCGATGGCATCGGCACGCACGGCCGAGTCGCGCGCGGCGCGCAGCGCGTAGCCGAACGGCGCGTGCAGCATGCGCCGCAGCAGCGCCAGGGCCAGCGCCACCAGCGCGAGCACGAGCAGGTAGTAGGCGCTACCGCCCGCGCCCTGCGCGAGCCAGTCGCTGGGCCACAGGCCCGTGAGGCCATTGCTGCCGCCCGTGACCGCGTCCCACTGAAATGCAACGGCCCAGGTGATCTGCGCAAAGGCCAGCGTGAGCATGGTGAGGTACACGCCCGACAGGCGCACGCAGAACCAGCCGTAGAGCAGCGCCCCGGCCGCTGCCGCGAGCGGCGCGAGCAGCAGGGCCGCCTCCATGGGCAGACCGGCCGCGCGCACCAGCAGCGCCGCACCGTAGGCCCCGAGGCCAAAATAGGCCGCATGGCCGAACGAGTGCATGCCCGCCGGCCCCATAAGGAAATGCAGGCTGGCCGCGAACAGGGCCGCGACCAGCATGTCGGTCATGAGCACGATGGCGTAGGGCCATTGCCCGGACGCCAGGGGCAGCAGAGCGAGCAGCACCAGCAACGCCGCCCCGGCCGCGCGCGCGGCAGTGCCCGCGCGGCGCGGCGGCGCCTCGGCCATGCCACCCGCGCGCACGGGCGCCTGCGGCCGGCCCAGCAGCCCCCAGGGCCGCCACACGAGCACCACGGCCATCGCAAGGAACTCCACCACGAGCGTGAGCTTGGACATCGACAGCGTGATGCCCGCCACCTCCACCACACCCAGCCACACGCACAGGGCCTTGAGCTCGGCAATCAGCAGCGCCGCGGCGAAGGCGCCCGGAATGGAGCCCATGCCACCCACCACGACCACGACGAAGGCCGAGCCGATGGTATTCAGGTCCATATCGAGATTCGCGCTCTCGCGCGGCAGCTGCAGCGCGCCGCCCAGGCCCGCGAGCAGCGCGCCCAGCGCGAATACGCCCGTGAACAGCCAGGCCTGGTTGACGCCCAGGGCGCCCACCATCTCGCGGTCCTGCGTGGCCGCGCGCACCAGCGTGCCCCAGCGCGTACGCGTGAGCAGCAGCCAGAGCAACAGCAACACGACCGGCCCCACGGCGATGAGCAGCAGGTCGTAGGCCGGAAAGGCGCGCCCCAGCACCTGCACGGCGCCTTCAAGGCCGGGCGCGCGCGGGCCGAACAGCTCCTCGGGGCCCCAGGCCCAGAGCACGGCATCCTTCACCACGAGCACGAGCGCGAAGGTGGCGAGCAACTGGAACAGCTCGGGCGCGCGGTAGATGCGGCGCAGCAGCGCGACTTCGACCACCGCGCCCAGCAGCGCGAGGGCCAGCGGTGCCAGCAGCAGCGCGGGCCAGAAGCCCAAGGCACCGGCCCAGCGCTCCACGCACGCATAGGCCACGTACATGCCGAGCATGTAGAACGAGCCGTGCGCGAAGTTGACGATGCGCGTGACGCCGAAGATCAGCGACAGCCCCACGGCCACGAGGAACAGCGCCGACGCGCCCGCCAGGCCGTTGAGCAGCTGGACCAGCAGGCCACCGAGATCCATCAGTCCGCTGCGGGCCGGAGTTTCTTCACTTCCGCATCGGAGGGCTGGAACCGGGCGCCGTCCTGGTAGCGGAAATCCACCATCACGCCCTTGCCGCCCTGCAGTGCGGTTTTGCCCACGTAGGCGCCCATGGTGGACTGGTGGTCCTGCGCGCGGTAGGTGATGGTGCCGAACGGCGTGGCCACCTGCAGGCCGCGGAAGGCAGCGATGAGCTTCTCGGCATCGGCCGAGCCGCCGGTCTTGCGCAGGCCCGCCGCGATGGACTGGATGGCGTTGTAGCCCACGATGGAGCCCGCGCGCGGATAGTCCTTGAAGCGCGCCTGGTAGGCATCAAGGAAGGCCTTGTGCTCGGGCGTCTGGATCGCGTACCAGGGGTAGCCCGTGACGATCCAGCCCTCGGGCGCCTCGCCCTTGAGCGTATCGAGGTACTCGGGCTCGCCCGACAGCAGGCTCACCACGCCGCGTCCCTGGAACAGGCCGCGCGTATTGCCCTCGCGCACGAACTTGGCGAGGTCGGCCGCGAACAGCACGTTGAAGATGGCATCGGGCTTGGCGTCGGCCAGCGCCTGCACCACGCTGCCCGCATCGATCTTGCCCAGGGGCGGTGCCTGTTCGGTGACGAACTCCACGCCCGGCTGCGCGGCCGCGAGCAGCTTCTTGAACGTGGCCACGGCCGACTGGCCGTACTCGTAGTTGGGGTAGACGATGGCCCAGCGCTTTTTCTGCAGCCTGGCGGCCTCAGGCACCAGCATGGCCACCTGCATGTAGGTGGAAGGACGCAGGCGGAAGGTGTAGCGGTTGCCGCTCTCCCACACGATCTTGTCGGTGAGCGGCTCGGCGGCGAGGAAAAAAACCTTCTTCTGCTGCGCGAAGTCCGTAAGGGCCAGCCCCACGTGCGAGAGGAAGCTGCCCGCGAGCACGTCGGCCTTCTCGCGCACGAGCAGTTCCTCGGCCGCGCGCACCGCGTCGCCAGGGTTGCCGCCGTCGTCGCGCGTGACGAGCTGCAGCTTCTTGCCGTGCACGCCGCCAGCCGCGTTCACCTGCTCCACGGCCAGCTCCATGCCCTTCTTGTAGGGCTCCAGAAAGGCCGGCTGGGCCTTGTAGCTGTTGATCTCGCCGATCTTGACCGTCCCTTGCGCCTGGGCACTGCCCCAGGCCAAGGCCAGCGCGGCCACAACGAAGGAGACGGGCGATTCCATGGAGAGTCCTTTGTCCGATATCAGGGTCCGAGGCAGTGAAATGTACCCGTCCCACGCGTTTGCCGGACAATACAGGGGTTTGTCCGCTTGGCAGACGGCCGCCCGGGGAGCCTTACAACGCCCTCCCAGCCACCTAGCACCCTGCCTGCCGGAGTCCGCTTCCTCCCTACGCCATCCAACCATGAGTGCCTTTACCGAAGAACGCGTGCTGTCCGTCCACCACTGGACCGACCGCCTGTTCACCTTCACGACGACGCGCGATCCCGCGCTGCGCTTCTCCAACGGCCATTTCACGATGATCGGCCTGCGCGTCAACGACAAGCCCCTGCTGCGCGCCTACAGCATCGTGAGCGCGAACTACGAGGAGCACCTCGAGTTCCTGAGCATCAAGGTGCCCGAGGGCCCGCTGACATCGCGCCTGCAGCACATCAAGGTGGGCGACACCATCATCGTCGGCAAGAAGCCCACGGGCACGCTGCTCATCGACTACCTGCTGCCCGGCAAGCGCCTGTACCTGCTGTCCACGGGCACGGGCCTGGCGCCGTTCATGAGCGTGATCCGCGACCCGGAAACGTACGAGAAGTTCGAGCAGGTCATCCTCGTGCACGGCGTGCGCCATGTGGACGAGCTGGCCTACCATGACCTCATGGTGGACCACCTGCCCCAGCACGAATTCCTCGGCGAGATGGTGCGCCAGAAGCTGCTGTACTACCCCACCGTGACGCGAGAGCCCTACAAGCACATGGGCCGCGTGACCGACCTGATCGAGAACGGCAAGCTGTTCGCCGACCTCGAGCTGCCCCCGCTGGACCGCGTGCACGACCGCGTGATGATCTGCGGCAGCCCCGCCATGCTCAACGACCTCAAGCACATGCTCGAAAAGCGCGGCTTCATCGAGGGCAACACGACCATGCCGGGCGACTTCGTGATCGAACGCGCGTTCGCGGAGAAATAAACGCAACCCCCTGAGCGGCTACGCCGCTTCCCCCTTCTCCTGCGGGAAGGGGGACGACGCCGGTGGCCGGGCGAAGCCCGTTCCACGGCGTCTGCTGGCCTGGGGCGCGCCAGTGGCACCGACTGCGCCCCATGAATACGTAGCGCTTTAGTAGGTGTCGGCCACGCGCACGGCGGCCGGCGCCTGCTGGCCGCTGTAAGAAGCCGGCGGCTCCTGCGCCGTGCGGAAGCCCTGCCCCTCCAGCGTGACCGGCGTGCCCACCGCCACTGGCTGGGCCCGTGTGAACTGGCGCACCGAGCCGTCCTCCATGCGCACCCGCACCTGGTAGACGGTGTGCGTGCGCGTGCGTTGCTCCACCTGGTTGCCCAGGTAGCCACCACCCACGGCACCGAGCACCGTGGCCGCCGCGCGGCCATTGCCCCGGCCGATCTGGTTGCCCACGACGGCCCCGAGCACCCCGCCCGCCACAGCGCCCACGCCGGTCGCGGGCTCGGCCTGCTGGACCGCCTGTACCGACTCCACCCGGCCGCACACGCCGCACACCGGCGCGCTGCGCGCCTCCCGAACCGGCTGCGTGGACAGGGCCTGGCGCGGCGCAGGGTGGGGAGCAGGCGCCGCCATGGGGGCGGCGGCCGCCAGATGCCGCGGTGGCTGCCCCTGCAGAGGGGCGGGCGTTCTGTAGCCGGCGGGGGGCTCTTCCCGGCGTTCCGTGATGATCTGGGACTCGGGCGTGCGCGGATCCGCGGGATCCGCCTGGGCCGCAGTGGCGGCGGTGGCCGTGGGCGCCGAGCCCTGGCGGGACCACTGCACGGCCATCGTGGTGCCGAGCGCGGCCACGCTCAGGCCCAGCACACCAATGGCGACCCACAGCCATTTGACGGGCACACCCGCGACCGGCGTGGCTGCAGGCACGGTGGAGGGATGCGAAGAAGGTTGGTTCATGGCGTACGTATCCTTGGGAGCAGACCGGCAACGGGCCGCGCCGATGGGCCGGCCCTGCCGTTGACCTGCACGGTACATGCGCGCAGGCCCATCGCGCGTGGGCCCGCATGTAATCGTGCGTAAGAGTTGCGCCAGAGCCCGTGTAGGACGTTGCGCCATTAGCGCCCGCACGTGCTTATCCAATGGACTTCTACTGCTCCCAAAAGTGGAGCAAATTACGAAGCGAGCGCGGCGGCGGGATCGTCGGAGCCCAGCACCTGCTCGGCCCAGGGCACGAGCTTGCGCGTATCGGCGCGCAGGATCTCTTGCTTGACGGCGAGGATCTGCGCGGGGTGCATCGAGAAGCAGCGCAGCCCCAGGCCCAGCAGCAGGCGGGTCATGCCCACGTCGCCGGCGGTTTCGCCGCACACGCACACGCTCTTGCCCACGGCCGCGCCCTCGGCGATGACATCGGCCACGAGGCGCAGCACGGCCGGGTGCAGCGGGTCGTAGAGGTGGGCCACGGTCTCGTCGGCGCGGTCGATCGCGAGCGCGTACTGGATCAGGTCGTTCGTGCCGATGGAGAGAAAGTCGAAGTAGCGCAGGAAGGTGCGCACCATGAGCGCGGCGGCGGGCACCTCGATCATCGCGCCGAGCTGCACAGCCCCGTAGGCCACGCCGCGCGCGTCGAGCTCCGCGCGTGCGAGCTCGACCTGGGCCAGGGTCTGCTGGATCTCGCTCGTGTGCGCGATCATCGGGAACAGCAGGTTCACCCGGCCGTGCGCGGCGGCGCGCAGCACCGCGCGCAGCTGCGTGCGGAACATGGCCGGGTCGGCCAGGCTCCAGCGGATCGCGCGCAGCCCGAGCGCGGGGTTGAGGTAGCTGTCCTTGTACGCCTTGTCGAGCGGCTTGTCGGCGCCCACGTCGACGGTGCGTATGGTCACGGGCAGGCCCTGCATGCCGTCGAGGACCTGGCAGTAGGCCTGGTACTGCTCTTCCTCGCCGGGCAGGCGATCGCCCTTGCCCATGAACAGGAACTCGGTGCGGAACAGCCCCACGCCCACGGCCCCCGCGCGCACGGCGGCCTCGGTATCGCCGGGCTGCTCGATGTTGGCCAGCAGCTCGATCTTGTGGCCGTCGATGGTGACGGCCGGCGTGTGGCGCAGGCGGTTGAGGCGCTCGCGCTCGAGTTCGATCTGGCGCTGGCGAAAGCCGTATTCGGCCAGGATGATGGGCGAGGGGTCGACGATGAGCACGCCCGCGTCGCCGTCGATGATGACCCAGTCGTCCTGGCGCACGAGCTGGCTCGCCGCGCGCGCCCCCACCACGGCCGGGATGTCCATGCTGCGCGCCACGATGGCGGTGTGCGAGGTCTTTCCGCCCACATCGGTCACGAAGCCTGCGAAAACGCTCTGCTTGAACTGCAGCAGATCGGCAGGCGACAGGTCGTGCGCCACGAGCACCAAGGGCACATCCACGGTGTCGTCGAGCAGCAGGTCCTGCTGCGTCTTGCGGCGCGTTTCAGGCACTGGGGGCGGCGGCGCCACGGGGCTGGCCACGCCCTTCATGTAGCGCAGGATGCGCTCCACCACCTGTTCGAGGTCGGCCTTGCGCTCGCGCAGGTAGTCGTCCTCCATCTCGTCGAACTGGCGCGCAATCAACTCAAGCTGCGTGGTGAGCGCCCACTCGGCGTTGTACAGGCGCTCGGTGATCCAGTGCTTGACGCCCGTGGTGAGCGCCTCGTCCTGCAGCAGCATGAGGTGCACGTCGAGCAGCGCGGCGAGTTCGGGCGGCGCATCGTGCGGCATCTCGGCCTGCAGGCGCTGCAGCTCCAGCATCACGGCGTTGCGGCCGCAGCGCACGCGCTCGATCTCGGCGGGAATCTGCTCGGGCTGGATGAAGTAGTGCGCCACGTCCACACGGCTCGACGCGACCAGCACGGCACGCCCGATGGCGATACCCCGGGCGACGGCGAGGCCGTGAACGGCGAAGGTCATGCGGCGCCCTCCTGCCGGTGGCGGGACATGCTCACTCACCCTCGCCGAACTTGTCGGCAATCAGCGCCAGCAGGGCGTCCATGGCCTCCTGCTCCTGCGCTCCGTCGGTTTCGATGTCCACCACGCTGCCCAGGCCCGCAGCGAGCATCATGACGCCCATGATGCTCTTGGCGTTGATGCGGCGCTCGCCCTTGCTCATGAACACGTCGCAGGGAAAGCTGCCGGCCAGCTTGGTGAGCTTGGCCGAGGCGCGGGCATGCAGGCCCAGTTTATTGCTGATGGTCGTAGTGGTCTTGATCATGGGTGGTACGTAGGATCTGGTTCTGCGGCGCCGTGACGGCCACCTGCATCACCCCCTGCGTGCCGCCAACCACAGCGCGCGACACCAGGGTATCCAGTGGTTCTTGGCGGTAGCTCACGGCACGCAGCAGCATGGGCAAGTTCACGCCCGTGACCAGGCGCTGGTGCACGCCGTCCACGAGGCGCTGGGCCACGTTGCACGGCGTGGCGCCGAACACGTCGGTGAGCACCAGCGTGGCCGCATCGGCATCGCCTGGGCCCTGCGTGAGCAGGATGCGCGCGGCGGCAAGGGTTTCCTCGGGCGGCGCGTTGGGCGGCACGTCGAGCGCGCGCACGTCATCGCCGCAGTCGGGAAAGACATGCAGCGCACACTCGCGCAGCGCGTGGGCCAGGGGGGCGTGGGCGATGAGGAGGATGCGCGTGCTCATGGGATGGCGGTCTGTACCGCATTATGGCGCGGCCCCCACCACAGGAACCACGCATAGGCGGCCACGCCACAGGCCAGATACCCCGCCATGGCGGCCTGGAACGCGGGCACGGTGTCGAAGCCGAGTGCCAGCGCCGCATCCACGGCCAGGCCGATGCTCCACTGCACCACGAACACCCCAGCGAAGATCACGAGGTTGAACGCCGACAGCGCCCGCCCCGCGAGCTCCTGCGGGAAGGCCATCGCCACGGCAGGCTGCGAGAGCGACACGAAGGTGCACGACACGCAGTACAGCGCCCATGCGCCGGCGCCCGCGCTTTCACCCGCGAACAGGATGCCGGCGAGCACCAGCAGGGGCAGCGGCAGGCCCGCCGCCATGATCGGGTCCGCGCCACCAAAGCGGCGCAGCAGCCAGGGGCTGGCCAGCCCCCAGACCCAGAAGGTGCAGAGCATGGCCGCGTTGATGGCGAACAGACCTGTAGCCGCCTCAAGCGGCGTGTAGCCCGCCACGCGCAGCATCCACGGCCCGGCCCAGAGTGTCTGTATGGCCACCATGCCGCCGTAGGTGAAGAAACCCAGCGGCGCCAGACGCTGGAAATACGGGTGGCGCCACACCGCGCCATAGCCGCGATCACCGGAGGGCTCGCCTCCCTCCTTCACTGGCGCGGGCCAGCGCGGCACGCAGGCGGCCAGCAGGCCCATGGACAGCACGAGCAGCGCGGCCAGCCCCCAGAACAGCGGCCGCCAGCCCGTCACCGGCAGCAGCCACTGCACGGGCAGCGTAGAGGCCACCATGCCAAAGGAGCCGGTCATGAGCATCCACGAATTGGCGCGCAGCTGCGCCGTGGGCCCCAGCCAGTGCCGGTAGCCCGTGAGCGGCGCCATGAGGCAGGCGCTCACGCCCGCGCCGAACAGCACGCGCCCCGCGAGCAACCCCGAAAATCCCGTGGCAGCGGAAAACACGAGGCACCCCGCCACGGCCACACCCAGAAAGCCCAGCAGCACGGCTCGCGGGCCGTAGCGGTCCAGCCACTGGCCCATGGGCAGCTGCGTCGCCGCGAACCCAAGGAAGTAGCCGCCCGCGAGCAGCCCCAGGTCGCCCGCCTGCAGCGCGAACTCCTGCGCGAGCGTGGGCGCCAGCGTGGCCGTGATTGCACGCAGCAGGGCCGCCAGAAAATAGGCCACCGCGAACGCAAGGAACACGACGATCGCCTGGCGGCGCACGAGCAGGCTCATGGCAGTACCAGCCCCGCGAAGAAGGTGTCGGCCGCCGCAGGCCGGTCGCGCTCAGCATAGACCACGGCGTGGTACAGGCGCGCCTGCCCGGCTTCCAGCCGTGCGAACCATACGGCCTGTGCGGCCACGGCCCCGCCGTCCGGCTTGCGGCCCTGCACGGTGCTGCGCACCGACTGGGGCAACACCAGCGCCCCCGCAGGCACGAAGGGGCGGTCTACCGCCGCGGCCGCAGGCGCCTGCAGGCGGGCCAGCACGGCCGCGCGCCACTGCGCGAGCGCAGCGCCGGCCTGGGACGGATCGGCCAGCCGCATGTGCGAGACCGCGAATGTGGCGCCATCGGCTTCGCAGCCCACGAGGGACAGCTCCACGCCGCCCGCGCCCAGATCCACGGTGCGCGCGGCGCGCTCGGGCTTGCAGGGCAGCGTGATCGTGAGCGAGGCGTCCTCCAGCCGCACACTGCGCCAGTTCAGCGCAGGGCTGCAGCCCGCCAGCGGCAGCCCAAGAGCGACGATCGCAATCCAGATCCTGTCCATGGGGACATTATGGGCAGGCGGACGCAGTTCGCGGGAAAATGGAGGGCACAGCGAACTTCTCGCGCACGGCACACTCCCACAGCAAGGACTGAACAAGGCAATCGGCCATGGCCATCAAACATTGGATCGCGGGCGCTGCGCTCGCCGCCTTCGCCGGCGTGGGGGCGTTCGTGTACCTGGGCGCGGGCCAGTCGGCCGCGCCGCAATCCACCTTCGTGTTACTCGACGGAACGCACCAGACCACGGCCGACCTGCGCGGCAAGGTCACGCTCGTGAACTTCTGGGCCACGAGCTGTACCACCTGCGTGGCCGAGATGCCCGAGGTCGTGGCCACTTACAACAAGTACCACCCCAAGGGCTTCGATACATTGGCAGTGGCCATGAGCTACGACCCGCCGAGCTATGTGGTGAACTTCACCGAAACGCGCAAGCTGCCCTTCAAGGTGGCCATCGACAACACCGGCGCGGTAGCCCAGGCCTGGGGTGACGTGAAACTCACCCCTTCCACCTTCATCGTGAATAAACGCGGCGAGATCGTGAAGAGCTACGTGGGGGCGCCCGATTTTCCCGAACTGCACCGCCTCATCGAAAAGCTGCTGGCCGAGACCTGAGGCGAACCTGGGTCCATGTGGCGGATGGGCGTGCTCATTCAGCTACTTTATTCATAGCACCCCTTGATCGAGAGGCGGAGGTCCACGCCCAGCGGCGGGCGTGCCGCTACACTGGCCCTTTGCCGACACCGATCAACCGCCCGTGGACCACCCCCCCGTTACCCTGTTGAAGCCGACGCTGAGCAGCGAGATGGACGCCGTGCGCGACATCTTCCGGGAGTACGCCGCCAGCCTCGGCATCGACCTGGGCTTCCAGGATTTCGAGGGGGAGCTGGCGGGCTTGCCGGGCGAGTACGCCCCACCGCGCGGCCAGTTGCTGCTGGCCGAGGTAGGTGGTGTGGTCGCGGGCTGCTGCGCGCTGCGCCCGCTCGATACCGCCGACTACCCGAACGCGGCGGAAATGAAACGCCTGTACGTGCGCAAGGCCTTCCGGGGGTTTGGGCTGGGGCGCCAACTCGCCGAGGCCATGCTCGACGTGGCGCGGCAGGCGGGCTATGCCTGCGTGCTGCTCGATACGCTCGATGACATGGAAGCCGCGCGGGCGCTCTATACGGAGCTCAGGTTCCAGGAAATCCCGCCCTATTACCACAACCCCGTGGCGGGGGCGCACTACCTGAAGGTCGACATTTCCTGAGCCTGGGGCCATCCAAGGCACCCATGCGCTCCCCTTCCGAGAGCGCAGGTGCGGTGGAGTTCAGGCCTTGGCCTGGGCCAGCAGTGTGGCGGCGTCGCTGACCTCGAACTTGCCCGGGGCTTCCACGTTCAACGTGACCACTTTGCCATCCTTGACGAGCATCGAGTAACGGTTGCTGCGCAGGCCCAGGCCCTTGCCGTTGAGATCGAGCGTAAGGCCCGTGGCTTTGGCGAAGGCCGCGTCGCCGTCGGCCAGCATGCGCACCTTGCCATTGGTTTTCTGGTCACGCGCCCAGGCGCCCATCACGAAGGCATCGTTCACCGCCAGGCACCAGATTTCGTCGACACCGGCGGCCTGCAAGGCCTCGGCCTGCTCCACGTAGCCCGGCACATGTTTGGCCGAGCAGGTGGGGGTAAAGGCGCCGGGGACGGCGAACAAAGCGATGGTCTTGCCTGCGGCGGCCTTTTGCACATCCACGGCATTGGGGCCGATGCTGCAGCCGTTGCCCTCCACTTCGGAGTACTCCATCAGGGTGGTTGCGGGCAGTGCGTCGCCGATCTTGATCATGGAAATCTCCTTGTGAGTGTGGGATGGACGGAGCCACCCAAAACGGCGGCCCCAAAAGAAAAACGACCCACATTGTGGGTCGTTTTCTGGGGCTTTGCAGCCTGGGGCCGAGAAGGCTTAGACCAGGGCGGCCTTTTGCACCAAGCGGGTAGCCACCCAGTTCTTGGTCTTGGAGAGCGGGCGGCTCTCGGTGATCTCGATCACGTCGCCCAGCTTGTACTCGCCCTTTTCGTCATGGGCGTGGTACTTGCTCGACTTCGCGACGATCTTGCCGTAGAGCTCGTGCTTCACACGGCGCTCCACCAGCACGGTCACGGTCTTGGCACGCTTGTCGCTGACCACCTTGCCAATCAAGGTGCGCTTGAGGGATTTTTTAGCTTCCGTCATGTCGGCTCCTTACTTGGCGGCTTGCTTTTCAGCAAGAATGGTCTTGGCGCGGGCGATGTCGCGGCGCGTGGTGCGCAGCGTGCCCGTGTTGCCCAGTTGTTGCGTGGCCTTCTGCATACGCAGGCCGAAGTGCGCCTTTTGCAAGGACTTCACTTCCGCTTCCAGAGCGGCCACGTCTTTTTGGCGGAGTTCAGCAGCTTTCGTCATGTTGATTTCTCCTTAAGCGCCAATTTGACGGGCAACAAAGGTGGTGCGCAGCGGCAGCTTGGCGGCAGCCAGGCGGAACGCTTCGCGGGCCAGATCTTCGGGCACGCCCACGATCTCGTAGAGCACCTTGCCGGGCTGGATCTCAGCCACGTAGTACTCGGGGTTGCCCTTACCGTTACCCATACGGACTTCGGCGGGCTTGGTCGAGATCGGCTTGTCGGGGAACACACGGATCCAGATACGGCCACCGCGCTTGACGTGGCGCGAAATGGCGCGACGAGCGGCTTCGATCTGGCGGGCCGTCAGACGGCCACGGTCCGTGGACTTCAGGCCGAAGTCACCGAAAGCAACGGAGTTACCACGCGTTGCGATACCGGTGTTGCGGCCCTTCTGCTCTTTGCGGTACTTGCGGCGAGCGGGTTGCAGCATGTTTATTCTCCTTTACCGTCCGCTGCTGTAGCGGGCGCGTCAGTCTTGCGAACGCGCTTAACGGCGGTTGCGTCGGCGCCACCGGCACCTTGGGGCTTGTCGCTGCCATCGGCCGGAGCGGCATTGCCACCCATCGGACGGCGGCCACCACGGCCAGCACCGGCACGGTCGCCACCAGGGCGACCATCGCGGCGGGGACCACGGGGACGGCGCTCTTCTTCAGGGCGCGGCGTCTCCACAGCGGGCAAGTCATTGCGGCCCAGCGTGTCGCCCTTGTAGACCCACACCTTCACGCCGATCACACCG